>WHTR01000047.1 GCA_009377635.1 Chloroflexota bacterium
CGAGCGGTACCTGCGCGGGCGGGGTCCAGCGACCGCGAAGGACCTGTCGTGGTGGTCGGGCTTGACCGTCGCTGACGCGACGCGGGGCATCGAGCTCGCCGAGGCCCCACCGGTCGACGAGGTCGACGGCCGCACGCGTTACGCCTTCCCGCCGCTCGAGGTCCGTACCGCGAGGCGGGATCCGGCCGTGCACCTGTTGCCTGACTACGACGAGCTGTTCATCGGCTTCGCGGACCGGCGCGACAGCATCGATCCGACGCTGGTCGGCCACGAGCTGCCACCCGGCGTCCTTGACGCGCATGTGGTGACGGTCGACGGTCGTGCCGTCGGGGGCTGGCGGCGAACCGTCACCGCTAGGGAGGTCCGCGTCGATGTGCGGCTCGTCATCCAGCTGGACCGCAGCGAGCGGGCCGGGCTCACCGCGGCCGCTCTACGCCACCTACCTCGACCGGACGCTGATCCTCGACGTTCAACAGGCGGCGACCGACGGCAACGCCTCCTGACCAGGGCCCCCGCGCGCTCACACGCCCGACGCCCGAGGTCTGGTGCCGGACGCCACAGCCCGCTCGCTGCTGTACGGCTGACGCCCAGGTTCAGGACGTCGGCTGCGCCGACCTGACTCTGACCCGATCCCCGCCTCCTTCGGCAGGACCACTCCTGCGCTTCGCGTCGCGTGTCCCTGGCGCGAGGTTGACAAACGGGGCAGACTGCGCGCGTGGTGAAGTTCGTCGTCGTGGTCCGGCGCAAACCCGGCACGACCCATGCTGAATTCCGTCGGCGCTTCGACGAGATCCATGTGCCGCTGGCGCGGCGGCTCCCAAATCTCGTCCGCTACGTCCGCAACTTCCCGACCGACGACCCGCTCCGGCCGCCTCCGGGTTGGGACGCTGTCGTGGAGTTGTACTTCAGCGACCGTGACGCGATGGAATCAGCGTGGGGCTCCGCCGCTGGACGTGCCGCCACGGCCGACCTGGAGATCTGCGCCGATTTGTCGTCGACGTCGTGGGCTCTCGTCGAGCAGGAGGAGGGATAGCGGGCGGGACTCGAGTCACGTCAGCCCGCGTTGACAAGGCTTTCGGTATTCCCGGATGCTGAGCACGGCTATCGCATAACGGACTTGCTGGACATTGTCGAGGCGGCCAGCTCGCGGTCCTGGGACGTGCCGTTCCGGTTCGCTGGAGCAAGCCCACAGCGCTCTTGATGGAAACCTCGGGCGCATGCTGACCGAAAGCACGGAAGCGGCGACCGGATACCGCATCTTCGGGTACTGGGACAACGGGTTTCGACATCTCTCCAACCGACTGCGCGAGATTCGCACCCTTGAGGACTGCGCAGGCCTGAGAGTAGTTGCAGCCCAATCAGCTCCATGAGCGAATGGTGCAGGCCTGGGGGGCGCCGTCCCCGTGCTCACCGACCTCAAGGACGGTATCACGATGACGGGACACCTCTACGGCGCGCGCGGACTCTATGCGCACAAGAATACGGTCGACGCTTGGCCCGACGACCCTTCGGGAGGGCTCGCTCGGTCCGATAGCGCGTGCCACTCTTCCAGGGGCCCGCAGTGCGAGAGGCGGGTCTGGTCCCCGCGGTTCGCTCCCGCCGAAGCGGCCCCGCGAGAGCGGTCCTCACCAAACCCCCATGACCCTTGCGCAGGTCACAGCGGTTTTGCACACTAGCCGGTATACAGGTCGGCGCCCGGCCAACCCGCATTCTGCTCGGTGCGAACCGAGTCTGGCGGCAAACGGCCCAGCTGACACCGACAAGAGGCTTCCGCCCGAACCTAGCGAACTGGAGGATGGCATGGCGCGTACCGATGACGAGCTCGTGGAGAAGAAGCGTAAGATTCGTGAGGCCATGACGAGTGCCCGCGACGGCGAGATGTATCCGGAGTGGGAGTGGGCGGTTGATCAGGATCCCAACTTCCTCGCTGCATACGCCGAGTTCTCCAACATCGCGCGCAAACCCCCTTTTGAGCGCGCGCTTCCGATCAAGTACGCCGAGCTGATCTACATCGTCATCCTATCGATGCGAGGATTTCACTGGACGCTTGCCTCCCACATGCGGCGTGCGATGTCGTATGGCGCCACCAAGCAGGAGATCCTCGAGGCGCTGGAGGCAGCGGTCACGCCTGGTGGGGCCCCCGTCATGCACCTGGGGCTGCGCGCCCTGATGGAGCTGGAGGACGAGGGAGGTCCGAAGAGCGCATGACCGTTTTCATCGCCAGCCAGGACGCGCCATGTTCGTTGTAAACGCCGTGCTGCGGCGGCCTGCCGCGCGCACGGTGAAGCCGAGCACTTCACGCAAATCTTCAGGCAGCAGATCAAGCCGCACGTCGAGAAGAGGGCGAGGGGCCTGTACCAGGAGATCTCAGAGCAGCGAGCGCGACCGAACAGCTTGGGAGGGTCCAACAGTTCCGTGAACATCGACGTCCACGCACACTTCGTCACGCCCAGCATCGTGCGTGCCACCCGCTCCGGCGAGGTTCTGCACGGTATCAGCTTCGAGCAGTCAGCCAACGGGCTGCTGTCCAGCCGGTGCGGAGACAGCCGCGCAGCCCTGCCGTGGCCGGACTACACAGACACCGTCGAGGATCGGCTGGGCAAGATGGACGCAGCCGGCGTCGATGTCCAGATCCTGTCGCTCAGCCCGGCTCTATTTTGGTATCAAGCTGACCGCACGGATGCTGCCGCGTTCGCCCGCATGGTCAACGACGAGTTAGCGGAAGTTGTGAGGAACTACCCGTCGCGGTTCGCCAGCTTTGCATATCTCCCGCTGCAAGACCCCGTCGCCTCGGCGGCCGAACTGCGACGAGGTGTGGAGGAGTTGGGCCACGTCGGCGCGATCGTGGGGACCAACATCGACAACCTGGACTGGGACGACTCCGCGCTGATCCCCGTCCTGGAAACCGCCGAGGAACTGCAGGCACTGCTGTTCATGCATCCGACCCGTGTCCGGGGAAGCGACTTCCTCGGCAAGTACCATCTTCGCAATCTCATTGGCAACCCTCTGGAGACCACGACGGCGTTCGCATCCCTGGTGTTCGGGGGTGTGCTCGACCGCTTCCCGGACCTGCGGGTATGCCTTGCGCATGGTGGCGGGTACGCCTGCCTCGGCATCGGCCGGTTCGACCACGGTTACGGAGTGCGGCCAGAGGCCTCCCGCCACGCGGTCGACCCGCCCAGTTCGTACCTGCGGCGAATCTACGTCGACTCGTTGGTGCACAATGAGCACACCCTGAGGTTGATCGTCGAGCGCGTCGGCGCGGATCGTGTCTTCCTCGGAACGGACTATCCGGCCGACATGGGACAGCCGGATCCTGTTGCATGGGTTCGCGCCTGCGAGACGATCAGCGAAGAAGACAAGGAGGCGATCCTGGGCGGCAACCTCCTCCGTCTCTTGCCGGACCGGTTCTCCCAGCAGGCCGCCGGGGCGTAACCTCTGCGTCCTGCATTGACGACGTCGTCACCATCTCAAGAAATGCGTTTGCCGCCAAGATCAGCTGGGATGAAGGGAAAGCGCCATGACGACCAGCAAGTCCAGACGTCTCATCTCGTTGTCCGCGATCGCCCTGCTTACGGCCTGCGTCCAGGAGGCTTCTCCTCAAGCGTCGGGCGGCGCAGATGCTGGCAGTGAGCCGGCGGCGGACGTGGAACCCGAGTTCGTCGACGGGGAGCTGCAGCCGCTGCCTGACGGGTTCCCGGACATGCCGATCACGCTCGTGAGCGTCGATGAGGCGGGTTCCTTGGACGGGGTCTACGCGCGAACCCTCGACGAAGCGTTGAACGGCATCTCCCCGGTGGACATCATCGTGTCCGACGAGCCCAGGGCCGAGGGTGGGACGGTCAACACCCTCGCGGACGTCAAGACCCGCGACGGCGGGCTCGAGGGGTACTTCCCGGTCATCACCTCGATCGGTGGCACGGCCACGGACTGGCACGTCGCGCCGCTGGAGGAGGAGACGGGTGTCGGCATCGACGACGTCAACTTCTTCATCTCCACGGAGAACTACCCATGGGTCGTCATGACGCGAACCGACGCCCCCTGGGGTGCGAGCTTCGCCGAGTTCGTGGAGTACGGCCGGGAGAACCCGGGTGAGCTGCGCTACATCCCCGGTGGGGTCGGCAGCGGCACCGACATCGCGGGGGAGTGGCTGCTGGCCAACCTCGGCATCGAGGTGAACAAGATCCCCGCGGCCGACCGTCAGGCCGCCGCAGCGATCATCGGCAGCGGCGAGGGCGACTTCACGATGACGCAGCCCGAGGTCGCGGCGACCACCACCCAGACGGGTCGGGCCGAGGTCATCTTCGCGACGTCTCAGGACGTGCCCGAGGAGTGGGCCGACAATCCCGACTTCGGAACGGCCGCCGACTATGAGGAGTACGGGATCCCTGAGGCAACCTGGGGCACGGTCCTGGGGTTCATGCTGCCCGTCGAGGTGCCCGAGTCCCATGCGCAGTGGCTCTTCGCCCTCTTCGAGGCCGCAATGGAAACCGACATCTACCAGCAGCGCGGGGAGACCCAGGCCGGCATCAACATCGAGTTGTTGAGCACCGAAGAGGCCAACCAGCTCGCGGACACACTCTATGAGGAGTCCGAGCCGATCATCCGCGACATCGGTCTGCACTTCGAGGACAACTGATGGATCGCGCGCCGCGCGGGCACCGGAGGGGGCCATGAGCGGCAGCCGGCTTCTTCCCGATGAAGGCAGGGAGAAGCCGGCGGATGGCGCCGACGTCGAACTTCCGTCGCAGCCGATCGAGGTGGTGGACCGACGTATCGACGTGGCGGTCGCTGCCGGGGTCGGTGCGGTCGGTGCCGCGGCCATCGTGTTCTCCGGGGACATCCGGGAGGGGACCCTGCCGGATCCCCTCGGCGCTGCCGGCTTGCCGCGGATGCTGGGGGCGTTTCTTCTGGTCGTCGGAGTGCTGCTAATCGGGCGCCGCCTGGTGGGGTGGCGACGCAGCTCGAGCCACCTCGTGTATGCCGACGGCGGGTCGGGCGACGAGCCCGGCTACCCGAGCTCGGCCGTCCGCGCGTTCGGAATGTGGCTGGCGGGCCTGGGATGGGCGCTGTTGCTGCCCCGGATCGGCTACCTGGTGTCCACCTGGCTGCTGATCCTGACCGGCGTGGTGGCCATGAAGGTTCGCTCGCCGTGGAAGCTGGTCGCGGTGCCGCTGCTGTTCACGCTGGCGACGTGGCTGCTGTTCAGCCGGGTCTTCGGGCTGCGGTTCCCGGCGGGGCCCGTCGACCTGTTCTTCGAGGGGCTGGTCCCGCGCCTGTTCTGACCCTGCGGATGGGCGGCCCGTTGCGCGTGGGAAGTGTGGAGACGCATGGAACTGGCACTGAATGCGCTGTCCGCAGCGCTGCAGATCCTGGCCAACCCGATCGTGATCCTGTTCATCGTGATCGGTGTGCTGTGGGGAGCGCTCTGCGGGGCGCTTCCCGGCGTCGGTTCCGGACTAGCGCTCGGGGTGGTGGTTCCGCTCACGTTCGGCATGGATGCCGCGACCGCTGTCTCGTTCCTGGTGACGATCAGCGTCGCCGTCGCATTCGGCAACGGCATCCCCGCGGTCCTGCTTGGCGTGCCCGGCACACCAGGGGCGATTCTCACCGCGATGGACGGCTACGGGCTGACCAGGCGCGGCGAGGGCGGCCTCGCAATGGGCACCATGTGGTTCGCGTGCGTGTTCGGTCAGCTGCTGAGCATCCCGTTCTTCGTGCTCCTCGTTGTGCCACTGTCCACGATCACCTACACGTTCCTGTCGCCAGAGCTATTCGCGCTGTACTGCCTGGGACTGACCGCTCTGATCAGTCTGACCGGTGAGAACATTCTCAAGGGCCTCGCCGCGGCCGCATTCGGTCTTGCCGTCGCCCTCATCGGGCCGGATCCCGTCAGCGGGGTCACCAGATTCGCCTTCGGCGTTCCCGAGTTGCGCAGCGGGCTGGACACCATTCCGGCTGTGCTGGGGCTGGTCACGATCAGCGAGCTGCTTCGCTGCATGCGCCAGACGTATGGTTGGGGGGACCTGTCGTCTTCGCACAACTTCTCATCGAAGTTCCCGGGCTTCGGTAAACTTCGCCAGTTCCTGCGCCCGGTGTTCGCGGGCAGCCTCATCGGCACCCTGGTGGGATCAATCCCCGGAATGAGCGGCACCGGCGCGTCGGTCATGTCCTATCAGCAGACCAAGCTCACCTCCAAGACGCCGGAGCTGTTCGGCAAGGGCAGTGCGGAGGGAATCGCGTCGAACGAGTCGGCGGGGAATGCCGCGCAGGCCGGCGAGATGGTGCCAACGCTAGGGCTTGGCATTCCTGGCAGCGACTCGATGGTGCTCATCCTCGGCGCGCTGCTGCTTCAGGGCTTTGTTCCGGGGCCACTGATGATGCAGGAGTCGCCCGAACTCTTCTACGCCACGGTCGCCGGCTTACTCGGCGGTGCGTTGATCCTCCTGTTCGGCGGCTGGCCACTTGGGACGCTGTTGCTCAAGGTAGTGCGCCTCGATCGTCGGCTCATCTTTCCTCTCGCCTTCGTCCTCACTCACATCGGCGTCTTCTCGCTGCGCCGTTCCATCTTCGACATCTTCGTCCTCCTCGTCTTCGGCCTGGTCGGCTACTTCATGCTCCGCTATGGCTACTCCACTGCCGCCGCTGGCGTGGGCTTGCTGTTGGGAGAAGGCTTCGAATCCAACCTTCGCCAAGGGCTTTTGCTCATGGACTCCAGCTTGATCGCCTTCGTCACCCGTCCGTGGACGGCCGCTATTCTCACGGTGGCGTTCGCCCTCCTCCTCTACGGAACCATCAGTACGGTCAGGATCACGCGCCGCACGAGACGAGCCCGAGAGGAGCAGCCCGTCGACACCTGACCGTGCTGAGGGCGCCGCGTGCGCTGCTGACCCCGCGGCTCCGCGAACTGGAGCATGCTGGGGTGATCGATTCGTCCCAAGCCGGGTGGGCGCGGGTCGCTGTACTTGCCGACATCGGCGGGGCGCGAGCTCTGGCCGGTGCTGCAGATCCTCGGCGACTGGGCCGAGCGGTGGATGGACGCCACCGCCGAGCACGCCGAATGACCTCGACTATGACGGGCGCGCGCGGTCTGGAACGGAGCCATCGACCGCAAGCCCCGGTACGTCGCGCGGTGCCTGTCCTCGGATGACGTTGCCGCCGCGCTGCGGTTCGACCGCGACCTGACGATCACCGTGCGAGGCGGCGGGCACGGCGTCGCGGGCACGGCCGTATGCGACGACGGCCTGGTCATCGACCTCGGCTCGATGAAGAGCATCAGCATCGGCCCGGGGCGAACCGCCACCGTGCACGCCGGCGTGCTGTGGGGCGAGTTGGATGGGGCCACGCAGGCGCTCGTATGGCTGTCGCACCAGCAGATCGGATCTGCCGAGCCTGCGTGGACGAGGAATTCAGCGCCGATACGATCTCGACGATGTGCTCGGCTACGCAGCCGGAACGCCGGAGGGGGACGCGTCAGCACCGGCAACGTAGCCGCCTCCGCGAACTGTGAGGTCACGCTGCGACGGCTGTGTCGCAGCGACCGCCGTGACGTTCTGTGAACTCAGCGGCGATGCGCACCGCAAGTACAAGAAGAGCATCATGCCGGCAGAGGCCACGTAGAACGAGTGCAGCGCCCAGATCGGCCGATCGGCAGATGGAACACGTAGACGGAGTGGACAAGATTCCCGGCATTGCTCATCAACAGGTTCCCCAGGCTGTATGACCCCAGATCCTTCGTGCGAGCCGCCTTCCGCAGCATCGGCAAGGCGCTGACCGCGAAGAGCACGGTCGAGACCATGCCCGCCACAACAGGGAGGCTCAGATTCATCGCTGCCTCCCCTCGCCTGCGGACTAGGTCGCACCGGACGCTACGCACCCGTTGTGCGTGAGATGGTGATCAGCGGCTCGCCGTGACCAGCCATTCGCCGTTGTTGTGCATCACGACGCCATCGGGACCTGCGTAAGGCACGAGCGCTTCGCGCGCCGCCTCGATCGCGGCGGCCTGCTTGTCGGGCGGTGCGGCGGCGAAGAGGCCGGCGACCCTCGGCATGCTGCGGATGAAGCTGAGCGCGTCCTCGACATCGTCGCCGACGCGCACCGGCCGGGTGAGCTCCTCGATGCCGACGTCGGCGAATCCCGCGCCCTGGAGGATGCCGCGCGTTCTGTCAGGATCGACCAGACCGTAGGGCCCGGGCGCGTTGGGCGCGAGCCCTTGCGGAATGCCGACATGCGGCGCCGCGGCCGCGCCCGCCACCATGATCCACTCACTGCGGTCAGCCCCCTGCGGGGCGACGAACGTGATGCGCCCGCCGGGGCGCAGGGCACGAGCCAAGTTGGTGAACGCCGCATGCGGGTCGCCGAAGAACATCAACCCGTTGCGGCTGATCACCGCATCGAAGCGGCCCTCATCGAAGGTGTGGGTCTGGGCGTCCGCGCGGCGAAACTCGACCCGGTCCAGGCCGGCCGCCGCAGCGCGCTTGCGGGCAAGGTCCAGCATGGGCGGTGAGACATCGACGCCGATCGCTGCGCCGTCCGGCAGCACTCGACGTGCGGCCTCGATGGTGGTGGCGCCGGTGCCGCATCCGACGTCGAGTACGCGCTCACCTGGGCGCAGGTGGGCGGCCTCGAGCAGGGCTTCACTGAATGCGCCGAGCAGGGCGTCGTAGCGCTCGGCCTCAGCGACATAGTGTGGCCCCTCGACCTGCGCCCAGTACCTGATCTCCTCCGCGTTGGCGGTCTGGCGCACGTGCCGTCTCGGGCAGGCTCAACGCCAACGCGGCCTGGCTCGCCCTCGCGTGTCTGGCGCACAACCTTGCCCGCTGGACGTTGAGGGCCGCCGGGGCTGACTGGCAGCACGCGACCACCGACACGCTGCGGACCAAGCTGGTCACCATGCCCGCCCGGCTGGCGCACACCGGCCGGCGGCTCAAACTCCGAGCGCCGACGAACTGGCCCTGGCGCGACGCCTTCGAGCCGCCCTGTGCGCATCGCGGCGATCCAGGCCCCGGCCTGAGCCCATCGCGAGCCGTCCCTCCGCCCGTCCCAGACCCATCGACCGTCAGCCCCCGCAGCAGACTCCGGGACCGTCGGCATGCCCACATCCGGGACAGAAACGCGCAATCCGCGGCCGCCTGACACCTACCGTCGCGTCCCGGCTCCCAACGTCGCCCAAGCCCCAACGGACCGCAGGCGGTGGATTGAGGCTTAGCACGCCACCAACACGTTCTCCGCGCCGCCGGTGCGCGGGGGCGAGGACGTGCGTCTGTTGCTGCGTGCCAGCATCGCCGTATCCACGCCACGTGGTATCGGCGGCAGCTCTTGCCTCATGCTAGCTTTGACCGAAACCGGGATGCGACCGACTACTCTCGTATACAGGGCGGCGAGTTCATGGCGAGCTCATCTAGGGACGAAGGATCACGAGGATCGGGCATAGCTGCCAGGAATGTCGTCAACCGACTACGAGAGCTCATCCTCGGAGGGCAGTACTCGGCAGGTGAGCGGCTGAACCAGACAGAGCTCGCCGGCAGGCTGGGGGTGAGCCGGATCCCGGTGCGCGACGCGCTTCAGATGCTCGCTGCGGAGGGACTTGTCGAGCTGAACGGGCGCGCGGGCGCGACGGTCGCCGACATCTCCGTCACGGATCTGCAGGAGATCTACGACATGGTCGAGGCCATCGAGCCGCTGGCGTGCAAGCTGGCCGTGTCGAACATCGGCCGGGTGGAGATGCTGCAGATGAAGCAACTGCACGAGTTCATGCAAGGGACCGACGACGACGAAGCGTGGCTCGCGGCGAACCATGAGTTCCACGCGCTGCTGTACCGGGGCTCCAACCGCCACCGGATGATCACGCTGATCGACAACCTGCGCGTCCAGAAGGACCGGTACATGCGGGCGTACAAGGCAGGGTTAGGCGACGTCGGGCAGTTGCACGAGGAGCACGGCCAGATCCTCGACGCCATTGGCGCCGGTGACGGCCAAGCGGTGGCCGAGTGGACTCGGCGACACCTCGTAACCTCCCACGACGTGCTGCTCAAGCACATGCTCGGCGCGAACGCCGAGGCGAGGTCGCTCTAGCGCTGCCGGCTCAGCCGGTAAGAGACGACGCCGTCCCACCTACGGGTCATCAGCGTGAGGCCGTTGCCGTACGTCTTCGACCGGCCCCTCATGCTTGTACTCCCTTCCTACGCCGACGGGCGGCATGGCAAATCAAGTTCCGCAGGTAGAAATCTTCGAGCCGCGAGCTCATGCCAGGCGGGTAGGCGTGAAGGATCACGGGCACCCCGAGGCGCTCGGCGGCCTTGAGCACTGTCATGGTCTCGGGATCGTCCAGCGTGCCCTGCTCGACGAAGGGGGCGATGTGTGCCCCCTGCATCACGAGGTCTCGCACGGCACGCTCGAGTTCCTGCACGGCCGCGGCTGGATCCTGCATCGGCAGGGTCGCGGTCGCCGCCGCGTCGGCCCAGTAGAAGAAGAGCATGGGCGAGATCGACACGACCGCGTGATCGATTCCCATCGCGTCCATGTCGGTCAGGCGGGGCTGGAGTTGGTAGATGCCTGGCACGAGCGGCTGGCGGAAGCCCAGTTCCTGGACAAGCCGCTCCGCCCGTCCCCGTCTCCGTCCGAGTGCCGTCAAATCCCACGCCCTTGCGGGCGTCTTCGACGAGCGGTGCGGGGACGTAGTGGCTGTGCACGTCGATGACCGTCATGTTCGTTCCCGTCTCTAATCGGCTGGCGCCCTCGGCCGGCCGCGCGGTTCCGTCATGCCCCCGCGTTCCTGAAGTGGTCGACCGGCTGTTGTTCGATCTCGGGCATCACCAGTTGCTGATCGGCGCCGAGTCGAACCTGAGTCCGGGATCGTCGGAGGCCGTGGTGTATACGAACCGCTTGACCTGTATTCAGCTCGCGGGGTAGGCTGACTCGCGCGTCGTTCCCCTCAGCGCGGCCACGCGGGGGCGAGGAGGATGATCTTGGACAAACTCGTCATCACCGTCGCGGTCGACTCGTCGGTCTCCTACCCAGCAACCCGCACATGCCAGCGCACGACGACATGAAGTCGGTTTCGCGTCAAATACATCGATGCGGTAAACGCCGGCGCGGGCATCACGTACCTGCACGAGGCACCCCGTACAGCAATGGCGTTTCATCCCGCTCGCCATTTGCGCTCGGCGGCCACGTCCGGGTGGGCTGGGAGGACAACCTGTACCTCCCGAACGGCGACGCGGCCACAACCAACGCGCAGTTGGTCGAGAACGTCCTAAAAATCGCGGAGTGCATGGGCCGGCAGGTGGCGACGCCCGAGGAGACGGGCAGATCGTCCGGCACCGCCGGGCACATCGAAGCCGCCCAGCAGACCTGTCACGGTGACCAGAGGAGTCGAGCATGCCCCGCGTTCCTTCCCTTCCACGGTCGGCCCTGCCTGAGTTCGAGTCGGTCTTCGCGCGTCGCGAGTCGGACTGGGGCGTCGTCGCCAACGCGATCCTTGTCATGGGGCACCGACCCGACATCCTGCGAGCGTGGAACGAGTTGCTCCAGCGCGTGCTCTTCGAGGGAGAGGTCGACCGCACCCTCAAGCGGCTGGTCGCGCTCATGCGGAGCAGCGCGGCAGGTTGCCGTTACTGCCAGGCCCACACCGCCAGCCACGGTTTCGCGGACGGGGTCGAGCTCGCAAAAATCGAGGCGGTCTGGGACTTCGAGCGCAGTCCGCTGTTCGACGGCGCCGAGCGTGCCGCTCTCCGTCTCGCTCGCGATGCCGCCCAGATGCCCAATGGCGTCAGTGACGAGCACTTCGACGAGTTGCGGCAGTACTTCGACGACGGCCAGATCGTGGAGCTCGTCGCGGTCATCAGCCTCTACGCATTCCTGAACTCGTGGAACGACACGCTCGCGACGCCACTCGAGGAACTCCCCCGGAGGTTCGCGTCGGAGCACCTCACTCCTGCAGGGTGGTCTGCCGACAAGCATGCATGACCCAGCGCAGCGAACGCGGCGCGAACGCAGTGGAAGGAGATGCAATGGGAGAGCGTACCGGTGCGGAGATGAACCATTCGCTCTACCAGATGGAAAAGAAGAACACTCCAATCAACCGGATCATGACGCATGGGGAGAAGTCCGCCGCGTACCTGGCTGCCGGGTACGCCCGCGCCTCGGGCATGCCGGGATCTGCATGGCTCAAACCGTGGGCGCGGCGAACCTCGCGGCCGGGCTGCGGGATGGCTTCATGGCATGCAGCCCGTGATCGCCATCACCGGCGGACCATACAAACACGGCGAGCTGTGGCACTTCACGGACGTGAACATCAACGCCGTCGCCCCCGAAGGTCTACACCCGGTGGGCCGCGTCGGCCTAGCCACGAGCCACAAGCCACGCAGCCGCACAGGAGGTCTCCTATGGGTGTACGGATCGTCGATCTCAGCGTTCCTCTCGAGAACTACGCAGCCGAGTACCACTCCGCGAAGATCGAGTACATCGATCACTACGACTTTGCCAATCGGGTGGCGCGGACCTGGGGCTTGGACGCGGCCGACTTCCCGGAGCCGCACGTGGGCGGTGCGGTGGACGAGGTAGCGCTGACGTCGCATGCCGGGACCCATGTGGATGCCCCCTGGCATTTCGGCCCACTCACCGAGGGCAAGCCTGGCAAGACGATCGACGAGCTGCCACTCGAGTGGTGCTACGGCGACGGCGTCGTGCTCGACTTCTCGTCGAAGGCCGACGGGGAGTACATCGACGTCGGTGACGTCGAACAGGCCCTGGGCGACATCGGACACGAGCTGACCGCGGGGGAGATCGTGCTGTTTCACACCGGTGCCGGCAGCCACTGGGGCCGGCCCGACTACGTACGGCGGGGGGCGGGGCTCACCGCGGACGTTGTGTTCTGGCTCGTCGATCGTGGCGTGAAGATGATGGGCACCGATGCCTACTCGCTCGACATCCCCCTGCACATGATGGCGGAGCGACTGAAGGAGGGCGATAAGGACGCATTCTTTCCGGTGCACCGCGCCGGCAGGGACGTCGAGTACGCCCACGCCGAGAAGGTCGTCAACCTCGATAGGCTGCCGCCGACCGGCTTCAAGGTGTCGCTGTTCCCGGTCAAGATCCGTAAGGGCAGCGGCGCCTGGTGCCGCGCGGTGGCGATTATCGAGGACTGACACCACGCGGGTCCGCGGCGTCCCCGCGCCGAGGGCCGGCTCAGAGAGCGCACCCGAGGGAGCTGAGACGATGACCAGGCCGAGGAACCTCCGCACCGAGCGGGACAACCAGCAGTGGATGCTTGACCTCGCGCTCAACACGCGCGGGCGCGTCCAGAACTTCGAGCGCGACTTCCCGGAGGTGCCGCCCGGCAAGCGCGCCCGCAACTACCGGATGCTGCCGAAGGTCTGGCGTCAGGAGGCCGAGCACCAGGAAGCGCTCGCGAGGATGGCCGCCTCGAAGGGGTTTCACGCCACCGCGACGAAGCACTTCGACGAGGCCATCGAGGCCTACCGGATGGCGCAGCACCCGATCTTCTACGACGACAACCCCATCAAGCAGTACCTGTGGGGCAAGGTCGACCAGATGGTTGACCTGCGATCACAGGTAGCCCCCTACCCCATCGAGCGTGTCGAGGTCCCGTTCGAGGGCAGCACAATCTCCTGCCTGCTGCACCTCCTCCCGGACCGCAGGCGCGCCCCGTGCGTCATCTACGTCCCGGGAATGGACCAGAGCAAGGAAGTCTTCCCCCTCCATACGACGAACAACCCGGCGCTGCCGCGCGGGATGCACGTGCTCGCCATGGACGGCCCCGGCCAGGGGTCGTCGAATCTTAAGAAGATCCGCGCAGTCGGCGACGCGTACGAGCGCGCGGGCGCGGCGGTGATCGGCCACATCGCCGCGCGCGACGAGATCGATGAGCAGCGCATTGCGCTCTATGGGATCAGCATGGGCAGCTACTGGTCACTGCGCCTCGCCAACCACGACGATCGCGTCGCGGCTGTCGCCAGCGCCGTGGCGTGCTTCAACCCAAACCACACGATCTTCACGCAGTCGTCCCCTCGCTTCAAGCAGATGTTCATGTACATGGCTGGAATGGACGACGAGGCCGAGTTCGACGAGATGGCCCGCGGCATGACGGTGCGCGGGCAGCTCGGGCGCATCGCGTGCCCCACCCTGCTCGCGACGGGCGAGTTCGACCCGCTCTGCCCGCTTGAGGACGCGATCGAGGCCTACGAGGAGTTGCGTTCCCCGAAGGAGCTGTGGGTCTTCGAGGATCAGTACCATCCCTTGATGCGGCTTAAGAACCTTGGGGGGCTCAACCTCCACGACTACACCCTCGACTGGTTGCAGCAGACGCTGATGGGCGAAGTCGTGAACCGCGGCCGGGTGGTCTACGTGCGCGCGGACGGCAGCGGGCCCTTCGACGACGGCGCGCTCTGGGAGGCGCCCGTGGGCCCCGGGCAAGCCTACTTCTGACGGACCCGCTCACGAGCCATCCTCTTGCCGACTAGTGTATACAGAAATCTTGATCTGTATTCGGTAATCCAATAGGATGCGGCTGCGTCCTTCGAGGGTGGGCCAGGATCTCCCTCCGCCCTTGGCCGCCCTTGGCAAGGGGTGGTGCAACACATGAGCGCAAGGGAAAAGGGTGGACCCGTGAGAACAGTCACCCACTACGTGAATGGTCAGACCTCCACCGGTAGTGGGGGTCGGCGCCAACCGGTGTTCAACCCGGCGACGGGGGAGCGGATTGCCGAGGTTGTGCTCGGCACCGCGGCGGACGTGGACCATGCGGTCGAGTCGGCTGCGCGTGGCGCCGAGCGGTGGGGGGAGGTCAGTCTTGGGCGTCGCCAGGGCATCCTCTTCCGCTTCCGGGAGTTGATGGACGTTCGCCGCGAGGACCTCGCGAAGGCCGTCACGAGAGAGCACGGCAAGGTGCTCGACGACGCCCGAGGGGAGGTCGCCCGGGGCCTGGAGGTGCTTGAGTTCGCGTGTGGAATCCCCCACCTACTCAAAGGCGACTTTTCAGAGAACGTCTCGACCGGCGTCGACGCGCATTCGATCCGTCAGCCGCTCGGTGTCGTCGCCGGCATCACGCCGTTCAATTTCCCGGTCATGGTGCCGATGTGGATGCTGCCCGTGGCGCTCGCCTGCGGGAACGCGTTCGTCCTGAAGCCCTCGGAGAAGGATCCGACGCCCTCGCTCATGCTCGCGGAGATGGCGACGGAGGC
This sequence comes from Chloroflexota bacterium, assembly GCA_009377635.1. Classification (GTDB taxonomy): domain Bacteria; phylum Chloroflexota; class UBA6077; order UBA6077; family SHYK01; genus WHTR01. The sequence goes on from WHTR01000047.1 coordinate 15,204, forward strand.
CGGGATCCCTGACGGGGTGCTCAACGTCGTGCAGGGCGACGCGGAGGTGGTGGACGCGCTCTTGGTCCACGAAGGGATTGCCGCGATCAGCTTCGTCGGATCGACACCCGTCGCGAGGCACGTCTACCGCACGGCCACCGACTGCGGCAAGCGAGTTCAGGCACTCGGCGGCGCGAAGAACCACCTCGTCGTGATGCCTGACGCAGACCCGGACCTCGCCGCAGATGCCCTGGTGTCATCGGCGTACGGTTCGGCGGGAGAACGCTGTATGGCGATCTCGGTCGGCGTGCTCGTGGGCAGCATTGGGGACGAGGTGCGGAAGCGCGTCCAAGAACGCGCATCGCGGCTGACAGTCACCGACGGGTCGGAGGACGGCGCGGACATGGGACCGCTGATCAACCGGGCGCATCTGGAGCGCGTTGCGGGCCTGGTCGCGGAAGGCGAGGCAGAGGGGGCTGAACTCGTGCTCGACGGACGAGGCCTGCAGGTCCGCGGTCGGGAGGGCGGTTTCTTCCTCGGCCCGTGCCTGTTCGACCACGTCACCCCGGAGATGGAGATCTACCGCCAGGAGGTCTTCGGCCCCGTGCTCTCGCTCGTTCGGGTCGACACATCCGGGGACGCGCTGGGCCTCGTTAACCGTAACCACTACGGCAATGGCCTGTCCGTCTTCACCGACAGCGGGGCTGCCGCTCGGTACTTCACCAGCAAGTGCACCGTCGGAATGATCGGCATCAACGTTCCCATCCCGGTGCCGATGGCATATTACAGTTTCGGCGGCTGGAACGATTCCCTGTTTGGCGCGAACCACATACACGGACCGGATGGCGTCGCCTTCTACACCAAAGGTAAGGCCGTGACCGTTCGGTGGCCTCAGAAGAGCGCGGGGCTTGACATGGGGTTCACGTCACATGATTAGCACCAGCTAGCACCCGGGTTAGGCTGTCGCGGCCAGATGCCATGCCTGTTCGCAATGCGAAGGCGCCGGTCATCGTCCCGAGAAGGAGCCTTTCGTGACTGACTTCGCCGACCGTCCCACAGCCGGGACGCAGACGGAGAGTCCCGGCGGTGTGCCCGTGGTCGAGTTCCAGGGCGTGAGCAAGACCTTTACGACCAGGAGCGGGGAGTCGATCGAGGCGCTGCGGGACGTCGACCTTTCCGTTCAGCCGGGGGAGTTGCTGACAATCGTGGGTGTAAGTGGTTGTGGGAAGTCCACCCTGCTGCGCCTTGTGGCTGGACTCGTGCAACCCACCAGCGGAAGGCTCCTGTACGAAGGCGAGGAACGGACCGGCGCTCGAGACGATCTCGGCGTGGTGTTCCAGGAGTCGGTGCTCTTTCCGTGGCGCACTGTGCTGGACAACGCGCTGGTGCCGGCGGTCATCAAGCGCGCCCGTCGGGCGGAAGTCGAGCCGCGGGTGCGTCAGCTGCTCGCCGATGTGGGCCTCAGTGGCTTCGAGAAGAAGTACCCCTTCGAGCTGTCGGGGGGGATGAAGCAACGGACCGCACTCGTCGCCGCTCTCAGCACGGAGCCGTCGGTACTGCTGATGGACGAGCCGTTCGGAGCGCTCGACGCGATGACCCGCGAGCAGATGAACGTAGACCTCCGCCGCCTCTGGCAGGAACGGTCGAACACGATCATCCTGATCACGCATGACGTGGCCGAAGCGGTCTTTCTCGGGACTCGGGCGCTCGTCATGACCCCACGTCCCGGGCGGATCAAAGCGGACATGGAGATTGATCTCGGCGCGGAGCGGGACATCAGCCTCCTGGGGACGGCGGAGTTCGCGACGCTGACCGGGAAGGTGCGTCGCGAGCTCGATATGAACTGACCGAAAAGGACGGGATAGCCATGGCTAGCCTCGTGGAAACCAGCCGAACGACGCCACCGCGTACCCGGGACATCGCGCGCAACGCCGGGCTCTTCCTCGTGACGTTCGCAGTCTTCGTCGCGGCGTGGGAGGGGTTCCTCCGGGTACTCGACATCTCGGCGATCCTCGTCCCCTCGCCGAGCAGCGTCGTCGGCGCTCTCCACACGAGCCTCACGACCCGCCCGACGGGCCCGGGCAGCTATCTCTCGGGCGCCGTCTCCACGTACGCGGCGGCCATCTCCGGCTTCGCGATCGCCAGCGTGGCCGGTGTGCTCGTGGCGATCGTCCTCGCGCAGTCGCTCACGCTGGAGCGCATCCTCGTGCCCTATATCGTCGGGTTCCAGACGCTGCCGCGCATCGCGATCGCACCCCTGTTCATCATCTGGTTCGGAAACGAAACGGAGTCCAAGATCATCCTCGCGACGCTCGTCGCGTTCTTCCCGGTGCTGATGAACTCGCTCGCGGGCTTCAAGTCAACGCCACCAGAGCGCATCGAGTACCTGCGCACACTCGGGGCGACCCGGCTCCAGCTGTTCTGGAGGCTTCAGCTCCCCGGCGCCACGCCGTACGTCTTCGCAGGGCTCGAGGTTGCCTTGGTGTTCGCCATCCTCGGCGTGATCGTGTCGGAGTTCGTCGGCGGGAGGCGCGGACTCGGCGTGCTCATCCTCCAGTCCCACTACTCGATCGACGTGGCGGGGGTGTTCTCGGTCTTCGTCATCCTCATCGTGATTGGCCTGACCCTGCGCATGCTGCTGGTAGGGGCACGCAAACGGGTGGCGTTCTGGGCTGAGGGTGAGGACAGCGCCGCGCTCTGAGCAGAAAGGCACAGGCAACCAGTACAACCCGTTGTCCGTTGTGGTGGCGGCGATCCCTGCAGAAGGAGTGAGACCATGCGTTCGATTCGAGAACTGTCACGATGGTCCCTGTTGTCGTTTGTCCTCATAGGCATGCTCGTACTGGCAGCTTGCGGCGCCGACGATGATCCCGAGGAAGTGACCGCGGACGGCGCAGATCCCGAGCCGGAACAGCAAGACGCTGACGGTCCCGATGACAGCGATGACGTCGAGGAGGAACCTGGCGCGCCAGGCGAGATGACAACCATCCACATGGCGGTGAACAACCCCATCCTGCAGCCGGGGCTGAGCTTCATGTGGCTTCAGAACCACTTCGGCTGGTATGAGGAAGAGGGCATCGAACTCGACGTCGCGACCACGCAGGGCGCCGCCGACTCCACGCAGCGGCTGATCGCCGGCCAGATCGACGTTGGTGTTCCCCCGCCGTCGCAGATCCTTCGTGCGGTTGCCGAGGGCCAAGACCCGGGACTCATCAGCGTCTATGCCTTCCGTCGGCATGGCCAATACGACTTCGTGGTGCTGCCGGACTCTGACATCGAGTCGATCGACGACCTCCGAGGGCGGCCGGTGGGCGTCTCATCTCTCGGGGACGAGGGCGTCATCTTCTCGGAAGCGACCATCCGCGAGAAAGGGTGGGGCGAGAACGACATCGAGATCATCGCGGTCGGGCCCGCCGGCGAGGGCTACGCGGCGCTCGAGGCCGGCAACGTGGACGCGCTGGCTCTGCCAGCCGCGCAGTACGCGATCATCGAGGCCCTGGGCAACGAGTTGCGGTTCCTCGATCCTCCGAACTTCGCCGACAGCATCTTCGGGAATCAGATTGTCGTTCAGCGCGACTGGGCCGAGGAGAACGCCGACCTGCTCCGAAGGTACCTGCGGGCCTGGACGAAGGGGCAGATCTTTTTCATGGAGAACCCTCGCGCCGCGCTGGAGATCCACTTCGAGCTGTTCCCCGAGACGGTCCCGTCGGGGCTCACCCCCGAGGAAGCCGTGGAGCGCCAGGTGGCGACGCTCGAGGCGAGCATCGAGACGATGCGGTTCGACGACCAGGAATGCCAACGCTGGGGCTGCAACACCGTCGAGGAATGGGAGGCCTACATCGACTACGTCGGCGTGACGGTCGAGGAGGTGGGGTCGCCCGAGGAGCTCTTCACCAACGACTATCTCGACCTCGCGAACGAGATCGATGTCGAAGAGATCCGCCAGCTAGCCCGCGACTTCGAACTCGACGGCTAGACCAACACAGCGTTCCCTGGCAAGCCCACCGACCCTGCCCAGCCCAGACCACTGCCGCAAGCGCGCCGAGCCGCGCGTCGGCGCCGACTGCCGCACTGGGTCTGGCGGCTGTCGACGTGGGCCTGGCGGCTGGCGACATCCGCACATGTGCGGAGCGACCGTGTCGGCAAGCTGCGGGGCGGGGACGCGCAGCCAGGGCGAGGCCGCCACCACGATGACGTCGTTCGCCAGACGGGTCCTGATCTCGGGTACCGCGTGTGTCGTGATCGTCACGCTGCCACCCTTCCTGCTGGGGGCGCACGCGACGGTGGTGCGGCAGGAACTCGAGTTCGGCCCAGCCGCGCTAGGAGTGACGGTCGGGGTGTTCTTCGCGTGCTCGGCGCTCGCGTCCATCCCGGGCGGGCGGCTGAGCGAGCGGCTCGGTGCCCGGAAGCTCGTCCTGTTCGGCGTCGGGCTGGCATGCCTAACCATGCTCGCCGTGGCCGTGCTCGTCACGTGGCGGGGGCTCACCGTTGCGTACGGCATCGCGGGGCCTAGCGAATGGAGCTGTACAGCCGGCCACGAACCACCTGCTCGCCAACGGCATGCCCACGAGCCGACAGGGCATCGGCCTCAGCATCAAGCTCAGTGCGCCGATGGGGTCGTCCATCCTTGCCGGCCTGGCCGTGCCGCTCATCGCGTCGCCGATGGGATGGCGTTGGTCGTATGGTGTCGCCACGCTGTGCAGCCTGCTCGTGACCGCAGTTCTGCCACCTCCCAGCGTGACGGGACACCAACGCACGCCAGCGGATGAAGCTCGACGTCTGGTCAAGTTCGACGGCCTACCGCGGCTGCTGATGGTTACCCTGGCCGCCGGCCTAGCGGCCGCCGCGGTGAATTCCCTCAGTGCGTTCGTCGTGGAGACTGCCATTTACCACGGCGTTGACGTACCTGTCGCAGGCCTTCTGCTCACCCTCGGGGGTGCGGCGAGCATCGTTACTCGCCTATTGGTCGGATGGCTCGTGGACGGAAGGGATCCCCCGTTGCTCAAGAGCGCGGCGGCAATGATGGGCTCGGGAGCGGTGGCTGCGGTCATGTTTGCCTCCGGCGGCGGTCCCGGGACGCTCGCCCTCGCGACGGTTATCGCGTTCGGGCCCGGATGGGCGTGGGCACCGATGATCATCCTCGCGATCGTGCGCCGCTATCCTTTGAACGCAGGCACCGCGACCGGCGTGCTCCTAGGGTGAAAATGCCGGTGACGGGCAGCCGGGCTTCGGACTCATGCGGCGTCGGCCTTCTTTTCGAGGGTGACGGTGTGGCCCATGCGTTCGAGTTTGCGGACCAGGGCGCGGGTTTCGCGTTCGGGGTCGCGGCGACGGTCGAAGTAGTCCCCGCCGAGCTCGGCGTAGGGCACGTCGTCGGACAGGATGTGCCAGGCGGCCACGAGGATGGAGTGGCGGACCGCGCCGGTGGCCTTGGCGGGTCCTTTGCGGCCGCGCAGCCGGTGGTACTGGGCGGCGAGGTAGACGTCCTTGCTGCGCGCGGCGGCCTTGGCCGCTTCGGTGAGGGCCTTGCGCAGCCAGGGGTCGCCCTTGCGCGACTTGCCGATTTTGCGTCTGCCCGCCGACTCGTTGTTGCCCGGGCACACCCCCGCCCACGACGCCAGATGCGCCGAGGTGGGAAAGCGGGTCATGTCCACGCCAATCTCGGCGATGATCGCCTCAGCGGTGCGCTGTGCCACCCCCGGGATCGTGCACAGCAACTCCACCTTCGTCGAGAAAGGGGCGATCAGCTCCTCGATGCGCGCCGACAGCGTCGCGACGGACTCGTCAAGGAAGTCGATGTGGGCCAGCACCTGAGCGATCATCAGCCCGTGGTGGGCGGTGCGGAAATGCCCCTCGAGCGCCTCACGCAGCGCGGGCAGCTTCGCCCGCAGCCGGCCACGGGCGAGATCGGCGAGCACCCCGGGGTCGCGGGTGCCCGCCACGAGCGCCTCCAGCATCAGCCTGGCCGACACCCCCAGGGTCTCCGAAGCGACGCTGGTCAGCTTGATCCCCGCGTCCTGCAACACCTTGTCCAAGCGCTGCACCGCACGGGTGCGTTCCTCGATCATGCTCTTGCGGTAGCGGGTGAGGTCGCGCAGCTCGCGGATCTCCTTAGGCGGCACGAAGCTGGGGCGCACCAGCCCATGGGCGACCAGCTGGGCGATCCATGCGGAGTCGGCCACGTCGGTCTTGTGGCCCGGGACGTTCTTGAGATGCTGAGCGTTGAGCAGCCACGTCTCGAAGGTGTCCTCCAACGCGTAGTAGACGGGCTTCCAATACACCCCGGTGGCTTCCATCCCCACCCGGGTCACCTGCCACGACGCCAGCCAGTCGTGCAGCGCGAGCAGCCCCCGGGTGGTCGTGGCGAACGTCTTGGTGTCCTGGAGCACCTCGCGGCCCTCGGTGATGCGCACCGTGGCGGTCACCTGCGCCTTGTGCACATCCAAGCCGCCACAGCGCTCCACGAGCGTGTCCATCCCTACCTCCCTCGACTCGGCCGACACGGGATCGCCTGGAGGGACCTCTTGTTGAAGAATCTAGGGTTCGCGCTCGCAGCAGCAGTCCGAGGTGCCTGAGGTCCCCACGTCACACTAGCCACGGGCTCGCGACACCAAGGAGAGCCGACGTCGACCAGGCGACCGCAGCATTTTCAGCCGCCGAGGTGACCCCGTCCAGGGGCCATGACCACTAGGGTGAAAATGCCGGTGACGGGCAGCCGGGCTTCGGACTCATGCGGCGTCGGCCTTCTTTTCGAGGGTGACGGTGTGGCCCATGCGTTCGAGTTTGCGGACCAGGGCGCGGGTTTCGCGTTCGGGGTCGCGGCGACGGTCGAAGTAGTCCCCGCCGAGCTCGGCGTAGGGCACGTCGTCGGACAGGATGTGCCAGGCGGCCACGAGGATGGAGTGGCGGACCGCGCCGGTGGCCTTGGCGGGTCCTTTGCGGCCGCGCAGCCGGTGGTACTGGGCGGCGAGGTAGACGTCCTTGCTGCGCGCGGCGGCCTTGGCCGCTTCGGTGAGGGCCTTGCGCAGCCAGGGGTCGCCCTTGCGCGACTTGCCGATTTTGCGTCTGCCCGCCGACTCGTTGTTGCCCGGGCACACCCCCGCCCACGACGCCAGATGCGCCGAGGTGGGAAAGCGGGTCATGTCCACGCCAATCTCGGCGATGATCGCCTCAGCGGTGCGCTGTGCCACCCCCGGGATCGTGCACAGCAACTCCACCTTCGTCGAGAAAGGGGCGATCAGCTCCTCGATGCGCGCCGACAGCGTCGCGACGGACTCGTCAAGGAAGTCGATGTGGGCCAGCACCTGAGCGATCATCAGCCCGTGGTGGGCGGTGCGGAAATGCCCCTCGAGCGCCTCACGCAGCGCGGGCAGCTTCGCCCGCAGCCGGCCACGGGCGAGATCGGCGAGCACCCCGGGGTCGCGGGTGCCCGCCACGAGCGCCTCCAGCATCAGCCTGGCCGACACCCCCAGGGTCTCCGAAGCGACGCTGGTCAGCTTGATCCCCGCGTCCTGCAACACCTTGTCCAAGCGCTGCACCGCACGGGTGCGTTCCTCGATCATGCTCTTGCGGTAGCGGGTGAGGTCGCGCAGCTCGCGGATCTCCTTAGGCGGCACGAAGCTGGGGCGCACCAGCCCATGGGCGACCAGCTGGGCGATCCATGCGGAGTCGGCCACGTCGGTCTTGTGGCCCGGGACGTTCTTGAGATGCTGAGCGTTGAGCAGCCACGTCTCGAAGGTGTCCTCCAACGCGTAGTAGACGGGCTTCCAATACACCCCGGTGGCTTCCATCCCCACCCGGGTCACCTGCCACGACGCCAGCCAGTCGTGCAGCGCGAGCAGCCCCCGGGTGGTCGTGGCGAACGTCTTGGTGTCCTGGAGCACCTCGCGGCCCTCGGTGATGCGCACCGTGGCGGTCACCTGCGCCTTGTGCACATCCAAGCCGCCACAGCGCTCCACGAGCGTGTCCATCCCTACCTCCCTCGACTCGGCCGACACGGGATCGCCTGGAGGGACCTCTTGTTGAAGAATCTAGGGTTCGCGCTCGCAGCAGCAGTCCGAGGTGCCTGAGGTCCCCACGTCACACTAGCCACGGGCTCGCGACACCAAGGAGAGCCGACGTCGACCAGGCGACCGCAGCATTTTCAGGGCCTCCTGTAGAAGTAGTCGGTCGACCCGGGGCTGGGCGCGAGCGTAGTCGCTGGTCAACGCGGGTGTGAGGTCGGTGGAGGTTCCAAGGAGACGCGCACGGCTTGGACAAGACTTCGGGGCTGTCTGACGGTCCCGAGTCGAAAGGTCCTTCACCGTGCGCGTCACTGCTGCATTCAACAAGCTTTTGCGGCTTCCTGGCGTCAACGTCGCCAACGTCGCCTTCGCTGCCGACCGGGTCGTGGTCGATGTCTGCCTGCGCCGCCGGCGGTTGGAGTGTCCCCACTGTGGCTGGACCACGCGGGCGCGCCACAACCTGCAGGCCCACACGTCGTCGTGGCGGGCGTTGGACCTGGGCCCATGGAAGGTGACGGTGCGCGCCCTGCTGCGCCGGTTGCGGTGCCAGGAGTGCGGCCGCGTG
>WHTR01000048.1 GCA_009377635.1 Chloroflexota bacterium
GCCCGGCTGAACAGCCGCGCCGCTAGAAGGCCTGGACCCGAGTGGACCAGACGTTCACCGCTGGTTCGAGAACGGGAGGAACTGCGCCCGCGGTCCCCTTGTCCGGAGCTGCCCGATCTCCCGTGAAGCTGCGATCGAGCAGCTGTCGAATGCGGGCCTGCAGCGCCCCCATGTCCACGTTCCCGAGCTGCTGGGTCAGCCGCTCCGCGAGCACGTCCGGGTCGACTCCGTGCTCTCGGGCGATCTCGGCCAACGTCCGTCCGTCCTGCAACTGCTGACGGAGGGCATCCGCGTCGATGCCCAGCTCGTCTGCGGCGAGGCGGACGAGATTGGCGCCCACCATCCGCACGCCCTCGTGCATCCGACCGCCGGGGTTCTCCTCCATGCGCTGGCGCAGCTCGGCCCTGCGCTCCTCGATTTGCGGACGCATCTCCTCCGTAGTCTGTATAACCGCGTCCCGGAGGGCGTCCACGGAGATGCCCAGCTTGTCTGCGAGGCGGCCGAGGTAGTCGTCGGCGAGCTCGCCTCCGACCCACTTCCCCGGGAACACACGCAGATGTGGGCCACTCCGACCGCCTTCGTCCTGTGCTCGTACTGTACCGATGGCCACCGCCGAGAGGGCGAACACCGCCAGTGCTATGGCGGCGTACCGAACGCCGCGAGGTACCGATTGCATGGCTTCTCCTTCCTTGCTACCAGTGGTCGCGGGACGCCCGGTCCCGCGGGGTTCACATCATGGTCCGCGCCGCCGGCCGGTCAGCGCAGACAAGGATGGACTAACGAACGGATACGTTTCTGCCTTCCCAGACGCCAAGGGTTATGTCCACGGTCTGGCTGGCGCCGCCGCGGATGAAGGTCACGCGCACGGAATCACCGGGGTTCTTCTGCTCGAGGGAGATCGCGATGTCCTCGACGCTGCGGACGGGCTGATCGTCCAGGCTCGTGATGATGTCTCTGCCGCTAAGCCCCGCGCGAGCGGCCGGCCCGCCCGACACAACCGCCTCCAGAATGACGCCCTGCTGCACCGACAGCCCCTGCTGCTCGGCGATCGTCGGGGTAAGCGCGCCGCCCGCAATGCCCATCCAGGCGTGCTGTGGCTCACGTCCGGCCAGCATGTCCGGCAGGTATCGCCGGAGGGTGCTGGCCGGGATGGCGAAGCCGATCCCGATATTGCCGCCCGTTTCGGTCTCGATCTGCGCATTGATTCCGATCACCTCACCCTGGAGGTTAAGCAACGGTCCGCCTGAGTTCCCGGGATTGATGGCGGCGTCAGTTTGAATCATGTTCGTGATGAGGCGCCGGTCCGGCGCCGGGCGATTCCTCCCGAGGGAGCTCACGATCCCGACCGATGCTGACCGCTCGAGCCCGAAGGGATTGCCGATGGCGATGACGAACTCCCCCACGCGGAGCGCGCTCGAGTCGCCAAGCTGCACAACGGACAGCTCTCTCAGCTTCTCCTGGGGCGCGTTGATCCGGATCACGGCGAGGTCGTTGGCCGGATCGGCCCCGACAACCTCGCCCACATGGCTCGTGCCGTCGGCGAGCGTGACATCCAGTCGGTTCGCGCCCTCGACGACGTGCTGGTTGGTGACGACGTGGCCCTCCCGGTCGATGATGAAGCCGGACCCCGTGGCCCGCTGCTGCGTTGCCGGGCCGAACGGGTTTGTCTGTCTCGCCGTGTACGTGATGTTCACCACGGCTGGACTTACCCTGGCGTAGACGTCGGCGACACTACCGCTGAGGGACGCCACGTCGGCCGGGGCCGCCGGCCGAGAGACGGGCGGCGTGGCCGTCGCGGGGGGCTGCGCAACATCGGCGACCGGGAAGCAGCCGACGAGCAGGCTCGACAGGGCTGCGAGGAGGACAGACACAAGAAGCGTTGCTGATGCGCGCCGGGGCCCTCGGTTGCCTCCCCGGCGAGGGAGAACGGCTGTCAGCGCACGAATGATGATGTGCATGGCCCCTGCTCCGGGAGCATAGCGTGTCGCGTCGCTCCGATAACATCATTGTAGGGCGGAGGTGTCTGCCGTCTGTGAGCGGACCGCAAAAACTCTGTTAAGGGCCCGCGTGTGGGATCGGCGCGAGCGGCAGCACGATGGTGAAGGCTGTGCCATCGCCCGGCGAGCTCTCGAGCTCGATCCGGCCGCGGTGGGAGCGGACGATCTCCGACGCGATCGACAGCCCCAGGCCCGTGCCGGACCCGCCGCCCGCCCGGTAGAACCGCTCGAAGATACGGTCGCGATCCTCAGTCCGAATATGCGATCCGGTGTTGTGGACCCGGATCCGGGCCGTACCCGCTTCGGCGGCAGCGTGGACGCGAATCTCGCCGTCGGCAGGGCTGTGAGCGATGGCGTTGGAGAGCACGTTGTCCATCACCTGCTGGATCCGATGGGGGTCCGCAAGCACGTAGTCGGGCAGGTCGCGGCACTCGAGATATACCGGTCGGCAGCCAGCCCGCCCGCTCGCCCGCTTGACGGCACCCTCGACGATAGCAGACAGCCTCATCGGCTGGAGCTCCATCTTGAGCTGTCCGGACTCGATCTGTGACAGGTAGAGCAGATCCTCCACCATGCGCTGCATGCGCGCTGCGTCCTGATTGATGATCCGCGCGGCCTCCGCCACAGGCTGTCGCCCACTTGCCAGGCCTTCCAGGATTGCCTGGGCGAACCCGTGGATCGTCGTCAGCGGCGTCCGGAGCTCATGGGAGACATCGGCGAGGAAGTCGCGCAGCGTGCGCTGGGATTTCGCCACCTCCTGAGCCATCCGGTTGAAGCCGGCCGCCAATTGCGCCACCTCGTCGCCGCCGCCGCGAATGTCGGTCCGCTGATCGTAGTCCCCCCGAGCCATCGCATCAGACGCGCGAGCGATTGCTGCCAGCGGGCGCGAGATCGACCGCGCGATGACGAAGGCCGCGCCCACGGACGCGATGAGGGCGATCAGGCCCGCTATTGCAAGCTGGGGGGCGATGCTCAGCAGCCCGCTCGCGAGGGTTCCCTCGGGTTGTGCGAGCACCACATAGTATTGAGGCCGCGATGCCAACAGGCGCGGCGCGAGCTGCACCGGGGACGGGTTGGCGGAGACGACGACCAGCCTGCCCTCACCCGGCGGCTCAACGGTGCCCGGAATCGTCGATCCGGCGCCGCCAGGGGGGACACCTTCATACTCGAGGATATGGTCAACGAGCGTGCCGCCGGTGTCGTACACGATCGTCCGAGTCGCTTCCGACACGAGGAGGATGCGGACATCGCGATCGCGAGCCTGCCCATCGAGGAAGCTGGCGATCTCTCCCTGTGAGAGTCCCTGCAGCTCCATCCACCGCACGAGCGTGGCCGCGGGAGAGGCCAGACTCTCCAGCCGGTTCAGCGCCTGCTGGGTCTCGTAGCCCTGCAGCACGGAGACGACACCTGCGCCGGCGACCGCGAGGGAGAGCACGATGATGGCCACGAAGGCCAGCACGAGCCGGGTGCGTAGTCCGCCAGGAAGCATGACGCGCAGCCTCTCACCCCCGGGCGGGGGTGTTCCGGGGCGACGTTTCGGCGGGCGGCGGTGGATCCGACGGCTCCTCGACCACGAGCTTGTACCCGACGCTCCACACCGTCTGAATGCGCACCGCGCAGCCGGCGATCTTCTCCCGCAGCCCGGCGACGTGCACGTCGATGGTCCGACTATCGCCCAGGTAGTCGTACCCCCAGACCAGGTGCAGGAGCCGATCTCGGTCGAAGACCACCCCCGGGCTGTGCGCGAGCGTGACCAGCAGGTCGTACTCCTTGGGACGCAGCTCGACCGCATGCCCGCTGACCCACACGTCCCGGCCCTCCGTGTTGATGCGAAGCCCATCCAGCTCGATGACGCGCGCCGGACGCTTCTCGGCCTGGGAGCGGCGGAGCACGGCTCGCACCCGGGCGACGAGCTCACGTGGGTTGAACGGCTTGGTGACGTAGTCATCCGCCCCCAGCTCCAGGCCAACGATCTTATCCACGTCATCCGTGCGTGCGGAGAGGATGATGATAGGGATATCGCCGCCGTTGGAGCGGAGACGCCGACACACTTCCCACCCGTCGATGTCGGGCAGCATGAGGTCCAAGACGACCAGGTCCGGCGGCGACGCATGTGCGTGGCGCAGCGCGTCAGCGCCCGTCGCCGCGGTCTCCACGCGAAACCCGTCCGCGGTGAGGTACATCCGGGCGAGCTGTGTGATGTTTCGCTCGTCGTCGACGACGAGCACGGTTGTGTTAGCCACGTCCGTCACTCATCAGGCCGGCGCGATCTACGTTACATGTCCGTTGGAGACAGGGCAAACGTGCTTTCCCTCGATCGGAGCACCGCACAATGGGCAGCGCGGGCGACCCGCGGCCACGACCTCGGCGATCTTGAAGGTCAGCGCCTGAACCTGGCGCTGGCTCGCGCTCCACGAAAGAGCCGACTCCGCCGCGTGCGGGTCCGGTGCGTCGTGGGCGGTAAACACGAATCGGTCAATTTTCTCGTCATAGCCGACCGCGAGGCGTCCCACGTTGAACTCCACGGTCGGACGGGTCGGAAACCGCCCGGCCAGCGTCAGAATGGCGCGGTCGCGCCTGCCTCTCTGTCGAGCAATGCCCTCGAGGCTCTGGTCGAGGATCAGGCCCAGCGCCTGGAGCTGCTCCTTCTCGATCCACACCGAAGCCGTCATGGAACCGTTCTCCGCGAGCACGCGGAAGGTCCGTTTGCCCGGTGCCCCGATCGCCTCGACGTCGATCTCGTCAACCTCGCCGAAGTCGCGCTGGCTGAGCTCCGCCATCCTTGCCTCGTTCGATTCCCCGAGACGTACGTCATGTGTTGGTCTCGAACCAAGGATACCACGCGTCGAACGCCCACGGCTGATGTCCGGGGCGTTCCGGGTCGAGGTGTTCCGGATAACGCGGTGGGCGCCGCCGTGAACGGCGGGCCAGAAAACAGGCGTGAAGGCCCGCTCCGCCGAGACCTGCAGAATGGTTTAGCGGCGAGTCATCCGCGGGTCGAATGCATCGCGCAGACCGTCGCCAACCAGGTTGAAGCTGAACAGCGTGAGGAAGATGCAGATACCCGGGAAGAACACGAGCCACGGGGCACTGAAGAAGTACTGCTGCGCATTCGACAGCATGTTGCCCCAGCTGGGCATGGGTGGCTGGATCCCGAGTCCGAGGTACGACAGGCTGGTCTCCGCGCGAATGGCGCCGCCCGCCGCGAGCGTCACAGTCACGAAGAGCGGGGACAGGGCGTTGGGGACAAAGTGGCGGAAGATCAGGCGCGACCAGTTCGCCCCAACCGCCCGGGCCGCCTCCGAGAAGAGCTGGTTCTTCAAGGATAGCGTCATCGCCCGCGCGAGCCGCATCCCTCGGAAGGCGGACAGAGCGACGAGGATGAGACACATCGTCCAGAAGCCCGGCGGGAAGATCTTCGAGAGGACCATCAGAATCGGCAGCTCGGGCATCGAGTTCTCGACATCGTTCAGCCGCATGAGGACGTTGTCCCACCAGCCGCCCAGGTAGCCGGAGATCGTCCCGGCCGTAATCCCCATGCTCACGGAGATGAGCGAGACGAGGAAGCCGATCCCCAGAGAGACGCGCCCGCCAAACATGGCACGCGTCATCGTATCGCGGCCGAGGTCGTCCGTGCCCAGTGGATGTCCGAACTGCAGCGGCCGCTCCGCCGACACAGCGAACGCGGCGTCGAGGTTGTAGAGCGCCGGCTGCCCAGCGAGTGCGCCCCCGACAGCCGGAACCATGACCAAGCTCGGCTTTGAGAACCGGTCGCGGAGGTTCACCTGGTCCGGCTGGTACGGCATGAAGAATGGCCCAAGGTAGGCGAACGCACACATCAGGCCAACGACCGTAAGACCAACCACCGCCAGCCGGTGGCGGATGAAGCGCGTGAAGACCATGCGCTTCATGCTTACGATCTTGACTGCCCGCTCCTCAACGCGCGGAAGGGCTCGGGTCCTCGCGGTGATCTCGGGCGCCATCTCCTGCGCCATCGTTACCCTCCGTTCGTTCTTCCGACGCTACCCGGCGTGCGCCGCAGTGATCTCCAACCGCTCAATCGTAACGAATGCGCGGATCGACCCACCCGTAGAGGACGTCCGCGATGAGGTTCCCCCACATGACGATGAACGCCAGGAACAGCAGGATCGCCATCGACACGACGAAGTCGTTGCCCATGACCGAGTCGAAGAGCAGCTTGCCCATGCCCGGATAGCTGAACACCGTCTCCACGATGACCGCGCCAGAGAAGAACCGGTTGAACGATTGGCCGATCGCGGTAATCAGCGGGAGCAGTGAGTTCTTGAGGGCGTGCTTGACGATGACCGTCTGCTCCGTCAGTCCCTTCGACCGCGCGGTGCGGAGATAGTCGAGCTGCAGCACGTCGAGCAGGCTATTCCGGGTGTACCGGGTCCAGGACGCCATCTCCGCGAACGCGGTGACGACCACCGGCATGATCAGGTACCGCCCGCGATCCAGAACCTGGTTCAAGGTGCCTTCCGGCACATCGCTGCTCATGATGCCGCCGGGTGGTAACCAGTGTAAGTTCACGGAGAACAGCACGATGAGCATGAGGCCAAACCAGAAGTTGGGCAGGGAGAACCCGATGAAGGCAAACGCCATCGACGCGTAGTCGAACGGCGAGTACTGCTTGACCGCGGAGATGATCCCCAGAGCAAGCGCAACGCTCAGCGCGATCACCAGGGCCGAGACGGAGAGAATCAGCGTGTTCTGCAGCCGCGGCAGAACGAGCTGCTGAACGGGAATCTTGTACTGACGGGAGTAGCCCAGGTTCCCCTGGAGCAACTGGCCCGCCCACTTGAAGTACCGAATGTGGACCGGGTCATCGAGGCCGTAAATGGCCCGGAGGCGCATGTAGTCCTCAAAAGTGAAGTCCGGGTTGTCCTCAAGCATCGTGTCGAGCGGATCGCCGGGCATGGATGTGAGCAGCGCGAACGCCAGCACCGAGACCAGAACAATGAGGGGGATCATTTGCATGAAGCGATGAAGGATGTACTTTGTCACGGTCGTCTCCGGCGCCTATTTTCATTCCACCGTGAGACCCGCATTCCGTGGGCACACTACTGTGCGGGTTTCACCGTGGATTCCGTTTCGTGTCACCCCTTGCGCGCTCCGCTGGACGAGCGCCCGAGCCTACCGCTCCTAACATCCTATACGTCCAGAATCTACGGCCAGATGGCATCGTACCATCGCAATTGGCCAAATGCAAATCAGTTTTTTCCTGCAAATTCATAAGCGTTTCATTATGAGACGGTAAGAGATGTTTCGGACGGAGCCCGCAGCCGGTGTCCGGCATCGAGCACTGTCGCCCCGTCCCCTTCAGCTATACTCGTCGGAGATGGTCACCGACCTCGAAACGGAGGGGCTGTGTTGACGCCTGCGCGAACTGATGTGCGGCTTGACGGCACGCTCGACGAGGTCGACCCGGAGCTTGCAGCGCTCGTCCGCGACGAGGAGGAGCGCCAACGCACGACCCTCGCCCTGATCGCCAGTGAGAATTACGCGTCGGTCGCCGTTCGACAGGCGGCGGGCTCGATCCTGACGAACAAGTACTCAGAGGGGTACCCAGGGAAGCGCTACTACGCGGGCAACCGGTGGGTCGACGCGGCGGAGGCTCTCGCCATCGAGCGCGCGAAGCGGCTGTTCGAAGCAGAGCACGCGAACGTTCAGCCCCACGCCGGAGCGCCGGCGAACATGGCGGCCTACTTCGCCACGCTGAACCCGGGCGACGCGGTCCTCGCGATGGAGCTTGCCCAGGGAGGACACCTCACCCACGGGGCAAGCTTCAACTTCTCGGGCAAGCTCTATCGCTTCGTGCACTACGGCGTACGGCGCGATACGGAGACGCTCGACTACGACGAGATCGAGGCGATCGCCCGGCGCGAGCATGTGAAGCTGATCGTCGCGGGCGCGACGGCCTACCCGCGCGTCATCGACTTCGCCCGCTTTCGCGAGATCGCGGATCTGGCGGGTGCCCGACTCATGGTGGACATGGCCCATATCGCGGGCCTGGTCGCCGCGGGCATCCACCCCAGCCCCGTCCCGTTCGCCGACGTCGTCACCCTCACGACCCACAAGACGCTTCGCGGCCCACGCGGAGGGGCGATTCTCTCTCGACAGGCGCTTGCCCGCAAGATCGACACCGCCGTGTTCCCGGGCCTCCAGGGCGGACCGCTCGACCACATCATCGCCGCCAAGGCTGTGGCCTTCCACGAGGCACTGCAGCCCGAGTTCCGCACCTACCAGCGCCAGGTGGTGGCAAACTGCAAGGCACTGGCCGACGCGATGGGCCGGCTCGGAACCCGCATCGTCTCCGGCGGGACCGACAACCACCTGTTTCTCGTCGACCTCACCCCGCTCGGCCTCGACGGCCAGCAGGCGTCGGACAAGGCCGAGGCGGCCGGGCTCATCGTCAACAAGAACCTCATCCCCTTCGACGCGCTCCCCTCGACGCGGACGAGCGGCCTTCGCGTGGGGACTGCCTGTGTGACGACGCGCGGGCTCCGCGAGGGAGAGATGGACAGTGTGGCAGGCTTCCTGCACCGAGCGATCACCGCCGAGGACGAGGAGACGCTCCACGGCATCGGCCGGGAGGTTCGAGCGTTGCTGGACGACTTCCCGGCGCCGTTCCTGGCTCCCATCGCGCCAGCATCCTGAGCCTCATCCGCACCATGTGCTCATTTTCTCATGCCCCGATAGGTCGGGACGCCACTGGGGCAAGAAGATCGCGAATATGCAGAGCAATTTTTCATGCTTTCGTAGCGCCGGGCGCCAGCGAGGCGTGAACATCGCGACTATTCGGCGGAGTGAAAATTCGCGCCCATGACCCAGCAGTCACGACACACGAACGCCATGCCGCATGAGGATGTCCTTTCATGACACCCAACTCGCATTCCACCAGCGAGCTCGCGGCGGACCGGCCGGTTGCCGCGTTGGTTCAGGATCTCTTCTTCGCAAGCAAGATCTCGGAAACCCTTCGCCATCTGCAGCGGCCGTGCGTGATCGCTCCGCGGTGGGACGGGCTCGAGCAGCAGGTTCGCGCCCAGCAGGCTGCCATTGTCCTGGTGGATCTTGGGCGAAATCCATCAGATGCGATCGAGGCCGTGCGTCGGCTCCGCGCCGCCCCCGACCTCGCGGCGTTGCCCGTCGTCGCGTTCGGCTCGCATCGGGACATAGAGACCCGAGAGCGTGCCCTTGCCGCGGGCTGCACTGAGGTGGTCGCGAACTCAAAGCTCGTCGCGGACCTTCCCGGCATCGTCGAACGATACTGCGGGGTCCGGAGACCGTCATGACCTGGCTCCCGGCCTTCAACACGGGCCTCATCGTCGTAAGCGGCATGTTCCTCGCCCTCGGCTACGCCTTCATTCGACGGCGACGCGTCGTAGCACACCACCGCTGCATGATCACGGCGACCGTCTTCGCGGGACTCTTCCTGGTCGTCTACGTGCTTCGATGGGCGTTCCTCGGGTCGAAGCCCTTCGAGGGACCAGGCCCTGCCTACGCCGTCTACCTGGGGATCCTCGTCCCGCACATTGCCCTCGCCGTTGCTCTCGGGCCTCTCGCTCTTATCGCCTTGCGCCGAGCGTTCCGAAAGAGCTTCGCCGCCCACCGCCGCATCGCCCGAGTCACGCTTCCCATCTGGACGTTCGTGGCCGTCAGCGGCTGGATCATCTACCTCATGCTGTACGTCATCGATTGGAGCGCGGCGAGCGGGTAATCCGTCACCGGACGGAATCGTGCTACCCGCCTGTCTCCGCGAGGACGCGCCTCGCCCGTTCGAGATCGTCGGATCGCACGCGGATCTCGTGCGGCGTCCCGACTCCCAGATAGGGCGCCGGCCCGAGCGGGACCAGCACCGTCGGGATACCCTCGGCCTCGAGTAGCTCCGCCCACATCTGCGCCTCCATCACGGTTGAGAACGTGGTCAGGCGCACCTCGCGCACATCTCGAGACTCGGGCTCCGCAGCTCGCGGGGACGGTGTATCGACCAGACGCTCGCCGCACTCGGGGCAGCGGACGACCTCCACGCGGTACTCGACGCGACATCGTGGGCAGAACGGCATGCAAGGCTTTCCTCTCAACGGGCATGCGCGAGGCAGCAGCGCTACGCGGAAAAGACGAACCTCTGGTCCGCGACCATCGCAGCGAATAGTAGCGGGAGGTAGACGATCGAGTAACGAAAGACGCGCCGGGCCGCCAGTGCCGTCCCCTCTCGAAGGAGCTGGACCGTGTAGGAGATCAGGATCGCGCCGAGCACGAGCGCCGCGGCCAGATACACCGGGCCGAGAAGACGCGCGCCGAACGCGAGCGCCGTCACCGCGACGAGCTGGACCGAGTACAGACAAATCTGCCGCCGCGTCTCCGCATCGCCCCACACGACCGGCAGCATGGGCACGCCAGCGCGCGCGTAGTCGTGCTTGATCAGCAGCGACAGCGCCCAGAAATGAGGGGGAGTCCAGAAGAACACGATGGCAAAGAGATACAGCGGGAGGAGGCCGACCTCGCCGGTCACCGCCGCCCAGCCCACGAGGGGCGGAACCGCGCCGGCGGCGCCTCCGATCACGATGTTGTGGGCCGTCGTCCGCTTCAGCCACCGCGTGTAGACGACCACATAGAAGGCCAGAGCGCCAAGAGTCAGGACAGCCGAGAGCACGTTGACGAATAGGGCCAGGACGACGAAGGACGTGGCGGCCAGCGACACGCCCAGCACAAGCGCACGCGCCGGAGAGACGACCCCTGACGGGATGGCACGCAGCGCGGTCCGGCCCATCACCGCGTCGATGTCGCGATCGAACCAGCAGTTGATGGCATTCGCCCCACCGGCCCCGAGGGCCCCGCCGAGCAGCGTCATCACGAGCACCTGGACCGGCGGAAGGCCTTGGGCAGCGAGAAACATCGATCCGAGCGTCGTGGCGAGGAGCAGGACGACGATCCGCGGCTTCGTGAGGTTGAGGTAGGCGCCGAGCGTTAGGCCGAGGGTCGGCCCCCTCACCCCAACCCTCTCCTCCGTGCGCGGGGGCAAGGGGGAGATACCTTCGTTCACCAGCCAGGGCATAGTTGACGGAGACGGCGCTCTCTCAAGAATTGCGTGATCACTGAGAACGAAGGATTGGTCCCCGACGGTTGATCCTTGTCGCGCTGGCTCGCGCGTGAGGACCACCAGCGCGACGGTCGAGCCCCACAGGGCAGCCGCGCCCGCCACGTGAAGCACCTGCGCCAGCGGGGGCACTCCCGAGGAGACCGCGACGGCACCAACGGCGAGCTGTGCCAGCAGACTGAAACCTACGAACGCAGCGGCCTGTCGCACGCCGGGAAGGTGACGTTCCGTCGTCCAGACACGCGCGATGGTCACGACCAGATGGGCGCCGACGATAGCGGCCGCGAGGCGGTGTAGGAGATGGATATCAACGAGGCGGTTCGCACCGAAGGGCAGCCAGTCGCCGTTGCACGTCGGGAATCCAATGCAGGCCCCGCTCGCACCGGTGGCGCGAACGTACGCACCGGTGAGCACGAGCACGTACACGGCCACCGCGGCGCCGATCACGAGCTTCCGGGTCGTGCTGTTGGTCGTATCCCGACCCGCGGCACTCGACTCGGAACGATTGGCCGCGCCGACGGCAAGGGCGACCATCGCGCCAAGGAGCAGCAGGGCCAGCCCGAGATGGACGAGCACCAGCGGTGGCGGCAGCTCCAGACGCACCACAACCGCGCCGAGACCAACCTGGCTCGCCAGGAGAAGCGCGATGAGCGCGCTCGCAACCAGGACCCGCCGATCGTACCCGCGGGCATGCGCCCAGAGGACGAGGGTTGCCGCGATCAGCAGCCCCGCGATCCCTCCGATCAGCCGATGCGTGAACTCGATGACAGCGGGCGGGTGGCCGGGCGGGACAACCTGGCCGTAGCACAGCGGCCAATCCGGACAGCCGAGGCCGGACCCGCTGGCCCGAACGATCGCGCCCATGACGATGAGGAGATACGTGATCCCCGCGGCCAGGCATGAGATTGGTACGAGGGGACCCGAGCCGCGCAGCGTGGCCGGGGGAGCCGGGCCTTCGCCGGAGTGGAGTGGCCGAGGGGGGCGGTCTCCAGCGCTGCCGCCCGCAGACGAGGCGGCCGCGCGGTGCCCGTCCGTCGACATTGGCTTGTCACCTCCCGTCCCCAGCTCCGCTGCTGAAGACTGACCCGACCCCTGGCCGCGACGTGCGCCGCTACGTCGGCCCGGCGGCGAGGAGGCTGTGGGGCACGGACGCCAGCGAATTATAGCCCGGCGGTCGGTTGCATCGCTGGCGCCGGTCCCGATATAGTTCGCTTTCCGGGAAGGGCACATCGTGGAATTGTGTGCCCGCCTCATTCGGCGCCCAATAGGGGCAGCGGACGCTTGTTCTCTCGGCACCGTTGGGTCCTCGCATCAGCACAAGCACCTCGAGCAGAATACGCAGGGGTGCTCTGCGCACGGCAGCGGGGCCGGGGACGCCGATGAGCATCCGACGCAGGCCCGTCACCGCACTGAGGGGGCGAGGGGCCGACGCACTCCGGTCAGCGAGAACCACATCTGCCGCACGGAGCACTGTGGGAGGAGTATGACGAGGGCAGGCAGCCTGCGCCCACGCCTCATCACCCTTAGCTGCGCGATCCTCTTCGCCATCAGCGCCGGCGGTTGTACGCAGCTCGCCAATCCCAGCGCTCCGCAGTCGACGGTCTTCCCCGGGTCCGACTGGGGGCGCATGATCCAGGACCTCTATGGCCTGATCTTCTGGATGGCGGTCGTCGTCTTCGTCGGCGTCGAGGGATTCCTCCTGTACACGGTTATCCGGTTTCGACGACGACGCGAGGGCGAGGCCGTGTCCCAGACCCACGGAAACACGCTGCTCGAGGTCGCGTGGACCGTAGTCCCCTCGATCGTCCTGCTGATGATCGCCGTGCCGACGATTTCCACCATCTTCATTGGCGACATGCCTCCACCCGTGACCACGAATCCGGTTCGGGTGACTGTTATCGGCCACCAGTGGTGGTGGGAGTTCCGGTACCCGGACCTGGGCGTCGTCACCGCGAACGAGCTGCACCTTCCGGCCGGTCGGACGGCGACGATTGAGGTCACGTCCGCGGACGTCATCCACAGCTTTTGGGTCCCGAAAATGGGAGGCAAGGTCGACGCCATCCCCACCCGCATCAACACGATGTGGTTCACGCCGGACGCGGCGGCCGTCGGGGAGCACTTCGGACAGTGCGCCGAATTCTGTGGCCTCCAGCATGCAAACATGCGGATGCGACTCTTCGTCGATACTGCCGCGAACTTCGACGCGTGGGTCCAGCAGCAGCGCGCACCCGCTTCCGCGGCGGCCGCCGGGGATGCGCAGCAGGGCGCTGAGCTGTTCCAGCGCAGCGCGTGTATCACCTGCCATACAATTAAGGGAACCAATGCCCAGGGCACGATCGGTCCAGACCTGACGCACGTCGGCAGCCGCACGACGATCGCGGCGGGGATGATCGACAACACGCCGGAGAACCTGGCTCACTGGATTCGGGATCCCCAGGGCGTCAAGGTGGGCAACAAGATGGTGCTCCCACAGGTCAGTGAATCGGACGCCCGGCTATTCGCTGCGTACCTGCAGAGCCTGAGATAGCTCGCTGACATCTGGGCAACTCGGGAAGAGCAGTCGCAAGACGGAGGGGCGAAATGGCAACGGCGACAGCTCGCGCGGCTCCCCGCGCCGGCATTCTGGCACGGCCGGTGGCCCCGATGGGGATCTGGAGCTGGCTGACCACCATCGACCACAAGCGGATCGGCATCCTCTACGAGCTGACGGCGTTCATCTTCTTCCTCATCGGCGGCCTCGAAGCGCTCCTCATGCGCAGTCAGCTCGTACAGCCGGACAACACGCTGCTTGGCCCCGGCCAATACAACGCGCTCTTCACCATGCACGGGACGACGATGATCTTCCTCGTCGTGATGCCGTTGTCCGCCGCCTTCTTCAACTACATCGTGCCGCTTCAGATCGGCGCTCGGGACGTGGCGTTCCCCCGACTGAACGCCTTCAGCTACTGGGTGTTCCTCTCAGGAGGCGTTCTCATGAACCTCGGCTTCCTGATCGGGGCCGTCCCGGACATGGGCTGGTTCGCGTACAGCCCGTTAACCAGCAGTCAGTTCAGTCCGAGCGTCGGAGTCGACTTCTGGGTCGTCGGGCTCCAGGTGCTAGGTGTCGCCTCCCTCGCAGCGGCCTTCAACTTCCTGGTCACGATCATCCAGATGCGCGCGCCGGGCTTGAGCTTCATGCGGATGCCGCTGTTCACGTGGACGACGTTCGTCACGTCGATCCTCATCGTGCTCGCGTTCCCGGTGATCGCGGTGGCGCTCATCGAGTTGATGTTCGATCGCTTGTTTGGGTCAACGTTCTTCAACGTCACGCCCGCGGCCGCGGGGGCCGCGGCGGCCGGCGGAGACCCGATCCTCTGGCAGCACCTGTTCTGGGTGTTCGCCCACCCGGAGGTCTACATCCTGATCCTTCCCGCCATGGGGATCGTCTCAGAGGTCGTGCCGGTCTTCTCGCGGAAGCCGCTCTTCGGCTATCCATTCATGGTGTACGCCGTGGTCAGCATCGCGTTTCTCTCGTTCACCGTGTGGGCGCATCATATGTTCACGACGGGCCTGAGCGCCATCGCCATGTCATTCTTCGCCGCCAGCACGATGCTCATCGCCGTGCCGACGGGCATCAAGATCTTTAACTGGATCTCCACGCTGTACGGGGGCTCAATCGCCCTCAAGGCGCCGGCGATGTTCGCGCTGGGGTTCATCGCCATGTTCACCATCGGCGGGCTCAGCGGCGTCATGCACGCGTCGCCGCCGGTCGACACCCAGCAGCAGGACACGTACTTCGTCGTTGCGCACCTCCACTACGTGCTCTTCGGCGGCTCGATCTTCGCGCTCTTCGCCGGTATCTACTACTGGTGGCCGAAGATCACGGGCAGGCTCCTGGGTGACGGGCTCGGGCAGTTGCAGTTCTGGCTCATGTTCATCGGCTTTAACCTGACGTTCGGGCCGATGCACTTCCTCGGCGTCGACGGGATGCCACGCCGCGTCTACACCTACTCCCCGGGGATGGGATGGGAGCTGTGGAACGTCGTTGCGACCATCGGGGCCTTCGTCATCGGCGTCTCGGTGTTGGTCTTCATCTTCAACGCGTTCAAGAGCCTGCGCACGGGCGAACGAGCGGGTGACGACCCGTGGGACGGCATGACCCTCGAGTGGACGATCCCGTCTCCGCCGCCCCATTACAATTTCGTCGAGATCCCGACGGTTGCTGGCCGCAATCCTCTGTGGCTGCAGAAGCACCCCGAGCTCGCAGGCCGGCATGTGCCGGGAGCAGATCCTATAGCGACGGATACCGGCCATAGCGGGTCCGAAGGCAGCGGCGCCGAGAGCCACGACGGCCACCACGCCGTCCACGTGCCCGATCCGTCGTACTGGCCGCTGTTCGCGGGGGCCGGGATCTTCGTCGCGGGGTTCGGCGTGCTGCTCTCCGCGGGTGGCAATCTGTCGCTTCTGGCTGTGACCGGTGTCGGACTGTTCATCGTGATCGTCAGCATCTTTGGCTGGTCGCTCGAGCCCGTCAACGAACCGGTCCAGGCATGAGCACGAACTGACCGCGGACGAGGAGGGACGATTGCAGCAGGTGGCCAGTGCACCGCCGGCGCATCCGCCAACACACGTCGAGGAGCCCTCGACTGGGCTGAACAACCGGAAGGTGCTGATGTGGGCCTTCCTCGGCTCAGACTGCATGTTCTTCGGCGCGTTGATCGTGTCGTACCTCGTCTACCGCGGGCGCTGGCAGGGCCACCCGGTCCCGACGGACGTGTTCGACATCCCCTACACCTCGGTGAGCGCGTTCGCCCTGCTCATGAGCAGCCTTGCGATGGTGCTCGCGCTGGCCGCGATCCAGCGGGGTGACATCCGCCGCCTGAAGATCTGGCTGTTGACCACAGCGGGGCTTGGTCTCGTGTTCATCGGCGGGCAGATCTTCGAGTTCACGACATTCGGCCACGAAGGCCTGACGCTGGGAGGCAATACCGGTGGCACAACGTTCTTCGTGCTGACCGGCTTCCACGGCGCCCACGTGTCGCTGGGCATCGCCTGGCTGTTGTCACTCTTCGTGCAGGCCGTCCGGGGGCAGATGGCTCAGGCGCGCAGCCTCGACGTCGAGATCGCCGGCCTGTACTGGCACTTCGTCGACATTGTGTGGATCATCATCTTTACCGTCGTCTATCTGATACCCATCTAACGGGAGAGACCCGGTGAGCGCACACCAACCAGAGCATGCCCATCCCGGGGCTCAGCAGTACATCACGATCGCGGCGATCCTCACGTTCATCACGCTTGTCGAGGTGTCCGTCTACTACATCGCAGCTCTGCGGCCCGTCCTGCTTCCGGTCCTCGTCGTGCTTTCGGCTGGCAAATTCGCCCTGGTCGTGATGTATTACATGCACCTGAAGTTCGACAACCGGCTCTTCTCCGGGATGTTTCTGTTCGGGCTGGCAACGGCGCTGTTCACGGCCATCGCGTTCATCTTCCTGTTCCATCTGCTCCAGCCGCGCTTCGTCACCTGACCTCTGGCGTAGTGGCCGCTGAACCGGCTCTCACATCAGGCAGGGTGACTCGTCGAACAGAGAGCGGCCGGGCAGGCGACCCTGCGGACGGCGCAAGCTCGGAGCAGGGGAGCCCGCGGGGAACGTTGGGAACGAGCGACCGGTCCGGAAGCTGCTGGCCCTACTGTTGAGCCCCGGAGCGCGGCTCCGAGACTGCGTACGAGGCGATGAAGCCAGCGGCGGTGACGCCGAGGGTCAGCACCAGCGCGGCGAGCGGGGCGGCCTCGTGTGGCACTTGGTGCAGGAGCCAGCCGATGAAGACGGCGAGGGCCGCCGCGAGGGTGAACACTGCGAGCGGGATCAAGAGCGCTATCCGCGCGCGCTCCCGTTCCACAGGCAGCCTCCCTTTGCACAATTGGCGTATCGAGCGTAGCATGATGGTGAAGCCAACCTCAGTGTAATAGCCAGGCCGGTAGCGGAACAAGTTGGACGCATGTCATGGCTGAGGGACGCGCGGCACTCTGGACCCTCGTAGGGATCTTCGTCGTCTTTAAGCTCGCAACCACCGCGATGATGATCGCGGCACACCCGGGCGCCGTCGAAGCGACCATTGCGATGTTTGTCGCCTTCCACTGGCCGTTCGTGCTGGTGGGGGCAGTCCTGGGGGCAGGGCCGCTCTTATTCTGGCTGCGCCTGGTTCGCGTCCGCGCCAAGCGGAAGAAGCTGACGCTGGCCGAGTGGCGCACCGACTGAACGCTGGCTCGTGGGAGGACTTTGCCACCCGTGACGTCGTACAACGGCAGGAGACGCATAGGCGGTCATCCTGATTCTACTATGCACCGACAGTTCGGGGCGCCAACGGGGCGTGGCCACCGTCATGCTGAGCCGAAGGCGAAGCATCTGCCGGGAGACCCTTCGCTTCGCTCAGGGTGACAACGTCCAGAGCAGTCTTAGATAGTCTTTTGACATTCATGACATCGCAGATCTATACTTCGTAGGTTTCACAGGCGATCAGCATCCGATGTTATGTTTTGGGGGTTGTGCAGTGGTGTTCCGAAGCCTGGCGATCCTTATCGCGGCCCTCGCGCTCGTGATCGCGGCGTGCGCGCCTGGCGGAGGGGCGGGCGCCGGCGATGCCAACCGGGGGCGGACGGTGTTCGAGCAGAAGGGGTGCCCCACCTGCCACGCGCTGTCCTCCGTCCCGTCGGCAACCGGGACGATCGGACCACCGCTCAACGGCATCGGGGCCACCGCGGCCAACCGGAAGCCGGGCACGGCGGCGGCGGACTACATCCGCGAATCCGAGACCAGCCCCAACGCCTTCGTCGTCGACGGGTTCCCATCTCCTTCCTCGATGATCCCGTTCGCGGGGAGCGACCAAGAACTCAGCGACCTCGTCGCGTTCCTCCTGACGCAGTAGGAAGCGACGCGGCAAAGGGACACAGGTCCACAGACCCTGGCAGCGCTGGATGACCGACCTCCCATGAAAACGGTCGCGGCCCTGAAGGGCCGGCCTCGGATCGTCCCCGGGCCCGCCGTTCACGGCGGCGGGTGCCTTTTCATCCCTCGGGGCGGGCCGACAGGCCCATGAATTCGTCAGAATGGGTGCGTGCGAGTCGGTGTCCGTTCTTCGTTGATTGACGCTCGCGTCCGCAGACCCATAGCATATAGCGGCAGTCGTGAGGTTGACGTGGCAGAAACAGCGTGGCCTGCTGACCGTATCCAGGGCTTTCGGCTCGTTCACGGGAAGGTGCTGATCCCAGTCGCGGTGATCATCGCGTCGGTCGCATACCTGCTGGTAACGGCCCTCGGAAGCACCGCCGTGTACTATGTCACCGTCGGCGAGCTGCTGGCGGATCCGAGTATGCAGGGGCAGCCCGTCCGCGTTGCCGGTAATGTCGTACCGGGTTCTATTCAGCGCGACCCCGCCAGCCTCCTCATGCAGTTCGAAGCGACGGACGGGTCCGGCACCATCCCGGTCGTGTACCGAGGAGTCGTGCCGGATATCTTCGGGGACAATGTTGAGGTCGTGGTTGAGGGGAAGTACGGGGACGGCGGGGCTTTCAACGCCGGGACGCTTCTTGCGAAGTGCCCGTCGAAGTTCGAATCGGCGTAGGGCGTCCCAGACCACGGGAGCAACGGGCTGAGCAGCGCAGGTCTTTCCAGCACGTCCCTCGGCGGCGATCCGGCCCGTTCGGCGGCGCTTCGGTGACCGAACGGCCCTCATCTTGCATCATTCAGCCGCCGCTTCTCGTCGCCACGGGGATCGTGCGTCGGTTCGGCCGAACGCTCGCGCTTCGCGGGGTGAGCCTGAACATCATGCCCTGCGAGTGCGTGGCGCTTTTGGGTCCCAATGGCGCCGGAAAGACGACGCTCGTCCGCGTGCTCGCCACTGCGCTGCAGCCCTCGGCCGGCGCCCTGACCATCGGCGGGGTGGACGCGCTTCGGGACGCCGCTCGGGCGCGACCGCTCGTGGGAGCCGTGGGACACGAGACGCACCTTTACCAGGACCTGACGGCGCGGGAAAACCTTCGCTTCTACGGACGCCTGTATGGAGTCCGGGGATTGGAGGACCGGGTGAGCACGGTTCTCAAGGAGTCGGACATCGCCGCAGTGGCGGATCGACCGGTTCGAACCCTCTCGCGCGGTATGCAGCAGCGGGTCGCTCTTGGAAGGGCGATCCTGCACGAGCCGATGCTGCTGCTCCTCGACGAGCCCGAGACTGGGCTGGACGACACCGCGCAGCGACGACTCGCCCGGATGCTCGAGGATTGGACCGATCGTGGACGCGCAGTGGTCCTCACGAGCCACCGTCTCGAGTGGACGCGAAGGCTCGCCGACCGAGCCATCGTCCTTCGGGAAGGGCAGATCGTCGCTCACATCGATCGTTCCGACCTCGAACCGGACATCGTAGCAGCAGCCTATAGTGGAGCGCTCTCGAGTGCAGGATAGCAACACAAACTCGGGGCAGGGATTGCGAACAGCCGACGGCGCCGATCCGTCCGTCCTCGTGTTCGGCCGGCAGGTTTACGCGGTTCTCGCCAAAGACCTCCTGCTCGAGGTCCGAACCAAGGACGCGCTCACCGCCATGCTCGTGTTCTCGCTGCTCGCGCTGGTCACCTTCAACTTCGCGCTGGACTTGCGGCCGGAGGTGATGAGCGCTGTCGGGCCCGGCGTGTTGTGGGTAGCATTGGTGTTCGGCAGCACGCTAGGGCTGGCGCGGACCTTCGCCGCTGAGCGCGACCACGGCACCCTCGAGGGGCTGCTCATGGCTCCGCTGGATCGCAGCGCGCTGTATCTCGCGAAGCTGCTCGCGAACCTCATCATCATCAGTGCCGCCGCCACCGTCAGCGTGCCGGCGTTCGCGGTGCTCTTCGACGTCGCCGTTGACATCCCCGCGGTCCTGGGGACGTTGCTCCTCGGCGCCGTCGGCGTGGCAGCGGTCGGAACGCTGTTCTCGGCCATGGCCTCACACACGCGGGCACGAGAGGTCATGCTGCCGATCCTCCTGTTCCCGATCCTCGTCCCGATCCTCATCGGTGTGGTGCAGGCCACCGGCCTTGCTCTTGGGAGTCCGACGGCGCGAGACATGCCGTGGCTGAGCCTGCTCGTCGCCTTCGACGGGATATACGTCGCTGTTGGCGCGCTGGTCTTCGACTTCGTGCTGCAAGAGTAAGAAACCACGCCTCCCGAACACACCTGATCGACGACCGGTGCCGGCTCGGGAGCGAACTCAGGGAGTGAGAAGATGACCAGTTCTGTCGTCCAAGGGCGCGCTCGGCTGATCGCTCTCGTGACGGCGACCGTCGTCGTGTCCGCAGTCGCGCTCGCGATGATGATCTTCTACGCGCCAACCGACCGCGTCCAGGGGGTTGTCCAGCGGATCTTCTACTTCCACGTGCCCATGGCCTGGGTCGCGTATCTCGCGTTCTTCGTCGTGCTGGTCTGCAGCGTCGGGTACCTCTGGAGGCGCGACCTGCGGTGGGATGCCATGGCTCGGGCGTCGGCAGAGATCGGCGTGCTCTTTACAACGCTGGTCCTCATCACCGGGTCGCTCTGGGCAAAGCCGATCTGGAACACGTGGTGGACGTGGGATGCGCGCCTCACCAGTACCCTCGTCCTCTGGTTCATCTACGTGGCATACCTCATGCTCCGTGCCTATACGCCCGATCTCGAGCGCGCGGCGCGGTTCAGCGCGGTGCTCGGCATCGTCGGGTTCATCGATGTCCCCATCATTCACTTCTCCGTGGAGTGGTGGCGGACGCTGCACCCCGAACCGGTCGTTGTCCGCCCGGACCCGCAGGCCCCGCCGGAGATGCTCGTTACCCTGGCCGTCTCCCTGGTTGCGATGACCCTGGTGTACGCGACCTTCCTCGTGCTGCGCACCGCCCTGGAGCGAACGCGCGACGAAAACCGTGAACGAGAGCAGCGCCGCGCGCTGGAGGAGGCAAGCTACGCCTGACGCGAGCGATCCCTTCGTCAGTGTCGGGTTCCTCATCGCCGCGGGCGCCACGACCGTCATCGGTCTCGTGGGGTACACGGTGATGCTGGTGGAGCGTCTGGCCAGCGCTCGGGCGCGACGAGAGGAGCTGCAAACCGCCGACCGCGATTCACAGCGCACCGAATAGCACGTATGAAGGGCCCCGCGCTGCTGACTGTCTAGAGATTGCCCGACCCTCAGGCCGGCCGGTATTATGCTGGCGATCCTCTGTGACTCTCCCGTCGCGTCATCGCTTGCGCCCCAGAAGGCCAGGCGCGGCGTGTGCGTGCTGGCGCGCTTCCTCGCGGCTCGGGCACGGACGTCGAGCGCAGCGAACCCAACAATCTGCACCGGACTCGGGGAACGATGGAGCACATTGCCCTCCTGGCCCTGGCGTTCATGCTGCTGGTCGGCGGCGCCGAATACTTCACCAATGCCATCGAATGGCTGGGCCGACGGCTCAAGCTCTCGGATAGCGCGACGGGCAGCCTTCTGGCCGCGGTCGGGACCGCGATGCCCGAGACGCTCGTGCCCATCGTGGCCATCTTCTTCGTGTCCAGCGAGGCCTCGCACGAGGTGGGCATCGGCGGAATCCTCGGAGCCCCGTTCATGCTGTCAACCCTCGCGATGCTCGTGATCGGCACGTCCCTGTGGGCATTTCGCCGGCGCCGCATGACGACCGATCTCCAGTTCAACCCTGAGACCGCGTCGAGCGATCTCCAGTTCTTTCTCATCGCCTACGGCCTGGCATTCGCGGCGGCGCTCATCCCACCTGACGTGCACGTCGTCCGGTGGACCATCGCCGCGGCGCTGATCCCGCTGTACGTCATCTACATGAGTCGGCTCCTGCGAACGACCTCCGAGCCGAGCAGCGAGGAGCTTCGGCCGCTCCATGTCATCGCGCACCTGCCGACCAACATGCTGCCGTATCCGAACTGGGCCGCAAACCCTGGGCTCGGCTCGATCGTGCTGCAGGTCGTACTGGCGCTCGGTCTCATCATCGGGGGAGCGCAGCTGTTTGTCCGGGAAGTCGAGTTCATCGCGGCGATCGTGGGGCTGGCGCCCATCGTGATGAGTCTGCTCATCACACCGTTGGCAACGGAGCTGCCCGAGAAGCTCAACAGTGTGATCTGGATCATGCGCAGGAAAGATACGCTCGCATTCGGGAACATGAGCGGCGCCATGGTGTTCCAGTCCGCGTTTCCCGTGACGATCGGGATCCTCTTCACGGAGTGGAGCCTCTCTCTCAACCCCAGCAGCCCGACCTTCCTGCCCGCGCTCAGCTGCGTGCTGGCGCTCCTTTCCGGCACAAGCCTGTTCTTCTTCGTGCGACGGCACGATACGCTGCACCTTCCCCACCTGCTGGCGAGCGGGTCGCTATATTTCGTGTTCGTCGTCGCCGTCGTGATCACGACCGTGAATGGATTGGCCGCCCCAAGCCCAACGGCCCGCTGACCGCGCGCGAGAGGACGAACGGCCCTTACTCGGAGGGAGGCCGGCTGGGAGACAAGACGTGCGCGCTCAGAACGAGCTGGGTACCGACCCCTGGTGGCAGGTCCTGCTGGACGCTCTTCTGCCGCCCCGGTGCGTCCACTGTCGGCGCCGAGGCGCTGAGGTCTGCGCGGCGTGCCACGCGGCCATTCGTCCGCTCGGTCCCGCGTTGTGCCCGCGCTGCAGCACACCGTCGCGCGACGGCCACGTCTGTCGCGACTGTGTCCGAGACAACCCTGCCTGGCGTGCGGTGCTTGCGGGGTATCCCTACGAGGGGGTCATCCGGTCGGCCATCCTGGCGCTGAAGTATCGGGCGCGAACGCGCCTCGCGACGTTCCTGACCCGCGCACTCTCTGCGCCGCTGTCCAAACGGCCGATCAGCGTGGACGTCGTGATCCCGGTGCCGCTCAGCCCTCGACGCGCAGCGCAACGAGGTTTCAATCAGGCGGAGGTCCTCGCGCGTTCTCTGGCCGCTCTCTATCAATGGCCGGTGGACACTGGCGCCCTGATTCGGAACCGGGACACGGTCCAGCAGGCCGGGCTGTCTGCTGCAGCGCGGCGGGCGAACATGGCGGGCGCCTTCGAGGTGACCATGCCTGATCTCGTCCTCGGTCGGCGCGTCCTTCTCATCGACGACGTATGCACGACGGGCGCGACCCTGGGCGCATGCGCGGTAGCG
>WHTR01000049.1 GCA_009377635.1 Chloroflexota bacterium
GAGCATCGGTGCCGCCGGCGCCTGCGCTAATCGAGAGGATGGCGTTGGCCCGGTCGTACGGGCCGGAGAGGGTGAGCCGAAACTCGAGATCGTCCATCTCCCGGCGGATCGGGGCGAGACTCGTCAAAACCTCCGCCGTGACGACCTCGTCTCCCTCCTCCATCGCGAGCTCCAGGAGCATCGCTGCCTCCTCAAGCCTGCCGCGCAGTTCCTGCCAGGGCGCAAGCTCTGTCCGAAGGTCGGACAGCTGCTTCAAGAGCGCCTGCGCGCGCGCCGGGTCGTTCCAGAGGGACGGATCTGCCGTATCCTCCTGGAGTGCTGCGATCCGCGCCAGCCTGGCCTGCTCGTCAAAGACGCACCAGCAGGTCGGCCAAACGCTGCTGCAGCGCCCGCACGTCGTTTGACGCATGCTCCTGCATGGTGCCTCCTTGAATACCGTTGAATAGATCAAACATTCTATCACACAGGGTATTCTTGACACCGGAGAGATTGTCGGTTAGCCTCTGCTGGAACCAGCGGCGCTCGCACCAACTGCGTCCTCCGGAGGGCCTTCCTCCAGCCGCTCGCGAGCGGGCTCCAGGAGCTGTGTCTGCCCTCAGCCACCCGTAGTCTGTACACTTGCCTTGACTGACGTTGCCGCTCAATACGTCACACCCAGCCCGAGAGGAGTGCGCAGTTGGGAGACGAATGATCTACTGGCTTCACCTGAAATGATCTACTGGCTCCACCTGGTCGGTGTGCCCCTCGCGCGGACGCTGCCCCTGTGGGTGTCGTACCGCATTGTGGCGGTCATCGCGTGGTTTGCATTTCTCATGTGGACGGAGAAGCGTGAGGCGACGGTTCGAAACATGGCGCTGGTGCTCGGCGAGTCCGCCGACCCCCGGGATAGTCGACGGCTCGGTCGGCGTGCATTCGTCAACTACGCCAAGTACATCGTCGACATGCTCCACCTTTCTGCGCTCGAGCCGGAAGAGCTGGAGCGCCGGGTAACCGTGAACGGGTGGGAGCATTTCCTCCATGCGATGAGCAAGGGGACCGGGCTGATTTTTGTCGGGGCTCATCTTGGCAACTCCGATCTTGCCGCAGCGGTCCTCGCCGGTCGCGGATTCCCGATCCACGTGATCGCCGAGCCGCTCCATCCGCCGCGCTGGGATGCCCTCGTCCAGGCAATCCGCGTGGCTGCTGGGCTCAAGGTGATTCCCCTTGGATCCAGCGCCATGCGCTTTCTTCGGGTGCTTCGACAGAACGAGATTCTGGCGTTTCTCATCGACCGTCCGATGGAGGACCAGGGCGTCCAGGTGCGCTTCTTCGACCGAAGCACCTGGGTCCCCGGAGGGGCTGCCGCGCTTGCGTTGCGGTCCAACGCCCACGTGCTCGGCGCGTTCATCGTGCGCTCCGGCGACTCCTACGTCGCGCACATCTCCCCGGTGATCCCCGGGCCGTCGACAGGGGATCATCGCGCCGATCTGCAGGCCCTCACGCAGGCGATCTTCGACTGGCTCGAACGCGTCATCCGCCAGTATCCAGATCAGTGGTTCATGTTTCGGCCCATGTGGCCAACGCCTCCGACCAGGTAGCTGGGCAGTGACACACCAGTCGAAGATCGCCTGGCCGCCGTCGATATCATGCTGAAATACGTCGCGTTCCTGCTCGCCGCGCCGATCGTGTCTCGCCTTCCGCGCTCGCTGCTCTCAGGGCTCGGTGTTGTCATGGGGGTCAGCGCGTTCGCATTCGCCCACCGCCAGCGGCAGGCGGTGCTTCGCAACCTCTCCGTCGTCCTACCGGACCGGGCGCCTGGCGCCCGACGACGCCTTGCCCTGAAGACGTTCATCCACGGCGCCTGGGGCTACATGGAGCTGCTGACGCTCCTGGACCGGCGAGCGCCGGAACGCACTCCAGCCTTTCAGTTCACCGGCTGGGAACACCTGAACAGGGCACTGGCAGATGGTCAGGGGGTCATCATGGTGACCGCGCACGTTGGCTCACCGAGCCTGGCCAGTCAGCTCGTAGCTCGACGTGGCGTCGCCACCAGCGCTGTCGTCGAGGAGCTGCAGCCCCCGGCGCTGCATCGTCTCATGGTCAGGATGCGTGGCAGCCAAGGCATGCGGATCGTGACTGCCGGACGGGCGGCAGTCGCAGAGATCGCCACTTCTCTCCGTCGAAACGAGGTCGTCGGCCTCGTGTGCGACCGGAACGTGGCGGGCTCGGGACTCGACCTGCCGTTCTTTGGACGGACGACCCGCATGACGACGGCGCCCGTGACGCTCGCCCTGCGGACCAACGCAGCCATCCTTCCGGCTGTGGCGTACCGCTCGCAGCCGTTCGCTGGCATCGCGCATGTCGAGCCTGTCGTGGAGCTTGCCCGCACCGGAGACGTCGCGCGGGATGTTCGGGAGGGCACGCTTCGGGTCATCGCCCGCCTGGAAGCGCTGATCCGCGAGCACCCGGAGCAGTGGGCGGTATTCTCCGATGTCTGGCCACCGGAAACGGCTGACGACACCTGCGATGTGTCTCGTGAAAGCTCTCCCCGCACGCGGCGCGCCTGACAGACCACGAGCGGCTACCGTGGGACGGGGAGGATCTCAGGGAACGCCGGACGCGACTTGTACGCGGCAGTTGTGGCGTGTATCCTCCGCAGAGGCCCCGTCTATCGACTGCGCCGGGCGGAAGGACCGTGAAAATCGCCCTCGTCTCGCCATATGACTTCGCGTCTTTCGGTGGCGTGACCCGGCACATTACGCACCTTGCCCGTGAATTTCAGCGCCAAGGCCACGACGCACACATCATGGCGCCCTACACGGGGGGGCTCCCGCTCGAAAGCCCGGCTCCGTTTCACCGACTCGGGACGCCGGTGAGCATCCCAGCGAACGGCTCGGTGGCCAGGATCAGCCTCGGGCCGCGTCTCGGCAGTGAGGTCAAACAGATCCTCGCTTCTGGCGCATTCGATATCGTCCATCTCCACGAGCCGTTGCTCCCGGCCCTGCCGCTCGCCGTGCTGCGTGCGTCCCGCGCGACCAACGTCGGCACGTTCCATGCGTACCGGCGCTCGAACGTGGCGTACTTCTACGGCAAGCCGATTCTCCGATACTTCTTCTCCAAGCTGCACGGCCGCATCGCGGTGTCCGGATGCGCGCGTGACTTCGTGGCCGAGCACTTCCCGGGCAGCTATCGCATCATTCCGAACGGCATCGACTATGAGCGGTTCACGCGACCGTCGCCGCCGATCTCGGAGTTCAACGACGGACGGGTCAATATCCTCTTCGTTGGGCGGCTGGAGAAGCGGAAGGGGCTGAGCTATCTCCTGCGCGCGTGGGGCCACGTCCACCAGGAGTTTCCCAATGCCCGGCTCGTCGTGGTGGGCGGTGGGGGCGCCCTCAAGCACTACCGAAACTTTGTGAAAGACCGGCAGTCGGACGGCATCATCTTCACCGGTGAGGTGTCCGATGAGGACCTGCCCAGGTACTACCACACGGCCGACATCTTCTGCGCCCCATCGACTGGGCAGGAAAGCTTTGGGATCGTGCTGCTGGAGGCGATGGCCGCTGGGCGTGCGATCGTCTCCACGACGATTCCGGGCTACCGTGAGGTCATCAGCCACGACAAGGAGGGTCTCCTGGTTGAGCCGAAGGACGCCGCCGGGCTCACGGCCGCGCTGATCCACCTCATCGCCGACGCCAATCTCCGTCGTCGCCTGGGCGAAGAGGGAAGAAAGACGGCGGCGGCGTACGCCTGGAACCGCGTGGCCGAGCGTGTGGTTGAGTATTACGGGGAGACGATACATCGGCGGCGACTACTCGCGGCGGTACGGCGTCCTCGCTTTCGCCGGGTCAGACGCGTCGCACGCGGTGTCGCCCATCTACTCCTCCGGTAGTGACGGGCTGCGGGATCGCACGCGCGCCGGGGCGGGATTCAGTTGAGTCACTACGAGAAGCAGGACGAAACCCAGGGAATCGGAGAGCGGGCGACGGGGGTCTGGACCTCTCTCAAACAGGCAGCGCGGCAGCGAACGCTGACGGTCGGCCGATTCGTCGGCGCGACGGGAATTAGCGCCAACGCGCTGACCCTGCTGGGCCTCGCGCTGAACGCCGCCGCTGCGACTGTCGTCGCGTCCGGCTGGTTCGCCGCGGGCGGTGCGATCTTCCTCCTCGCCAGCGCGTTCGACATGCTCGATGGCGCTGTCGCCCGAGCGAGCGGGACGGTCTCGCCCTTCGGGGCGTTTCTCGACTCACTCATCGACCGATATGACGAAGCGCTGATGTTCGGGGCGTTGCTCATCGTGTTCAGCCGCGACCAGCAACCCGTCCTGGTGGGAGCGACGGCGGCGGCTCTCGTGGGCTCGTTGCTCGTCAGCTATGCGCGCGCGCGCGGCGAAGGACTCGGGGTGGAGTGTGAGGTTGGGATACTGCAGCGTCCGGAGCGCGTCGTGCTCCTCGGAGCAGGGCTCATCCTCACCGACCTTCTCCTGGCCCCGATCATCTGGGTCCTGGCCATCGTCACCAACGTGACCGTGGTGCAGCGGGCGATCTACATACGCCGGAGGCTTGGGGGGAAGGACTCCGAGGCACAGGCGCTCTCGCGTCCGGGACCGCGTTCGCCCGACAATACAGAAGAGGAGGCGCACCGGTAGACGGCAATTCGGTGTATAATACCGGCGCTTGCCCCCCTAGCTCAGCCTGGATAGAGCGCCGGCCTCCGGAGCCGGGTGCGTGGGTTCGAATCCCGCGGGGGGTACCAGGGTCGGCCCTCCCCTCTTCCAGCAGGGGAGGGTTTGTTTGTCTTGAGCTCTCTCGGGCAATCCAGTTCTCAGCTGGGAGGTGGAGCGTGCGCATCGGCGCCCATGTCTCAGCGGCCGGCGGCATCCACCGCGCAGTGACGCGCGCGACGGCCATCGGCGCGGAGTGCGCGCAGCTGTTCCTCGGAGCGCCGCAGCGCTGGAGCAAGGTGGAATACTCGGACGACGAGGTCGCGGCATTTCGTCGGCTGGCCGAGGATGGCCACGTCGGGCCAAATGTCGTGCACGCTCCATACATCGTCAACCTCGCGGCCTCCGACGAGCGGCTCCGTCGCCGGTCCATCTCGAGCCTGATCGACCAGATGCAGTGGTGCGACCGCCTCGACATCATGGGTCTTGTCGTGCATGTCGGCAGCGCGAAGGGTGCGCCGTCACACGAGGAGGCCCTCAATTCCGTCGCGGACGCCATTGAGGAGATCCTGGCGAACTCGACGACAACCGCCTTCCTCGTTGAGAACACCGCAGGCATGGGGGCCAGCATCGGCTCGAGCTTCGCCGATATCGGCTCCATCCTCGATCGACTTGGCCACGACGAGCGAGTCCGTCTCTGCCTCGACACGGCTCACACGTTCGAGGCGGGCTATGACATCACGACGAGCGACGGGCTCGATGAGGTTCTTCAAAAATGCGATCGCCACGTTGGGCTCGACCGGCTGGCCGCGGTTCACGCCAATGACTCGAAGACACGATTCGGCTCCAACGTGGACCGGCACGAGAACATCGGACAGGGCCATCTCGGGGAGCAGGCCCTCGGGTACTTTATGAGACACCCGGCTGTCGCGCAGACACCCTTCTATCTCGAGGTGCCAGGGTTGGCCGGCCATGGTCCCGACCGTCCCAACATCGACGCCCTCCGCCGTCTCGCGGGCCTGGCACCGGCGCGCGTTAGAGGCTCGAACGAAACCTAGCGGGTCAGTTCTCATGGATATTGCCATTGCTTGGCGTTCCATCGTCCGGTAGGGCGGGGCCTTGTGCCCCGCCGTTGCGCCGCGAAGCGGCGCGGGACAAGCCCGCGCCCTACCGGACGAAAAGGCCACGCTCACCGGAACTGACCCACTAGTGCCTCACAGCGCTGCCAGAGTCGAGGCGCTCGCGCTGGGCTGCCAGCCGCGCGTCATCGGTGGCCGACCAACTCGCCGAGCCCCAGGATCAAGCGCAGCCCTGACCCTACCTCCGCCAGCACCTCCGGTGGTACGCGACCAACGCGTTCGGTCAAGAATCTCTTGTCTACGGTTACGACCTGGGAGACGTTGATGACCGATTCGCGCGGCAATCCACAGTCACTTCGACGGAGGCGGACGTTGCCCGGGGCACTCGCGAGACGGAGGTTCGACGTGATGACCAGCACGAGCACCGTGCTGATATTGCTGCGGTTGAATGAGTCGGCCTGAACCACGAGGACCGGGTGCCGGAACCCGGCCTGGGACCCGCGAGGATCCGCCAGGCTCGCCCACCAGACCTCGCCCCGTTGAATATCACCAGTCATCCGGTGGAATGCTCAGTGCTTGCATCCTCTGCACGTCGCGATGGAGGCCTGCGCCCGCGTCCTCATTCCCGTACACTCGATTCAGGGCCTCGGTCACGAGCCGGTCGTCGTGCCGCTCCAGGAAGGTGGTCAGCGCTCTTCGAAACAGCTCGCTCCGGGTGAGGCCCAGGCGCTGTGCTGCGCGTTGCGCTGCATCAAACAGGTCATCGGGAAGCGAGATGGCAGTCTTCACACGAGTAGTATAACCGATGTCATACCGCCGCCCTGTCAGGCGCGGGTGACGCGGCGCCGATATTCGGATGCTGCCGTCAGTTCGCGCACTTTGGCGCGTGCATCCGCTCTGACGGGTGATGAAAAGGCCCTGGGGTAGAGATTGTTCTGCACAGGATGCCGGCGTGCGCCCATGTACGATTCGCTATGAATCATGTTGCCAGCCGCGTGAGAGGATATTCACGGAAGGCGCGTCGGTGTCGACCAGGCGCTCGCGCTCGGCCCGCAGCAGGGCGATCGACCGCTCGACCTTGGTCCGATTCTCAGGCAGGTTAGTCCACCGACTCACACCCGACGAGTGGGGAAACGCGATCACGGCTCGTCCGTCCTGCTCGAAGCGCCGACCGACGGCGTCCTCAAGCTTGATCGGCCCAAGGAACGCACGGACGGCCATGGCGCCGACGAGCACAATGACGTCAGGATCAACGACGCGGATCTCCTCTTCCAGAAACGGGCGACACAGCGCCACTTCTCGCGAG
Organism: Chloroflexota bacterium; assembly: GCA_009377635.1. Lineage (GTDB taxonomy): Bacteria > Chloroflexota > UBA6077 > UBA6077 > SHYK01 > WHTR01. The sequence continues at coordinate 7,028 of WHTR01000049.1, forward strand.
GTCGGCGCGCGGTCACCGTTGCCCGAGGCGCTCGGTCCGGGGAAGCATCGCGTGAGCGACGTAAGCCACACGGCGGAGAGGGTCGGCCACTTGTGGGCTGCGCCCGAAGGGAACCCGGCCGCTTCGAACCAGCCGGCAAGGGTCCGACCAGCCGGCCCGGCGAAGTGGATGCCCTCTCGGTGCGTCACCGGACCCGGGGCCTGCCCGATTACCAGCACGCGCGCCTCCCGTGCCTCGGCCGTGACAGGACGCACCTCGGTGAGGAAGCCGTGCAGCTGGCACGCTCGACACGCCGCAACCTGGCGCATGAGCCGGCGAAGCCGATCCACATCTGCGCGTCGACGCATGCGCACCTCGCGATTCTCTCTTTCGCTGCTCTGAGATGTCTTTCTTCTCGTCCACTCGTGGCGCCCCGAGCTGTCGAGGCATCGACAACTTGGCAGAAGGATACCTCACGCCTACGGTCGCCAGGTCGATCAACAGGAAGGACGAGTCTCACCCTCGCTCCACGAACGCGCCCGCACCGCCGACGCCAGGACAGGGCCCTGTACAATTGTCGCCGTCCGGGTGTTTGCGTCGTGAAGCGGCAGGCAGCTGCAGCGGTCCGATCGGCAGCTCGGGCGGGCCGGGGAGGCAACGGGGGACGGACACGAGGATGCAAATCGCGAGGTCCGTCGGCGAGATGCGCGACGCGCGCCGACAGGTGCAGGGCTCCATCGGCTTTGTCCCGACGATGGGATACCTGCATGCAGGGCACCGGTCTTTGATCGAGCGGGCCAGAGAAGAGTGCCGCACGGTCGTCGTGAGCATCTTCGTGAACCCCTTGCAGTTCGGTCCGGAGGAGGACTATGGCCGATACCCTCGCGACGTGCCGCGCGATTTGGCCCTCTGTGAGCAAGCGGGTGTAGACGTCGTGTTCGTCCCCGAGGTTCAGGACATCTACCCGATGGGAGCCGGCACCGTCCTCGAGGTGCGGGGACTCCAGGACCGATGGGAGGGGGCGAGCCGACTGGGGCACTTCCAGGGCGTCGCGACCGTCGTCGCGAAGCTCCTCTCCGTCGTTCAGCCGACCCGGGCCTACTTCGGCGAGAAGGACTACCAGCAACTGCAGATCGTCCGTCGGCTCGCTGCGGATCTCTTGCTGGATCTGGAGATTGTCGGGTGCCCGACGATCCGCGAACCCGACGGCCTGGCCGTCAGCAGCCGGAACGTGTACCTGAGCGCGGAAGCCCGCGGGCGCGCGATGGTCCTGTTCCGCGCGCTGACGGCTGCGCAGGATGAGGTCGACGCCGGTGAGCACAGCGCGGCTGCGGTTCGGGCGACGATGCGGAAGACGATCGAGTCAGTCCAGGGGGTCGATTTGGACTACGCCGAGGTCGTTGACCCGACAACTCTCGAGCCACTGGACACGATTGACCGAGAGGCTCGAGCGATAGTCGCGGCGGGCGTCGACGACGTCCGGCTCATCGATAACACGCGATTGACCCCTGTTGGAGCCTAGGAGACGCAAATCGGGGCTATAATGCCACGAAGTGGGTGTGACCCGTGATCAAGAGCGGTCCCGTAAAGGGAATCGACCAGCTTCTCCGAAGCGTCGTCTCCTATCTGCCCGCCCCGGACGTGGAGACCATCGCGGCAGCGCACGCCCTCGCTGATCAGGCCCATGGCACGCAGCGCCGCGCCTCCGGCGACCCGTACGTCTCCCACCCGATCGCTGTCGCACAGACCCTGGCCGATCTGCGCCTCGATAGCGCCTCCATCGCTGCGGCGCTCCTCCACGACGTCGTCGAGGACACGAGTTTGGGGCTTCGGGATATCGAGCAGCAATTCGGCGTCGAGATCGCCCGGATCGTCGACGGAGTGACCAAGCTGAATCGCGTCCAGTGGCTCGCCGACGAAGGGCGTCCGCCCAGCGCCCGAGAGGAGGAGTGGGCAGAGAACCTTCGAAAGATGTTCCTCGCCATGTCCAAAGACATCCGGGTCGTTCTCGTCAAGCTGGCGGATCGGCTCCATAACATGCGAACGTTGGCGCACCTCCCGGTCGAGAAGCAGCGCCGGATCGCCCAAGAAACAGCGGAGATCTACGCACCGCTTGCGAACCGTCTCGGCATCTGGGAGATCAAGTGGCAGCTCGAGGACCTCGCCTTCCGCTACCTCGAGCCCGAGGCGTACAAACGCGTGGCGCGCAGCGTCCAGCAGCGGCGCGGCGAACGCGAGCGATACGTTGCGAGAGTTGCGAACATCCTTCGTGCCGAGCTGACGAAGCACGACATTCAGGCCGAGGTGTTGGGCCGCCCGAAGCACCTGCAGAGCATCTACCACAAGATGCAGGAGCGCGGCGCAGAGATCGGTCAGATCTACGACCTCCACGCAGTTCGGATCATCGTGGACACCGTCCCTCAGTGCTACAACACCCTTGGCCTGGTTCACGGCCTCTGGCATCCATTGCCCGGCCAGTTCGACGACTACATCGCGAGCCCGAAGGAGAGCGGGTACCAGTCGCTCCACACGACGGTCGTCGCCCTCGACGGGAAGCCGCTGGAGATCCAGATCCGCACGGGAGAGATGGACTGGGTCGCGGAGTACGGCGTCGCGGCGCACTGGCGATACAAGGAGGGGCGCAAGCAGGACCCGAAGATGGACTCCACGATTACCTGGCTCCGCCAGCTCATGGACTGGCAGAAGGACGTCGCAGCTGGTGCGCAGGCCTTCGTCGAAACGCTCCGGACCGACGTGTTCGAGCATCAGGTGTACGTCTTCACGCCGCGCGGGGAGATCAAGGAGCTTCCGACCGGCTCGACGACGATCGACTTCGCCTATCGGATCCACACAGAGATCGGCCATCGCTGCATCGGAGCCAAGGTCAACGGCCGCCTCGTACCGCTGAATCGGCCGCTCCAGAACGGCGACATCACCGAGATCATCACGAGCAAGGCCTCACGTGGGCCGAGCCGCGACTGGCTGATCCCCGCCTACGGCTACGTGAAGACCTCCCACGCCCGAGAGAAGATCCGGCAGTGGTTCCGGCGCGCTGCGCGGGAAGAGAACATCGCCCGCGGGCGGGAGCTCATGGAGAAGGAGCTGAAGCGCCTCGGTCTGACCGACCTCAAGCTCGACGAGGTCGCGGCCGCGTTCCAGCACGAACGCCTGGAGGACTTCCTCGCCGCGATGGGTTACGGGGACATCCACCCGCAGCAGATGGCGTCGCGCCTGGCGTCGGCGCTGCCCAAGCCCGAGCCGTCCGAGCCCCCGGTCACTGCGCCGATACCAGAACGCACCGGCAGCGTGCGCGTCAACGGTGTGGGGGACCTCTTCACCCGACTGGCTCGCTGCTGTAATCCGCTCCCAGGCGAGCCGGTCATCGGGTTCATCACACGCGGGCGCGGCATCACCGTCCACCGGGTCGATTGCGCAAGCGTGCAGAACGAGGACGAGCCGGAGCGCCTCGTGCCCGTCCAATGGCGTACCTCAGCCAAGGACGTGTTCCCGGTCACCATCCGAATCGTGGCCTACGACCGCGAGGGGCTGGTGCGAGACGTCGGCGCAATCGTCGCGGACGAAAAGCTCAACATCAACGGCATGAGCGTTGTGGTCCAGAAGGACCAGACGGCCGTTCTCACGACCACCGTCGAGGTGCCCGACCTGGAGCATCTGAGCCGCGTGATGGCGCGGATCGAGGGCGTGCGCGACGTGTTCAACGTCCAGCGAGCCGCGGAGTAGCCGGCACCGGCGCCGCACCGGATCACGCCTGCTCGGGGCGCCCCCATATCTCGAGGGCTTCGGCGACGAAATCACCGAACGTACCCGAAATAATGGCTTCCCGCGCGTCTCTCGCGAGTTGCATGAGGACGGACAGGTTGTGCATGCTCGCGAGTCGAAGGCCGAGCTCCTCCCGCGCTCTCACCAGGTGATGCAGATATGCCGAGCTGAACCCGACGCACGCAGGACACGCACATGACGGGTCCAGCGGGCCGTCCCTCCCGGCAACGGCGGCATTCCGCAGATTGAGGCGCCCGAACGGGGTGAAGACCGCGCCGTTGCGGCCCAAGCGGGTCGGCATCACGCAATCGAACAGGTCGATCCCCCGGGCAATTCCGGCCAGCAGGTCGGCTGGAGCGCCCACGCCCATGAGGTATCGCGGACGATCTGGCGGCAGCGCGCCTAGGGACGCGTTCAGGGCCGCCCACGTGCGCTCGCGCTCCTCTCCGACGCTCAGCCCACCTATCCCGTAGCCGTCGAAGTCAAGCTCGCTCAGGCTCTCGGCAGACCACCGTCGAAGGACCACGTCTGTGCCACCCTGGACGATCCCGAAGACCATCTGGCCCGAAGCGCGGGAGGCGACGCGCGCGCGCCGAGCCCACCGCGTCGTACGCTCGGTCGCTTCCTGCAAGTCAGAATGCATGGACGGGTACGGAGGACAAAGGTCGAGCACCATGGCGATGTCAGAGCCTAATGCCGCCTGGACCTCCATCGCCAGCTCGGGTGTGAACGGCCGCTCCTCGCCGTTGAGATGGGATCGAAACGTCACCCCACGTTCATCGATCCGGCGGAGGTCGGCAAGGCTCAGCACTTGAAAACCACCGCTGTCAGTCAAGATGGGGCCATCCCAGCTAGTGAAGGCGTGCAGACCGCCTGCGCCGCGGACGACCGCGTGGCCTGGCTGCAGCCAGAGGTGATACGCATTGCCCAGGACGCATTGGGCCCCGAGCAGGTGGAGGTCTCCGGGGGTGAGGCCCTTGACGGTCCCCTGTGTCCCGACGGGCATGAAGGTCGGGGTCTCGATGGGCCCGTGGCGGGTGCGCAGCAGCCCTGCGCGCGCTCCGGTTGTGGAACAGATAGCGACCACGTCAAAGCCGCGTCCCATCAGCACCACTCCGTCACGCACCTCTGAATGCGCAGCATCCCGTTATACTCTCCGCAACGGGAGCGCGCACTCGTGGATCGGATCGTTACGGCAAGCACGCAGCCGGATGACGCTGCGGTCGAGGCGAGTCTCCGGCCGCGTCGACTCGACGAGTTCATCGGGCAGACGAAGATCAAGGAGAATCTCGGGATCTTCATCGACGCTGCGATGGCGCGATCCGAGCCGCTCGATCATGTCCTCCTCTACGGACCTCCCGGGCTCGGGAAGACCACGCTCGCGAACATCATCGCGGCGGAGATGCGGGTAAACATCCGCACGACCTCCGGCCCGGCCGTCGAGCATCCTGGTGAGCTCGCCGCCATCCTGACGCGGCTCGGCCTGAGTGACGTCCTCTTCATCGACGAGATCCACCGTCTTCGGCGCATCGTCGAGGAGGCGCTCTACCCTGCGATGGAAGACTTCGTGTGGGACATTATCGTCGGCAAGGGGCCCGGCGCTCAGAGCCTGCGACTCAACCTCCAGCAGTTCACGGTGATCGGGGCCACGACCCGAATGGCGCTGCTCACGTCCCCCCTGCGCGACCGTTTTGGGGCGATCTACCGGTTGGACTTCTACGACGAGGCCGAGCTGACCGAGATCATCCGGCGGTCGGCGCGCATCCTGAGCGTCCACGTCGATGAGGACTCGAGCCACGAGATCGCGCGGCGCGCGCGCGGAACGCCCCGCGTCGCCAACCGCCTTCTCAAGCGTGTGCGGGACTACGCACAGGTCCGGGCGGACGGGCGTATCACGCGAAGCGTGGCAATGGAGGCGCTGGCTCGTTTGGACGTGGACGAGCTGGGGCTGGACGAGGTCGACCGAAAGATGCTGCTGACCATCATCGACAAGTTCGGGGGCGGGCCGGTCGGGATCGAGACCATCGCGGCCGCCATGAGCGAGGAGGCCGACACCATCATGGATGTCTTCGAACCCTTCCTCATCCAGCTCGGGTTTCTCGCCAGGAGGCCGCGCGGCCGGGTGGCCACGCCGGGGGCGTATGCGCATCTGGGACGAACGCCGCCGACACGCCTGACGCCGTCGGAGGAGCCCCAGCAGCGCCTCCTGTAGGTGGGAGGCGTCTCACCGCTTGACCTCCGGCTATCGTCGTACGACTACGCGCTCCCGACCGAGCTCATCGCCCAGTCGCCCGCCGAACCGCGCGACAGCTCGCGCCTCCTCGTGCTCGACCGCGCGTCCGGCATGATATGGCACCGCCACGTGTCCGACCTCCCCGCATTTCTCGACACCGGCGATCTCGTCGTGGCGAACCGAAGCCGCGTGCTGCCGTGTCGCCTCGTGGGGAGCAAGGTCGGCACCGGTGGACGGGTGGAGCTGCTGCTCCTCAGACCCATCACCGATGGGGTCTGGCACGCACTCGTGCGGGGTCACCGTGTCCGTGCGGGGCAATTTGTTGCGGTTGGGGCCGATTTCGCCGTCGAGGTGGGAGAGCCCGTAGACGGCGGCCACCTGGTCCGGTTCCCTCCGGAATCGAACGTGGTCGAGCTCCTTCATTCACACGGGCAGATGCCCCTCCCTCCCTACATCCATGGCTACACGGGCCCACCCGACCGCTACCAGGCGGTCTACGCCGACACCGAGGGCTCGGCTGCCGCCCCGACTGCCGGCCTGCACCTCACGCCGGCCCTGATCGCAACACTGCAGGCGCACGGCGTCCACTGGACGACCGTGATTCTGCACGTCGGGCTGGACACATTTCGTCCGATCGCAGAAGAGGACGTGCTTCGCCATCAGATCCACGCAGAGTGGATCGACGTGCAGGACGAGCTCGCCCGGGCCGTGAACGAGACACGCGCCCGTCGTCGTCGAGTCCTTGCGATTGGGACGACGACCGTACGTGCACTCGAGCATGTTGCGTCGACGGGGGACCTCCGCGCCTACCGGGGGCAGGCGGACCTCTTCGTCGCGCCCGGTCACCGTTTCCAGGTGGTGGACGCGATGCTCACGAACTTTCACATGCCTCGCAGCTCCCTCCTGGTGCTCGTATCCGCATTCGCGGGCCGCGAGCGTATGCTGGAGGTCTACCGGGAGGCCATCCGCCTTCGGTATCGGTTCCTGAGCTTCGGCGACGCGATGCTGATCCTGTAGCGGCTGTGGTAGAATGCCGCGATCGAGGTGACGTGTGCCTAAGCTGAAGACTCACAAGGCCACCGCGCGCCGCATCCAAGTCAGTGGTTCGGGGAAGCTCCTGCGGACGCGCGGGGGAAAGAGCCACCTTCGCCGAAACCGATCGAAGCGGGCCGCGCGTGAATACGATGAGATGATGCCGGTCGCGCCGGCGGACTCGCGGCGCGTTCGGAAACTGATCCCCTACGCCAAGTAACGGTCGGCCGAAGGTCGGCCCGGAGGAGCTGCTCCGTGACGCGCGTTAAGCGCGGGGTGACCGCGCGCCAGCGCCACAAGAAGGTGCTGAAGCAGACGGCCGGGCACTATGGTGCGCGGCACCGGCTGTTCAAGACCGCCAAGGAATCGCTGATTCACGCTCTCGCGTACCAGTACCGCGACCGGCGGAATCGCAAGCGCGATTTCCATCGACTCTGGATCATGCGGATCAACGCGGCAGCTCGCGAGCACGGTCTGTCCTACAGCCGGTTCATGGCCGGCCTGGCGGTCCACGGGATCGAAGTGAACCGTAAGATGCTGGCGGACATCGCGGTCAGCAACCCTGCGGAGTTCGCAAGCTTTGTCGACCTGGCCAGAGCGCCGGCTGCGTAGGCTGCTGCGTCCCCGCCGCCCGGAGTGCCCTCACGAACGCCGCGTAGTGGGTCAGCTCCTGTAAGCATGGCCCTCTCGTCCGGTAGTGGAGGGGCTCGTCCCCTCCCGCCCGGTGACCGCACTCCCGACTTTGGGGCGGGGGACAAGCCCCCGCCCTACCGGTTCGACCGAACAGAGGCAATGGCGATGTCCATGCGAACCGACCCCCTAAGCGCCGGAGGCCCAGTGTGGCTGCTATTGACGTCGCCCTCCGCGGCCTAACCGATCGAGCCCTGCTGGAGCTCACTCGAGCGGGCGACAGGTCGGCTATCGAGGCATGGCGCACAGGCTATCTCGGGCGCAGCGGCGCGCTGTCTCTTCACATGCGTAGCATCGGGCAGCTACCCTCCGAGGAGCGCCCGGCCGCAGGCCAAGCGGCCAATGCGGCCAAGGACACGCTCGAGGCTGCATTTGCCGCTCGCCAGCGCGAGCTCGAGGAGCAGGCGCTCGATCAGCGGCTAGAGTCCGAACACATCGATGTCACGCTGCCCGGCCGGCCGATTCACACCGGCGGCCTGCATCCCATCACCCACACGCTCCGCCGGATACTCGAGATCTTCCGAGACATGGGCTTCCAGGTGGCCGAAGGCCCCGAGGTCGAGCTGGACTGGTACAACTTTCAGGCGCTCAACATTCCGCCGGAGCACCCGGCGAGAGACATGTGGGACACGTTCTACGTCAAGCCACCGAGCATCCTGCTCCGGACGCACACTTCTCCTATGCAGGCCCGCATCATGGAGCGCACCCGGCCGCCCGTTCGGGTCGTTGTCCCGGGGCGCTGCTACCGATACGAGGGGCAGGATGCATCCCATGAGTGGATGTTCTATCAGGTCGAGGGTCTCGCCGTGGACAAGGGGCTCACGATGGCCGACCTCAAGGGCGTGCTAGTGGCGTTTGCCCGGCGGATCTTCTGGCCTGAGATTCAAACACGGTTTCGCTGTGACTACTTCCCGTTCGTCGAGCCCGGAGTCGAGATGAGCGTTCAGTGCCCACTCTGTCGGGGCGAGGGGTGCCGCGTGTGCAAGACGACCGGATGGATTGAGCTTCTGGGCGCCGGGATGGTCCACCCGCGGGTGCTTCGCAACGTCGGCTACGACCCCGACGTCGTCAACGGCTTCGCATTCGGAATGGGGGCCGAGCGCATCGCCATGGTCAAGCACGGCGTCGACGACATCCGGTCGTTCTACGGGAACGACCTCCGCTTTCTGCAGCAGTTCACGTGAGGTAGCGTCCGTGCGTGTCCCCCTGGGCTGGCTCCGGGAGTACATCGACCTCCCTGCATCGGCCGACGACATTGCCGAGCGGCTCACCATGTCCGGCACAGAGGTGGCGAACGTCATCCGTGTCGGATCCGAGTGGGACCGCGTCGTCATCGGGCAGGTCCAGACGATCACGCCCCACGAGCACGCCGACAACCTGTTCGTGGCGCGAGTCAACCTCGCGCGGGAGCAGGTCACGCTGGTGACCGCCGCGTCGAACGTGCGCGCCGGGGATGTGGTATCGGTCGTCCGGGCGGGCGGGCGCCTGGCTGCAGGCCCAAGAGTCGAAGCCCGCAGCTTCCGCGGTGTCCAATCCAACGGGATGCTCTGCTCCGGTGACGAGCTTGGCATCTCTCCCGAAAAGCAGACGATCTACGTGCTGGAGGCCGACGCGCCCATCGGCGCCAACCTCCGCGATTACCTCGGTGACGAGGTGCTGGACATCGAGCTGACGCCCAACCGTCCCGATTGCCTGGGTATCGTCGGGATTGCGCGCGAGGTCGCGGCCCTCTTCGGTGCCGAGCTGCGGATGCCTCACGTGGACCAGCCCAACGACGGACGACCGGCAGGGGATGTGGTCCGAGTCTTTGTTGACGACCCAGATCTCTGCCCTCGCTACACTGCCGGTTATGTCAATGGAGTCCGCATCGTCCCGTCTCCGCAGTGGCTACAGCGCCGGCTTCATCTGGCTGGCATCCGGTCCATCAGCAACGTCGTGGACGCCACCAACTACGTGATGCTGGAGCTCGGTCAGCCACTCCACGCGTTCGACGCCGACCGACTCCAAGCGCGAACGATCCGCGTCCGCCGGGCTCGGGCGAACGAGCGGCTCACGACCATCGACGGCGTGGAGCGCGTCCTCCCGACCGACGCTCTCGTGATCGCGGACGCCGAGACCCCCGCTGCGCTTGCGGGCATCATGGGTGGATCCAATACCGAGATCTCCGAGGGTACGAGGCGCATCCTTCTGGAGTCCGCGACGTTCGACCGCATGAGCGTCCGCCAGACGTCGCGCGCGCTGCGCCTCGTGACTGAGGCATCAAAGCGGTTCGACAAAGGCCTCGACGAGGAGCTACCGCCGTTCGCGTCCCGCCGCGCGCTTGCGTTGATACGAGAGCTGGCCGGCGGGTCGGTCGCGGAAGGCCTGGTGGACGTCTGGCGTCCGCGGGATGCTCTGCGCACCATCGCGTTCACCGCCGACGACCTCGCCGCGCTCATCGGAAACGCCTACGCCGCCGAGCAGATCGAGGACGTCCTCCGGCCGCTCGGATTCGCCCTGGAGCGCGATGGCGAGCGAACGACCGCCATCGTTCCTTCGTGGCGAGACGACGTGACCGACAAAGCGGACATCGCGGAGGAGGTCGCGCGCGTCACCGGCTACGACGCGATCCCGACCACCCTTCCGCGGGGCGAGCTGCCGTCACCGGCCGACGACCCAGGGCTGCGATGGCGTGAGGTTGTCCGGTCCGCGCTGGCGGGAGCCGGATTGCAGGAGGTGATGACCTACTCCCTCATCGACCCATATGCGGTCAGCAAGCTGGACGCGGGCGCGCCGTTTCCGGCGACCGGTCCCGACGAGGGAACGATCCCCATCCACAATCCCATGACGATCGACCGGAGCCGGCTGCGGACCACGCTGTTGCCCAGTCTGTTCGCGACCGTCGCCGCGAACCTCCGGTATCAGAACCGCGTCCTCCTCTTCGAGATCGCACACGTGTTCCTCCCGCCACTCGAGCCGCTCCCGCGAGAGGAGCAGCGTCTGGCGATCGCTATGGCGGGACGCCGCTCTCCCCCGACCTGGAACGCGGACACTGCCCCGATCGACTTCTACGACCTGAAGGCGGCTGTCGAGGCAGCGTTCCGGATCCTCCACGTGCCACTCATCCTCGCTGATGCCGCCAACGTTCCCTGGCTCCACCCCGGACGGAGCGCTGTGCTGCGGACCACTGGGGATGACCGGGAGCTGGGCCATTTGGGACAGGTGCATCCCCGTGTGGCGGAGCGGTTCGAAATGGAAGGGATGGAGATCTACGCCGCGGAACTCGACCTCGACGCTCTCATGAGCCTCGCGGCCGAGGAGATCCGGGTCCGTCCGCTCCTCCGCTACCCGGCGGTCGAGCGGGACCTGGCGATCATCGTCGACGGGCGGGTCTCCCACGAGCGAGTCGCAGCCGCGGTCCAAGCAGCGGCCGGCCCGCTCCTCGAGCAGATCACCCTGTTCGACGTTTACCAGGGCGCACCGGTGCCAGAGGGCCATCGCAGCCTGGCCTACAGCCTGAGCTTCCGCTCGCCAGAGCGCACGCTGGCGGATGACGAGGTTGCGACAGCCATGGCAGCCATCGAGCACGCGGTGACGGCCCAGCTCGCCGCCCACGTCCGTGGGAGATGAGGGAGGGGCGGATCCCATGGCCGGCGCTGCGACAGTGCATCAGGAGCCACGAGGCTCCACCGGCGAGATCGCGCCATGCCAATGCTGACGCGTCACCGAGAGACGCTCGAGTTCGACAAGGTCCTCGCGCTCCTCGCACGACACTGCAGCTTCTCCGCGAGCCGCTCCCTCGCTGAGAATCTGGAACCGTCGTCCGAGGAGACAGCAGTCCGCAGCGCTCAGGATGCCACGGACGAAGCGCGCCGACTCAGCGAAGCACGACCCAACACGGGCGTGCGCGGAGCTCACGACGTCCGACCGCACGTTCGGCGTGCGGCCGTCGGCGGCATGCTACAGCCCACCGAGCTGCTCGAGGTCGCGTCGACCATCGCCGCGGGCCGCTCGATCAAGCACGTGATCGCGCGCCAGGAGGTACGCACTCCCACGCTCGCCCGGGCTGCCCGAGGGATCGCGGAGCTGGACGACCTCGAAGGGGCCATCCGACGATCGCTCGATGACGAGGGCAGGGTACTCGATGCGGCCAGCGATCGGCTGCGAGCCATTCGGGCCGAGCTGCGCGCGTCGTACGACCGGTTGATGCGCAGGCTCAACGAGCTGATGGCGACCCCTGCGGTGCGCGACGCCCTGCAGGAGCCGCTCATTACCATGCGGTCGGGGCGCTATGTCCTTCCGGTGAAATCCGACTTCCGTGGTCGCGTTCGCGGCATCGTCCACGACCAGTCGGCGAGCGGCGCCACCCTGTTTATCGAGCCGCTGCCGATCGTCGAGCTGGCGAACCGGTGGCGCCAGCATCTCATCGAGGAGGAGCGAGAGATCGAGCGGATCCTGATCGAGCTCAGTCGGCAGGTGGGAACCGCTCAGTACGGCCTGTCAGACACGGTGGACGCCCTCGCCCGCATCGATCTGGCATTTGCCATGGCAAAGCTGGCCATGGAGATGGAGGCAACCCGACCGGCCCTCCTTCCCATCGAGCAGCTCGCCGAGGGGCAGCCGGTCCTGCTCCTGAAGCGCGCGCGGCATCCGCTGCTGCGGCGGGATGCGGTTCCGGTCACGATCGAGCTGGGAGGCGCCTTCGATGTCCTCCTGATCACCGGACCCAATACCGGCGGAAAGACCGTTGCCCTCAAGACGGTCGGGCTGCTCGCCCTCATGGCTCAGGCAGGCCTCCAGATCCCCGCGGACGAAGGCTCCCGCGTGGCCGTCTTCTCCGGGGTCTACGCGGACATCGGCGACGAGCAGAGCATCGAGCAGAGCCTGTCAACGTTCTCGTCGCACGTTACCCGCATCGTTGAGATCCTCCAGGTGGCAGACCGGAGCTCGCTGGTCCTGCTCGACGAGATAGGCGCTGGGACAGACCCCCAGGAGGGGGCCGCGCTTGCCCAGGCGATCCTGGAACACCTCGTCGCGCATCGAATCTTCAGCGTCGCCACAACGCACTATTCTGAGCTCAAGACGTTCGCGTACGTTACGTCGCGTGTGGAAAACGCGTCCGTCGAGTTCGACCCGATCACGCTTCGTCCAACCTTTCACCTCACGATCGGCCTCCCCGGTCGGAGCAATGCGCTCGCCATCGCCGAGCGGCTCGCAATGCCCGGCGAGATCATCGCCCGCGCCCGGGACGCCACGCACCCCGCCGAGCGGCGTGCCGACGAGGTGCTCGGGGAGATCCATCACCATCTTCTCGCAGCGCGCGCCGAGCGATCTGCCGCCGAACGAGCTCGAGACGAAGGCGAGCGTGTGACCGAGCAGCTTCGATCCCGACGCACGGCAATGGAACGCGAGCGAGAGGCGATCCTGACTCGGGCGGAGCAGGAGCGCGCAGAGATCGCGGCCGAGCTGCGGCGGGAGGCAGAGACCTTACGGCGGGACCTGCGAGGCCTCCAGGCAGAGCGAGCGCGTCTCGCGTCCATCGAGGACCGCATCGGGCGGCTCAGGCAGGGCACGTCGGCCCACGCACCTCAGCCAGAGATCCGCCAACGCATCGACGACGGAGGGGCATGGCAGCCGGCTGTCGGCGACGACGTCCAGGTGTCGGGGCTCGGGTCGGCGGGCGTCATTCGTTCGCTCTCCCCGGACAGTGAGGTTGCGGAGGTAGAGGTCGCGGGGAAGCGGGTGCGGACCCGGACGGCCGGGCTGACCCCCTCAGATAGACGCCCGCCCCGGACCCCCCGGGAGGCGGCAGTGGCGTCGGGCTACCTGGCCGCGGTCCAGCCGCGTCGGATGAGCGCGGAGGAGTGGGCTCCTATCGACTCCCAGCTCGACCTCCGGGGCCTGACGACCGAAGAGGCGCGCCTCCGACTCGACCAGTACCTCAACGACGCGTTCATGGAGGGGCTCCAGGTGATCCGCGTCGTGCACGGAAAGGGCACAGGCGCTGTGCGTCAGGCCGTTCGAGACCTGCTGGCGGATCACCCACTGGTCCGGACCCATGAAGGCGCTGACCCACGAGAGGGCGGCGACGGCGCAACCGTCGTCCGACTGGCGTCCTGAGCTGCTGTAACGATTCTGTCTCGGTCTGCGCGCATCCTGAACCATAGGCTACACTTCTAAACGGGATCCAAGATGACACCCGCATCATAGCGTGCCTTCGGAATGCGGGTGTCGCGCTGAAATGAAAAAAGCGTGCAGTTGGACGAGATCGAACAGCTAGTCGTCGAGCTCGAAAAGTTCGTCCGGTTGAGCCTGACGATTCTCCTGAGCTATATGGTGGTGCTGTGGGTCGCGGCGATCTGGTGGACGATCCAGGACATCCGATCGCGAACCACCAGCCTTGGGTTGCAGTTCGTCGCCACGGTCCTCGTGCTGGTCTTCAATTTCGCCGGGCTGCTCCTCTACTTCATTCTTCGACCGCAGCGGACGCTGAGCGAACTGTACGCCGAGTCCCTCGAGGAGGAGGCGCTGATTCGGACGGTGAACGACGCCGCGGTGTGCCCGCTGTGTGAGCGCCCAATGGAGTCCGACTGGCTGTTTTGCCCCTGGTGCCAGGCGCGCCTGCGCCAGCGGTGCCAACGCTGCGAGCGTCCGATCCTCTTGCGATGGCACATCTGCCCCTACTGCGGCACAGCCCCGTCCGCCTTGCCCCGCCCGGCGGCGTCCGCGCGCGAGCTCGTCAAGCCGTAGGCTGCACGGACGTCCACTCGGAGTGACACCCGGCCTCAGTGCCGGGTGGGGATTGAAACTGAATGTGGGAGCGGCTAGTCGCAGTTTGGAGCACGGGCTGGGATCTTCACCCCGAGCTCGCCATTGGTATTGGCATCCTGCTACTCGCCTTCGTTGGACGTCTGGCTGAGGAGCGCACTGCGGGCAGAGCCGTGCCAGTCGGTCGAGTCTCGCTCTTCCTGCAAGGAGTCACCACGCTATACGTGACGCTCGGGTCGCCGCTGCACCACCTGAGCGACGAGTACCTGTTCAGTGCCCACATGCTCCAGCACCTGCTCTTAACGCTCGTGGTCCCGCCGCTATTGCTCCTCGGAACGCCCAACTGGCTCGTCCACCGGATTGCGGACCGCCCGTGGGTCAAGCGGCTCGCTCGGACCCCTCAATTCGCCATGGTATCGTTCGCGATCTTCAACCTGCTCTTCGTCTTCATCCACGTGCCCGCTGTCTACGATGCGCTGTTCGGCTCGGACCTTCCCCACCGTGCCACGCACCTGCTGCTGCTGGGAACTGCAGCGATTATGTGGCTGCCACTCGTCAGTCCAGTACCGGATCTGATTCCGCGGCTGTCGCTGCCGGCGCAGATGCTCTACGCCTTCGCCCAGGTGTTGCCAGGGCAGATGGTGGGCGGCCTGCTGTCGTTCTCAGACCGGGTCATCTACCAGAAGTACGGAGCCGCAGCCGAAGCGTTCGGTCTCACACCGCTCATGGATCAGCAGATCGGGGCATTGCTGATGTGGGTGATCGGCGGCTTCTTCTGGCTCCTGGTCTTGACCATCATTTTCTTTGTTTGGGCGGACCGGGTCGAGGCGCACGCGTACGGATAGTCATCCGCAGCGCACGACTACGCCCGATGAGACAGGATGATGCAGTCGCGCGCTGGCGCCCGTGGCCTCAGCTCAGTCCTGACCATAGTCCCACTCGAACGTCCGTTCCTGGTAGGCACGCACCGGAATCTGATTGGAGAGACCCCGCTTCCCCAGCTCTCGCTCGAAGGTCTCTCGGATGATAGAGTCCTCTTCCGGATACTCGATCTGGTCCCGGGCCAGATCCTCGACGCGCTCCGTGTTCCCCATGACCCCTCGCGGTGAATGAAAGGCCAAGTATCGGGCGGGGCCACCGCCGAGGTTGAAGTGCTGATGGAACCAACGGTTCGGCGGGACGAAGACGCTCGCCTCGTGCCAAGGGATGAAGATTCTCTCCTTTCCCTCTGGCCACATCCAAGAGTAGCCCTCGCCGGTGGGAATGACGATCAGAGTGCCAGGACCATGACGATGCGCCTTCTTGTATGTCTGAGCGGGGAACACGGACATGTGATTCCACAGCGGAGATTTGGGGTAGCGGATCCAGACGACGTGCCCGCCGGCGCCGCGGCCCTTGAATGGAATGAGATTGTCCCATGCCCGCATGTCGGGAAAGAAGTTCCCCACCCAGTACG
>WHTR01000004.1 GCA_009377635.1 Chloroflexota bacterium
CGCAGACCTTTGTCCTTGAACTCGGCGAGCGAGCCGATGGGCTCACGGGAGACGACGCTATCTCGGACCGCGTTCCCTGGCGAGGCGAGGCAGACGATCGGCTTCCCACGGGCCACCCACAGGTACGGCGTGATGTGGTTGCCCGCGACGAAGTCGATCGCTCCGTCGAACAATGCCTGTTCGGCTTTCCGGGAGTTCTCGGAGAACTCCAGGCTGCGAATCGACAGCCCGAGCTGACCTAGGACGCCGCTCTTATCCGCCAGCTCCCAGAGAATCGAGTGCTGCGCACGGAACAGGATGTTGAGCTCATAGGGCCGGTATTCCGCCATTGGGCTTCCTCCACATGATCGCGCCCAGCTCTTCTTGCCGCACACAATCGTACACGACCCGGGGGTGCTATGATATCGACCCGGCCGCGACCGGCGGCCAACGATCAACCTGGGTGTCCGCCAGGCCGGTTCGGCTAGCCCCATCGATGCACGCGACGCAGACGTGACGGATGGAGGCGTCGTGCGTGAAGCTCGAACAGCGGACCTGAACATATCCACGCGGCAGCAGCAACGACATGGAGGGAGGAATCCGATGGCGGCTGGTAGCACGATCGAGCTGCAGGTACCGCGGATGCGCTACGACATCACGCTGCCCTTCGTCGAGGGCCGCGTACCGATCGACGGGGTCACGCTCGTCTCCGGCCCCTCGCCGGGAGGTGGAACCGCGATCCCCGCGGATAGCCCGCTCGTGACCGGCGCGTTCGGCATCGCGGACTACAACATCGGCAATCTCCTGCCGGCGGTCGAGCTCGGCTACGAGGTCGTTGCCCTTCCTGTTTTCTCGAAGCGGAAACCCGTCTACACCTACGTGTTCACCCGGTCGGACTCGGGGATCAACACTCCCAAGGATCTCGAGGGACGGAAGGTCTGGAGCAGCCTGACCGGAAGCGCCATCGGCATCTGGCTCAAAGGCCTCCTCAAGCACCACTACGGCGTTGACATCGACCAGATCACCTGGGTCGTGGCCGGCCGCGATCCCTACCCAGTCCACAAGGAGTGGAAGGTCGAGCGCTTCGAGGGACGCAAGGGGGTCATCGACGTTCTGCTGGATAGCGACGCCGACGCGATCGTGACGGACATCTCGGACGGCGCCGCTTTCAACACGCTGGAGCATGATCCGCGATTCAAGCGGCTGTGGCCAAACTACATCGAAGAGGACATGCGGCTCTACAAGGAGATGGGCATCTACACGCCCGTTCATTGCATCGCGATGAGCAAGACGATCGATCGGGAGCACCCGGAGCTGGCTGGCAAGCTGTGCGACGCCTTCGAGCGATCGAAGCGAATGGCCTACGACGACATCTTGAACGACCGCGCCGGCTTCTCCGTCGTCTACCTGCGCGAGCGGCTGCTTGAGCAGATGCGTGACTGGGACGACCCCTTCCAGCACGGGATCACGCCGAACAAGAACACAATCGATACCTTCTTCGCATACAGCACGGAGATGGGCATCGTAAAGAACTCCTATGGCTACGAGCAGGTCTTTGCGTCCAGCACGCTCGATACGTGACGTGCCGGCAAAAAAGGTGGGAGGAGGGACCGGTGCTTACGCGGGAAGAGAACGATCTGCTCTGTCGCGTCGGCATGCTGGGAGAGCAGACGTCCGACAATTGGGCACAGACTACTCGTCCAGGTAGTACTCCTGGCCGAGGTGCGTGATCTGCTCCTCGCCCATGAGCCAGCGGAGCGTGTTCTTCAGCTTCGTCTGCTGGATGAACAGGTCGTGCTCTGGGTATACGGACGGCGCGTGCTGGGGGCTTTTGAAATAGAAGGAGAGCCATTCCTGGATGCCGTGCATCCCTGCCCGTTGGGCCAGATCCAGCAACAGCGTCAGATCGAGGACCAAGGGCGCCGCCAGGATCGAGTCCCGGCAGAGAAAATCGATCTTGATCTGCATCGGATAGCCAAGCCATCCGAAGATATCGACGTTGTCCCAACCCTCCTTGCTGTCGCCCCGCGGCGGGTAGTAGTTGATCCGGACCTTGTGGTAGAGGTCGCCGTAGAGCGCCGGATACAGCTCCGGCTGTAGGATGTGCTCCAGCACGCCGAGCTTTGACTCCTCCTTGGTCCGGAAGCTCTCCGGGTCATCCAGAACCTCGCCGTCACGGTTGCCCAGGATGTTGGTCGAGTACCAGCCGCGAACGCCGAGCATACGCGCCTTCAGCATCGGAGAGATCACCGTTTTCATGAGGGTCTGGCCCGTCTTGAAGTCCTTCCCACAGATCGGCACGATGCGCTCATTCGCCAGCTCAACCATGGCACGAATGTCAACCGTCAGGTTAGGGGCGCCGTTCGCGAAGGGCATGCCCTCCATCAGCGCCGCATACGCAT
This sequence comes from Chloroflexota bacterium, assembly GCA_009377635.1. GTDB lineage: Bacteria > Chloroflexota > UBA6077 > UBA6077 > SHYK01 > WHTR01. Next base: position 2,382 of record WHTR01000004.1, read on the forward strand.
AGACCATCGATGGCGCAATGCTCTGGTCGTTGGTGTCGAGGCCGTCCTCGAACGCCTCGAGGTCCAAGTGGACCGGTCCTTCCTCGAGGAAGGCCTCCGTGGACGCACACCAGACCATTACCAGGCGGTCGCATCGGTGCCCGGCCTTGAAGTCCCGGATGTCCTGCCGGATCGCCTCGGCGAGCTCGCGCTTCGTCTTCCCACGCTTGACATTCGGTCCGTCCAGTCTCTTGACGTACTCGTTGCCGAACACGGACGGCATCGGTTCGATGCTCTTGAGGAAGTCCGCGATCGGCTCGAGGTGCTCGTGGCGATCGAGCACGCCGGCCTTCAGCGCGGCCTCGTAGGCGTTGTCCGGGAAGAGGTCCCAGGCGCCGAACACGAGCTGATCGAGGCCGGCCAGGGGAACGAAATCCCGGATCAGGGGCGTGCGGTTCTCCGTACGCTTCCCCAGGCGGATCGTGCCCATCTGCGTCACGGAGCCGATGGGTTGTCCGTTGCCACGCCGGACATGCTCGACGCCGGCAATGAAGGTGGACGCCACGGCACCGAGGCCGACGAGAAGCACGCCGATGCGGCCGTCAGCGGGTGCAATGGCGGGGGGCGGCGACTCAACGAAGTCCTTCGGTTCCAAGACCAATCCTTTCTCCCGGGCGAGCGACATGAGTCGCTGATGCCAGTGTGCCGGAATACGGCCGGTGCGGGCCCAGTGCTCGACCGTGCTCTGGCGGCGGCTCAGGTGGCGAGCAAGCATGCTCTGGCCACCGAAGCGGTGAATGATGCGGCGGGCCGGCGAAGGGTAGCCACCGTTCATGCGGGTAAGTGTAACGAAAAAGCCGTTACTTGTCGACCGTGCTCGGGCCTCCTCGTAGCCGAGTCACGCGACCGGGCGGGTGCAGGCTCTGCACCCGCCCGGTCGGCTCCCGAATCCGCGAGTACTGTGAGGCGATTGTATGCTGGCGGATGAGTTTTGGGTCAGCAAACCTGGTCAACTGAAGCATCCTATATTGGCTCACTCCGGCGGAGAACGAGAGCGAAGCGGAGCGGGAGGAGCAAACCATCGACGCTCTTGCGCTAAGGTGTACTAGTCCGGGGCCGCCCAGAGCGCCCGGACAGCGGGAAGATCGAGCTCCAGGCGGGTCCAGCTATCACCTCGGTTCCGGGTCATCAGCGCGCTGCCGGGCCCGTTCTCGAAGCCCGGCCGAAGATACATCTTGCCAAGACCGAAGAAAGCTCCGTCGTCGTCCAGCGGGTGCTTGACGAAGCCCCAGATCGCCTCTTCGATGAGATCGGGAAGGCCCTCGCCCACTCGCTCCCAGGAGCGAGCCCCGTCTCGACTGCGAAAGACCGCACCTTCTGCGTGGCCGGGTTCCTCCCAGGAGCCCGGCGACTTGTCCGCGGTGGCGCACAGCAGCGTCGGGCTCGGCTCGCTCGGTCTGGGCGGGAGGAACAAGAAATCATGGAAGTAGTCGCGCGTGCACCCGTTCTCCGCGCGCACCCACCCGTCCGCCGGGTCCTGGCTCGTGTAGAAGCCGCGAGCCGATGAAACGTAGTATCGATCCGCATCGCCCGGTATCGACTCGATATGGTGGATATCCAGGTAGTCGATGCCGCCGCTCACATCCTCCCAGGTTTCGCCGCGATCGCGGCTGCGGATGATCCCCCCGTGCTCGAGACCCACGTAGATGATCCGCGGGTTCTCGGGATGGACGTAGATGGAGAGCGCGTGGCCCTCGTGCGGTGAAAGCGGGAACCACCACTCCTTGCGCACCGCGAGCGGCAACGTCTGGATCGCGTCTAGCTCGTCCCACGTGTCGCCGGCGTCCTCACTGCGGAAGAGCCGCACCGGCTCAGTGCCCGCGTAAACGACGCGGTCGTCGGTCGGGTCGAGCGTCACGGATCGGACGTCGCGATCGAGCCCGCGCGGGCGCTCCGGGTTGGGAACGCGATCCGTGTGCGCAAAGAGCACAAAGAAGAAGTCACCCAGGTTGACGCCGGTGTGCGGGCCACCAAGGTCGTCGGTCGTCAAGCTGTTCCAGTGGCCAACGTGGGCGCCGAACACCTTCTCCCAGAACTCGACACCCTCGCGTACGTCGGGGACACTGAAACCACAGTGGTCGAGAATCTCTACGTCTGCCATCGTACACCCCCGAAGGGTTTTAGGATGCCCCCTCCTCCCTTGCCGGGGAGCGTTTGAGTGGGGGGTACGGCCTACTTCGTCGCCCCTGGCGCGACCGCCTGCCGCCCGTGGAGCTGGTTGGAAGGTTCCGGTACCTTGGCAGCTTCGTTCGCTACGAGTACGACCCGCGCAAGGCGATCCAGCTCCTGGAGGGCCTTGGCCGCGCCCGCGGCTCCGACGGCTTCTTTCTCGACACCACCGTCCAGCGGCTGTCGGTCGAGGTTATCGGCGCCGGCGGCGAGGCGAACCTGAAATCCGTTCCTATCGTCGCCGATTTCCTCCTCGCTATTCGTCAGCCAGCGCGATGGCGTTCGTAGGGCAATCATGCGCCGCGCGCTCGACCTCAGCACGGAGGCTCTCGTTCGGCCGGATCGTCAGCAAGACTGGCTTTGGGCCCATCATGCGAAAGACCGCCGGGCAAGCCTCCGCGCAGGCGCCATGCCCCTCACACACCTCGTAACGAACGGAAACGCGCACCGAGCTACCAGCCAGCGAAGCTACTTGAACTCGTAGGACACGCTGTCTGGTTCGTTGTAGTGGAAGTCGGAGCCGGATTGTTCCACGTTGCTCGCGAGGTCAACGAGCACGGCGTGAGCGCTGATGCCCTGGAACGCGTGCGCCACGAGCGGCGGCACCTGCAGGAACGTGACGTCCCCGCCCTGCGCGGTAAGCTCGATCTCTTCGACCTGTCCTCTCGTCGGTGACCCATCGCGCATGTCGTAGAGGACGACGCGCGCGGAGCCCGAGATCGTGGCCATCGTGTCGGTGCCCTGCTTGTGGTAGTGGAACGGGCGGACGGCGGCGCGGTTGAGCGTCATCAAAAGCAGGTCGCCGTAGCCCACGAACCAGTCTTTGTCGGACGAGACGTACCCGGCTCCGCCCATCATTCCCCCCTCGTCGGCGAAGCCCCGCGCCACGCGCGTCCGCACGCCATCGATCTTTGCGGCTGCTGTCTGTGCCAATTGTGCGCCTCCTCTGGAGTGTTGAGCTTAGGACTTTGGTCGCGCCGGCTCGAAAAATCGGGCAGCATTCTCTCCGAGGCTGCCGAGCCCAGCCCTTCCCGCTGACGAGCTCGGCCCAGTGGCGATAGAAGTTGCGCTGGCAGGTGTCGCTGAAGAAGGGGCCGACGCGACCGGGCAGGTCCGCGTTCCGCTCCTCCTCGTGGCCGAGGCCCATCTGGTAGTTGAGGGGTACCCGACGGCAGGCGACGCCCCTGCTGTTCTGAGTGGCCTGCATCCAGTTGTCGGCGTCATCCTGCTCCCACGTGCCCCCCGGCGAAAAGCGCCGGAGACAGTGGAGTCGGATCGCCTCGCGCACTTCTGGGGGAGCGGACCGCTCTACCAAACACCACGCCCACACCTCCATCTTGTCCGGCCCCTTCGGGTGCCACACCCGGAGCGTCCGCGTGCCAAACAGAAACGAGAGCGTCGGGAACACCGTGCCGTGAACAGGGGCCATCATGCGCGCCCGCACGCGGCCGAGTCGTCGCTCGGTCTCGGGCAGGATCGACTCATAGTAGTCGGCGATTGTTGGGATGCTGCCGACGCGACCATCGCCGTCGGGCCACCAGCCGCTTCCCAGTCCATGCCCGCCAGGCAGCGCGATTTGGTAGCCCCTTTGGGCTCCGGTGTAGCCTGGCCCACTACTCTGGCCGCCTCCTCCGAAGCCCACCTGGAACGCCGAGGCATGCGTCAGCCCCCCGTGATACATGTCGCCGACGAAATTCTCTGCCGCGAGCTTCCAGTTCGCGCTCACCACCCACTTCTGAACCGGGCCGATCACCTCGGTGCCGCCGTCCTGCCGATCGAGCATGATATCGAGGTACCAGGCCATGTCGCCAAGATAGTCGATGAGCGACGGCGCATCAGGGTCGAGGTTGCCGAGAATCAGCCCCTTATAAGTCTCGACGCGTGGCACCGCAATGAGCCCCCACGCGTCCCTGTCGAGCTCCTCGAACCAGAACTCCTTATAGGACGGAACGCCCATCAGCTTGCCCTCGTTGGAGTAGGACCAGCCGTGGTACGTGCAGGTGAAGTTCGTCGTGCGGCCGGCATCGAGGCGGCATACGCGGTTGCCGCGGTGGCGACAGGTATTGAGGAACGCGCGAGCCGCGCCATCCGCGCCGCGCACCACGATCCCCGAATCCTCGCCCATGTAGGTGGTGAAAAAGTCGCCGGGCTGCTCGAGCTGACTCTCGTGCGCCAGGTACAGCCACGCATGGGCGAAGACCCGCTCCTGCTCCAGCTCATAGAGCATCGGATCGGAGAACACACGTCGATCCATGAGTCCGTTCTCGACATCGACCAGGCTTTGGACGTCCGTCGCTACCATCATTCCTTCCCTCGCCGGTGCCCTCGCGGTCGCCTGGTTACTGTTCGAAGCCGGCTGGTCAAGCCGGGGCCTGCACGGGCAACTCGTGCCGCTGGTGGCCCCAGATGCTCGGTTGGTCGAGCTGGGTCACCGTCCAGGTTGAATCGTCCACTAGGCGGCCGCCGTAACCGTACTCGATCTGAAACCCCGACGGCGACTGCATGTAGAACGAGTACATCCAGTCGTTGCTGTGCCGACCGAGCTCCATGCCGATGGGGATCTGTCGCTCTCGGACCAGGTCGTAGTTGAGCCCGACATCGTCAAAGCTCTTCGCCTCCAGCATGATGTGGTGGAGCCCTCGACCAGGACCCATGCTCCCGAACGCGATGCTGTGATGCCGGGCGTTGCAGTGCAGGAAAATCAAGCTGTCCATGAAGTAGTCGCTGATCCGAAAGCCGAGCACCTTCGTATAGAATTCCGCGGCGGCCTGTGCTTCGGGCGTCCGCACCACGACGTGCCCCATGCCGAGCTGGCCAGTGACGAACCCGCTGATCGGGCGCGTTGGCAGGAAGGGGACGCTATTGAACCGCTGGCCGTAGAACAGCTCGAGTGGCGACCCGGCTGCGTCCACGAACCGCAGCAAGCCGCGAACCTGGCGGCGAGCGCATTCCTCGTCGGTGCCCCGCTCGACGGCGATCCCCTGCCGCGCAAGCTCGTCCGACGCTTGTTCAAGGGCTGGCTCGTTCGGGACCTCCCACCCGAGATACGCGAGTCCGTCTCGGTTCCCGGGATGAACAGCGATCCGATAGACACGGTCGTCCATGCGGAGGAGAACTGCGCCATCCTGGGCCTCCGTCGCGCGGAGACCGAGGACCTCCTCGGCGAACGAGGCCCACTGCTGCGTGTCCTTCGTCTCCACGCCGACGTAACCTAGGGCCAATATCTGCATGCCGAACCTCTCTCTGCCGCTTCGCTACCCCTGCTCGCGAGGTAGGCTCGCCAGCAGATTTCGAATGGTTTCCGAAGGCGCCGTGTAATCGATACGCCGGTCGTCAACGTTCGGGGCTTTGGCGCCGAAGCGCAGGATAACCAGCGGCTCGCTCCCGACGCTTTCGAACCAATAGGGGGCGCCCCGAGGAACCAGCACTCCTTCGTGGCGTTGGAGCGTGGCAACCTCGTGGTCGCGTTCCGTGTAGAACCTCGCCTCGCCTTCCAGCACGAACCAGATTTCGTCCTGTCCCGTGTGCGCGTGCAGATTGTTCTCGCCGCCTCCCGCGATGACCTGAACGGAGCCGTTGATGAGATCGCTCTGCGCCAAGAACGCGTGCGTCTTTCCGCTCTCGATCCGTTTCGGCTGCACCGCGAAGACCTGAAAGCCAGCCGTGTTGTTTTCCACGGTCATGCCTCCTTGCAACGTAACGCTCCAGTGGAGATTCTACCGCTCACGCGCAGATTTCACCGGTCACATTGTAGTGGGCGAAGTCCAGCGGGCGTATGCGCATCCGACTTTCGCCGGTCGCAGTCACGGCAACGTGGATGGTCGTCTCGTTCCCCTTCAGCGCCGTCGCCACCTGGCCGAGGTCCAGCAGGTCAACCTGGACCCAGCGGCTTCCCTGCACCCGTCGCGGGCCGGCGGTGTCGAGCACCGTGCCTCGTGATCACCCTGCTGGAAAAGCTTCCGATCGGTTGACCGTGATTCTACTCGCTCACCTGGCTGGCGTCGCGTGTGTCGTCTTTCCAAACCCCGGCGGACCCCCGATGAAGATCAACATTGCCGCGGCTTTCACTCCTCGACCATTCTCGGCGGGATGGCGAGGCCACGCCGCCCATCAGTTCGTGACACGACGGTAGCCCTCGACGGGGCCGGTGCGCCGGGAGACGGCCCGTCCAGCGTCACGCAACCCTCGCTCCGTCAGCAGCGTCTGCGGCGACCATCCGGACACGGCAGGCCTTCCTATAGACCTGCAGAAAAGCTCACACCGACGCAACGCGAGCGCCTCGCCGCAATCGTCAAACTCCGCGACCTTGAACTGTAAGCGTTCACGCGGAGTCGGTCTGAAGGGGGCGGCGGAGATGGTGTGGTATTGTGTACTCCCAGCACGTCCTTGCTACCTAATATCTTACGTCGCGTGCCTATAACCGACACCATGCGCCGCCGCCTACGCAGAGGATCTCACCCGTCGTAAACGAGGCATCGTCGGACGCCAGGAACGTCACCGCGGCTGCGATCTCCTCCGGCCGCCCCGGGCGTGCAAGCGGGATCGGCGACAGGTGGGGATCGTCCCATTGTGGGACTCGCGCCGTGGTCGACTGGACGGCGTCGCCGGTTCGACTGATCAGGACGTCCCCTGCGTCCCGCTCGCTCGTGTGTGGCACGACGCAGTTGACGCGGACCCCGTAAGGCGCAGCCTCCAAGGCGAGGCTCGTCGTGATGGCCATCACGCCGCCTTTCGCGGCTGCATAGCCCATGCGGAGGGTTCCCCTCACCGCATGAGACCCGAAGTTCACGATCGCCCCCGACCTCTGCGCGATCAGCGCAGGCATGACCGCCTTGCAGCACCACAGGCAGGTCAGCAGGTTGTTCTGGATGTTGGCCATCAAGTCCTCAGGCGTCTGCTCCCAGAGCACTTTGCCCCCACGGATCGCGCCGCCGACATTATTGACGAGGATGTCGATGCGACGGAACCGTTCGATGGCGGCCTCCATGAGGTCCTGCGCCGTTTCCGAGCTGCTCAGGTCGGCGATGAAAAACTCGGCATCGACCCCAAAATCCCGCAGTTCGTTGCACGTCCGCTCAGCACCTGGTCGATAGCGATCGGCGATCATGACCGACGCGCCCTCCTGTGCCATACGGCGGGCAGTTGCGCGCCCGTGGCCCTGGCCACCACCGGTCACGATGGCGATCTTGTTTTCGAGTCGCCGCGCGCCTCTGGCGCGCGCATCGAGCACCGTCTCTGTCATTCTTCCTTCTCCCTCGTTACCCCTGGCGGCGTGGTCGCAATTCGATTTGACAAGTCCCCGAGGCGGGCACTACCATGCGCCAGGCGGCTCTATGCTGCCACAAATGTACGGGCAGGGAGCAGATCAATGGCGCTCACCCAAGAGAGTCTCATGGACGTGCCCGGAGTACGGAGCGGCTGGGTGCAGCTTCGCAGCGGGGCACAAGCGCACTATTCGGCCTCCGGCGATTCAGGGCCAGCGCTTGTTCTGCTGCACGGCGGAATCCCCGGCTCTTCTGGCATGGCCGGCTGGCGGTTCATGCTGCCCTTCCTGGGCGAGCGCGGCTTTCGGGTCTTTGCGCCCGACCGACCCGGTTTCGGCCTGGCCGACACGCGCCCCGAGCACTGGCCGAGACGCGGATGGATGAGCTGGGTCGAGTTCGTCGAGGAGTTCGCGAACGCCCTGTGCCTCGACGAGTTCTTTCTGGCCGGCAACTCCAACGGCGCACAGTCCGCTGCCTACTACACCGTGAATCACCCGGAACGCGTGCCGCGGCTCGCCCTCATCGCCACCGGCGGGTTCAGCAGCAGCCTCGGAATCGACTCGGGCCTGCTCAAGCGCGGCATGCGGATCCCGCCATTCGAGGGGACCAAGGAATCGATGGGCGCGGCGATGGAGAGCATCATCTATCGCAAAGAGGCGGTCTCCGACCAGCTCCTTGAGATGCGAACGCGCTCTGCGCTGGCGCAGCAAGAATCGTTCGCGGCCGCCGGAGCATGGAACCGGCGGGCAGCGGAGGATCCGAACCTGAAGCAACTGCTCAATCTCAAGGGGCGGCTCGACGTCCTAACGACCCCCGCGATCTACCTCTTCGGCAAGCAGGATGTCCTCAATCCAGTGGAAAACGCCTACCTACAGGAGGACGCTCTCCCCAACATCCAGCTCTTCTACCCGGAGGAGTGCGGCCATCAGGGCCAGACTGATCAGCCGGAGATGTTCAACCAGGTCTTCTTCGAGTTCTTCCACGATGGTCGAGTGAGCCGGAAGACTGCTGATTGGGCAGGGGTCTCTCGGCGGCGGCCCGAGATCCCGTCGTTGGTGGAGCAGGCGGCCGCGGTGCCGGCCTAGTACGAGCGGCCGCGCGTGGTCAGCAGAAAGCCTGCCCTGAGGGTGACCAAGGGGAACCATGGGCTCGGGCCGGGTGGTTCATAGCGGAGGGCACGCATGGGCGCATATCTGCGGCTGTTTGAACGGCGAATCGAAAGAGAACTGGAGCGCGGCAAGTCCAAGGGGATGCGCGAGCGCCCGGGTTGGGAGGCCGCGCCGAACGGCGGCTATCAGGGGCTCGACCCAGCCAAGGATCGACGCGCGTTGATCCCGCCCCTCGGCCTCCGCGAGTACTGGTATCCGGCCCTGCCTGACACGAAAGTCGGCCGGAAACCCGTCTTCTGGCTGATGCTCGGCGACGAGCTCGTCTTCTTCCGCGATAAGCAGGGGCACGTCGTCGCGCTCAGCGACGTCTGTCCTCACCGCGGCGCCAGCCTGTCGGAGGGCGATTGCTTCTACCACGGGTTCGTCACCTGCCCCTATCACGGCGCCACATACGATGGGGATGGCGAGTGCGTGGCGTTCATCACGGAGGGGCCCGCCTCGAAGATGGTGGGGAACCTTCGGGCACGCGTGTATCCAACCCGGACATTGCGCGGCTGGGTGTTCGTGTGGATGGGGGAGGGCGACCCGGCGCCGATCGAGGAGGACGTGCCTCCGGAGTTCTTCGAGTCGGCGAGCCAGACCATGGTCTTCACAACATACAGCTACTGGCACGCCAACTGGATGGTCGCGGTCGAGAACCACAAAGACCCGCACAACACATTCTTTGTCCACCGGAACTCGTGGATCCAGCTCCGGTCGTCCGGTGGCTTTCGGCCGACTCCGCTCGGCCCGCGGCCCAAGGTGGTGAATGGCCGCAGCCTGGCAGGCGACGAGCGCGGCAACGCGAATTACTACGCTGACGAACGTGGTAAGGGCTCCTATCAGCTCTACTTCCCGGGCGTCGACGGTGTCTGGCCGCTGCACCGATGGCGCCGGCTCTGGGGGTGGATGTTCCAACTGGCGATCCGCCGCTGGCAGCGCTACCAGACGACGGAAGAGTGGGACATGTGCAATCACCTCCCCGCCATCGTTCGGTCACGAGTGGGTGGGCATGGAGTGTACACGCGCTGGGCGGTGCCGATAACAGCGAACCTCTCCCGGATCGTCTACATGCATGGCATGCGCCCAAAGACGGCCCTTGGTCGCCTCTGGGAGCGGATCGCCTGGGTGACTTACTACAACTGGATGGTCGACTACAACTTCTCCGGCCAGGACAATGCTGCGGCCGCTCCGGTCCGTTACTGGACCACGGAGCACCTCTCTTCGACCGACTCATTTCTCGTGTTCTGGCGCAAGCTTGTGGCTGACGGATCGAGGGATGCGCTTCGGCGCAAGGCAAGGTCCGACCGGCATGCGCCCGGCGATGAGACGCCAGCGGAGGAGGCGTCCTACGAGCACCAGCGTGAGATCGGAATGACCGTTGGCGCGAGGCAATAGGCGGGGTTGCTCGCCGCGGGGCTAAGGCCGTGAGCGGTCCACTGGTTCAGTGCACAGTCGCCATCACCGTGCTACTCGCGCTCGCCGCGTGCGGGCCATCAACGTCGCCGCGCCCGAAAACCGCTGGACGGGGTCCAACCGGGGTGGCTGGTCCGATCCGGAGTACGATCGCCTCTACGATGCGTTCCAGACGACCCTTGAAAGGGACCGGCGGGCAGACCAGATCGCCAGTATGATGCGGCTCATGACCGACCAACTCCCGGTGCTGCCGGTTCAGTACGGCTTCACCGTCGTTGCCCACGTGGCGGGCCTGCGCGGCCCGGTCGCCGGCAACGTTGCGAACTGGAACGCGCATCTCTGGGAATGGACGTAGTCAGGACGACGGCCGCGGCCGCGCCTTCCCGAACGGCACCTCCATGATCTCGTGCCGCTCGTCGAACACGGTGTCCATCGACTTCACGCGTGGGGATGTTCCCCCGTGGACACTCACCACGTCGGGTGTGCCCTCGACGACCCAACCGGGCAGCTCGATGAGCTGGTTCTTCTCGGGGTCGCGGATCACACCCATCGGCTCGGCGCCGCGCTGGACGATCTCGATCTGCTCCTTCAGCATCTGACGGAACATCGCGACCCCTCGGTCTGACGCCCCGAGGTGCTCTTTCGTCCGGTCGAAGATCGGTCCCTGCGTCTCCCAGGCCATCGTGTCCTGCGACGGGAACGTGTCCAAGCTGTATTCGCCGTTCGGGTCTCGATTGACGTCCATGCGCTCATCGATCGACGGCTGTTCGCCCTCAGGTCGCTCGGCGCCCCATCGCCGCCCTTCTCCCGATCGGGAGAACGTCGCGACGAAGATGCGCGTCTGCACGTCGTCGATGGGCACACGCCAGTGAATTGAGTGCGTCGGACCGCTGGTCAGACGCAGCATGTTGGGAAACACCAGCGGGTTGCCGCCTCCTCGCTCCGCGCCGAACCGGCTGCCGTTGTCCGCATACCGCCAGCTCTTTACGAGGCCGTACTCGAACCGTTGGAAGCCGTACTGCTCGATGGGTCGGTAGTAGTACTCGCCGTCGGTTCGGCCCTTCATCCGCATCGTATGGCCGTGGAGGAAATAGGTGTGCGTCACGTCGGCGGTGTTCTCTTCAGCCTGCAGCCAGTTGCAGGAGAGGATCTGCTGTCGCGATAGTGTGCGTTCCCCATCCTCCCATGCGACAACGTCCCAGCGGGGAAGTAGCGACGCCGGCTTGGGACCCATAAAGGCGAACAGGAGTCCGGCGAGCTGCTGCACCGGGTAGGCTGGATGGCGGATGGAGTGCTTCAGCATGGATTGGCTCGGCTCGAAGGGTTGCTCGAGGCACGTGCCCGTCGCGTCGTACAGCCAGCCGTGGTACGGGCAGCGCAGGCCGCCGTCTTCGAGGAACCCGTAGTAGAGCGAAGCCCCGCGATGAGAGCACTGCTCGGCCAACAGCCCGTAGCCGCCCTGCTCGTCCCGGAAGATCACGAGGTCCTCGCCGAGCACGCGGAGGCGCTTCTTCGGCCGATCCTCCGTCAGCTCGCTGGCGATACACACGGGGTGCCAGTAGCGGCGCAGCAGCTCGCCGCACGGCGTGCCCGGACCAACACGCGTCAACATCTCGTTGTCTTCTTTGGTCAGCATCAGACCCGCCCTCCATTCCCCATCACCCGCTCGGAAGTCCTGCTCGCGTAAAGGCCTCGGCTCAGCTAAACAGCGCTACCGCCTTGCTCGAGTTGAAGATGAAGCTCTCGGAGTACGCCAGGATGTCGGCCTTTCGACCCTCCATGGCGCCCGCGAGACACACCCAGTTCAGAATCTCGTGTTGCCCCGAGTCCCGTATCTGCTCGGGGTCGAGGTCGCGCCACTGCCGATGCTTGCCGCTGTTCAGCTCGCGGTAGCGCTTGCGATCCTCGTCGACATCGGGATAGAGGTAGTGGTGTTTCTGCGTCAGCGAGGCGTGGGACCAGCTCGAGGAACCGACGATGGCAGCCCGCCATGGACTGTCCAGGATGATGCCGGCGACCGCCGCGCCGACGTCGTAGCAGCGCCACGGCGGTGGAGAGGGAGGGGGCGGAACCGCGACGTTCTCCATCCGCCGGCCGACCACCGAGCCGGCTGGGTTCGCCTCGTTCGGCACGCGAAGGTCCATCCCGTAGCAGTTCACATGGAAGGGGATGACGGGGTAGCCAAAGCCCTTGCCGTCCCAGTCCAGGTAACGGATCGTGGAGACGAAGGCGTGGCCGAGTTGATCCATATGGTGCAGTCGCCAGGAGCAGGACATGTCGAACCCGCGCGTAATGAGCCCCCGCGTGATGTGATTGCCGGCCGTCTGGTGACCCGTGATGTGTATCGGGTCTTCGCCGCCCACGGGCCCAGTACCTCGCGAGCTGCTTGCGCCATCAGCGCTGCGAGCCCCGGGGCCCCGCGGCTTGCACTCCACCTCGTCCAGCGCGTACACACAGAACGGTGGGATCACGTCCTCGTGGAAGTTCTCGTACTGGTCGTCGCCGAAGACCAGCACGAAGTCGGGCTTGAATGCGTCGAGCGCCTCTCGAGCCGCCCGGAACCCCGCGACGAGATCGGCGCGATGCTTTCGGGCAGCGGCCACACCCTCGTCGTCGCCCCACTCTGCGCGCATCTCAACCGGCCAATTCTTCGGGTCCTTCCAATCGGGCGGCGTCAGCTCGCTCGCCAGGTTCCTGCGGAAATAGATATCCGCCATACGCTCGTCCGGGAGCGCCAGATGGGGCCCATGGGTACACCCGATTCCGAGAATCTCGCCCATCGCATCTCACCCCTGCGTGCGCGCCCGGTGGCGTCGACGACCGTGAAACCGGCCGTTTCGCCCTTCGTTGACGGGCCGCGCGTCAGACCTATTCTACGCCCGCTGTGGTATCCTCGCGCGTCATGACGTGTGGAGGGTAGAACCATTGTAACCCCCGCCGAACCCGCGCTCCATAATAGAAGGAAATCCGGCGACTGACTGCGGTGTGGAACGTCTGACCAACAACGCAAGACGGTATCTGACCTGCACTTCCTGCCCGAGCAGCGGCCGCCCCTCTTCGGACGCCCTGCACGGTGCTGGAGCACGAGAATTGCCCTACAATCGGCAAGGATTAAGCGCACCTGGGCCTTCCGGGGTGCTGTAACGAGGGGGGGTGGGGGCGCGCTGGGTGGCGCAGACCAGGAGACTGAGCCGCGACAGTTGACGATCGCACCGCGAGGCCTGGAGACGTCCCGCGTGCATGCTCAGTACCGTGGCATTCTGTCGGGCCTTCCCGTGCTCGCCGGGCACGGAAGTGGTTTCCGTCGGGAAAGGAGGACATTATGCCCCTGGCCATCGGGTCCATTCCGCGGCGGCTGTGCGACATCGCGCAGACTCTGCAATCAGGTGAGGACGCTGAGGAACGGATTGCGCAGTTCCTGCGCCAGCTCAAGGGGATCGTCCGCCATGACACGTGCGCCATTCTCTATGGATGGCCGGGTGAGAGGCTGACATTCGTGTCCATACCGTCGAACGTCGAGAAACCGACGGTAGAAATCACGCTTCGGCGTCTCCGGGACGATCTCCTGGATGCCTCGAGACGGCGGCCAGGCTCTGTCGAGCCGACCGGCGCGCTGCCCTGGCCATCGTACCTTGTCGCGCCGCTGATGGCGCAGGACGAAGCGATCGGGATACTCGCCGTCGGCCGATCGACTGCGGATACCTTCGGCGAAGAGGATCTCAGTCTGCTCTCGGTCGTTGCAGCCCATCTCGCGTCGTACCTGTCCACACTTCACGGCCGTGCTCAGCTTCTCAAGACGGGTCGAGCCCGGGACGACGCTCTCGCAGAGCTGCGGAGAGTCCAGGACGAGCGCGAGAAGCTCCTCTCCGCGATCGTTCACGACCTGAAGAACCCGCTCACCGCCATCCAGATGTACACGGAATTCCTGGAGCTCGGTGATCGTCACGTGTCCGCGTCGGGTGAGCCTCAGCTCAGCAGCACGGTCGCCAAGATAAGGACGGCCGTTGCGAGAATGCGCGAACAGCTGGACCACGTTCTCGACTCAGCGCTTCATGACCTCCACCAACCCCTGCACCTCCGTCTCGAACCGACGGACCTCGTCGCCCTGGTCAGAGACCTGGTGGGCGCACATCCGCGCGTCGTAATCGAGACCGAAAAGCCCCGCCTGCTCGGCCGCTGCGACTGCGGGCAACTTCGCCGAGCTGTGGAGAACTTGATCACAAACGCGCTCACCTATAGCCCGGAGGACCGGCCGGTTCGCGTAGTCCTGAGCGTTGACACGAGTACGGACGGCGGGACGGCCGTGCTCGAGGTTCACGACCGGGGGGTGGGGATCCCTGCGGGCGACCTCCCCCGCATCTTTACCCATTTCTACCGCGGTCAGAACGTGGAGGGACGATTTCCGGGGTCGGGGATCGGCCTCGCCAGCGTTCAGCAGATCATCCAGCAGCACGGTGGAACCGTTGAGGCCAGCAGTGTCGAGGGTGAGGGCTCCGTCTTCTCCATTCGACTCCCGCTTGGCGCCTCGTAGCGACGCGGCCAGCTGGGGTCGCCTCCTGACATCTGGCCTCTTGTCAGGTGTGCAGTGACGGACGCTGCCAACAGGTCATTCTGAGCCGCCTGAGACGGCGGAAGGATCCTTCTGCCTCCCACGAAAAAAAAGGTCGTGGCCCTAAAGGGCCGACCTTGAGACCGGCAGGCGCGAATTCGTTCCCCGTAGCGGCCTGCAGGACTCGACCCCTGACAGTGCGGCGAGTTCCGTTGCCGCCTCAATGCGTCGTTTACCCGGGCGCGACCCTTGCTTACCTCTCGGTCGTCTTCCATGCCGGATCCTTAGCTGTGTGGTGACATCGCCCCGCGACGTTCGGGCGCTGATCTGGCCCCGCGGCGTAGCTGGCGTCGACCGCGGAGGCGACCGCCGGAGGAACTGGTGCAGATGCTCACGCCAGCAGACGTCACCCGGATCCTGAACCCGGTGGAGCTCGAGCTTTTCCTCAAGGTGCTGATCGCCGGGGTGCTAGAACCCCGGCCGCAAAGCCCCGTCATCCTGAGGAGCGCAGCAACGAAGGATCTCTCGTGACCGCCAACTTACGCTTAAGGGGAGATCCTTCGCTTCGCTCAGGATGACAGAAGGCGTTTTCGGCCGCACCGCTAGGTTACCTTGTCGGGATCGAGCGCGAGCTGGCCGGGCGAGAGGCGGGGGATCGCACCTTCAGCCTGGTCACGATGGGCACTGCACTCTTCACGGGCGTGTCCATGGTAGTGTTCGGCCAGGTAGACCCTGATCCGGCGACGCGCGTCATCGCGAACATCCTCACGGGTGTCGGGTTCCTCGGTGCCGGCATGATCGTCCGCGGAGCCGGCGGCGTCCGTGGCCTCACGACCGCGGCCGGGATCTGGGTCATGGCCGCTGTCGGTATGGCGGTCGGCCTGGGGCTTTATCTGGTCGCTGGCCTGACGTCGGTCGTGGTCTTCGTCGTGTTCCGCAGTAAGCAGATTCTCGACGTGCGGAGGATGCGCGAGCCCAGCTCGTAGCGAGCGCGCGGAAGGAGGAAGAGCCCGTGAGCAGGGCGCCAGTAATCGCAGTCGCGTCGATCGGTGCAGTGCAGATCGCGATCCTTCAGGACCT
Source organism: Chloroflexota bacterium (assembly GCA_009377635.1). Lineage (GTDB taxonomy): Bacteria > Chloroflexota > UBA6077 > UBA6077 > SHYK01 > WHTR01. Next base: position 18,047 of record WHTR01000004.1, read on the forward strand.
TCTGCCGGTCATCGAGGCGCACCTCCCCGGATGGATCGTGCGGCCGGCCACGCGGGACCTGCCGCAGCCCGATGAGGCGTATGCCGCGAGCCGGTCGCAGTACGAAGCAGAACCGATCCTCGAACGGCTGTCGGCGCTGGGTGAGACTGCCGATCGCATCCTGGGTGTGGTGGATCTTGACCTCTACGCGCCGGGCTTGAACTTCGTCTTCGGTCAGGCTCAACCAGGCGGCCCAGCCGCAGTGGTCGCGCTCGCCCGACTCCGGCCCGAGTTCTGGGGAGAACCCCCGAATGCCGACCTCCTGCAGGAGCGGGCAGTCAAGGAGGCCGTTCATGAGTTGGCGCACACGTGGGGGCTCGGGCACTGCGCCGACCCAACCTGCGTCATGTTCTTCTCGAGCACCCTGGGTGAGACCGATCGCAAGAGCAACGAGCTCTGCACACGACATGCAGAAGAGCTGTCACGCAGCCTCCGGCCGGCCGAACGGCAGCCACATGGGTAGCGCGCGGGTCCCCCGAATCAGGGACGAGCGATGCGAGCGAGCTCTGCGATGACGGACGGCAGGCAATGGGATATCACCGTCGTGGGTGGAGCCAACACTGACTACATGGTCCGTGGCCCGGAGCTCCCCGCGCCGGGGACGTCGGTGGTGGGAGACGTGTTCATCGAAGCGCCGGGCGGAAAGGGGGTGAACCAAGCAGCGGCAGCCGCCCGGCTCGGTAGCCACGTCGCGCTTGTCGCTCGCGTCGGTGGCGATGCGCGCGGGCAGGCCGTGATCGACGGCCTGGTGGCGGACGGCGTGGATACGCGCTTCATCTACCGGGATCCCGACTTGATCACGGGCGTCGCCCTGATTCAGGTTGCCCACCGAGGCGAGAAGCAGATTCTCATTGCCCCTGGAGCGAATCACGCGCTCACGCTCCAGGACGTGCGCGTCGCAGCACCTGCGATTACCGGCGCCGCCCTCGTCGTCGCGCAGCTCGAGGTGCCGCTTGACGCGGTCCTCGAAGCAGGAAGGCTGACCCAGGAGGCTGGTGCCCAGATGGCACTCGATGTAAGTCCTCCGCGCACACTGCCGCGTGAGCTGCTGCGCCGCCTCGACCTTGTCCGTGGGAACACGCGTGAGGCCGAAACGCTGACTGGCGTCCGGGTGACGGACCGAGCATCAGCGCGCGCCGCCGCCGAGCGGATGATCAGCTGGGGTGCTCGAATCGCAGTCGTCCAGGCCGGAGACGCGGGTGACCTGGTCCTTCGAGGCGAAGACGAGGTATGGCTCCCCCGGATTCTGCTGGAGGGAGTGGATGCGACGGGGGCCGGCGATACGTTCATGGCAGCCATTGCCACGGCCCTCGTCGAGGGATGGCCCCTCGAACGGGCAGGGAGGTTCGCCAGCGTTGCGGCTGCGCTCGCGACCACGGTCTTTGGCGCTCGTGCCGGCCTGCCACGTCGGGCGGCCGTACTCGAGCTTCTCGATTCGTTCGATGCGAGAGCCGACGTCCGCTGAACTGGCGGTTAGAGCACCAGTCAATTCTCGAAGTAACGGCTTTGAACGATCGGGTAGCCGCTCGCGAGGCAGTCCGCGACGGATCGGAGCGAGTTGGGCTGGTGGTTGCGTGGAACAACGGCGTACTTCGCATTCCGAGCACGAACAGAGAGATGCTCATGCCAGACTGCCTGCAGGGTGATCAGGCGCCACCCACGAGCGAGCAGTGGGAGGCAATCGACCGGGTGGTTGTTGAGACGGCCGAGGGCATCCTGGTCGGTCGCCGCGTCATCTCCCTCGCTGGTGCTTTCGGGCCCGGCGGACAGGGGACCAAGAGCGACACTGTAGGTGGCGCCGGTTCGGGCGAGATCGACCTGCTGGGCGTGACCGACGGGGAGTCCGTCGAGATCGCATGACGACAGTTCCTCCCGCTCCCGTTGGTCTCCAAAGACTTCTGGCTGCACTGACGGGATGTCGAATCACCCCGACCGTTTGGGGTCCCGTTCGACACGGCGAAGGCAGCGGCAGCCGCTGTCGTGTGCGCCCAAACCGAGGACCGCCTGATCTTCGATGGTCACCCTGCGCTCGGGCTTCCGGGCCTCGGAACCCTAGAGGGGCGCCAGATCCTGCCCCTGAGCGACTGGACGGCGGGGGGACAGCGGTTTGCGGACGTGAGGCCGGCGTTCGCGCACGCACCGAAGCGACGCTCATCGGGTCCTACGGGCTCGTAGTGAGTCCCGGTCTGTACGCGCAGCTCAACCGGGTGTTCGATCAAACCGGGGTGCTTGCGATGGCACCGGTCTGCCATTGAGGATGGGGTAATTCCGGGACGCGGCCTCGACGTTTGGGCCGGGCGGGGTGACGTCCTTCGGCCGCGTGAAGCGATACCCGAGCCCCCGCTCGTTCTCGATGAATCGCGGGCCGTCCGGGTCCGGCTCGATCTTCGCCCGCAGCCGGCTGATGAACACTTTCAGGTAGTCTGGCGAGGCTCCGTAGTCCGCGCCCCACACCCGGTCGAGGAGCGCCTGGTGGGGCATGAGCCGACCGGCGTTGCGCACCAAGTGGTAGAGCAGCTTGTACTCGACCGGGGTCAGCTTCACCCGCTGCCCGTGGAGGGTGACCTCGCTGTTCTGGAAGTTGATCGTCAGCGCCCCGGCGACGAAGTCGGGCACCGCCCGCACCGGTAGTGGCAGCTCGGCCCGGCGCAGCACCGCCTTCACGCGGGCAAGCAGCGCGAGGTGGCTGAAGGGCTTGACGACGTAGTCGTCCGCGCCCAGCTCGAGCCCGCGCACCTGCTCGATCTCCTCGGTGCGGGCGGTCAGGATAATGACAGGCACGTCGGAGACCTTGCGGATCTCCTGGAGGATCTCGAAGCCGTTCCTGCCGGGGAGCGTGATGTCGAGGACCACGACATCCGGATCGTGCTCATAGAACTGTTGGAGGCCCTGCTCCCCATCGACGGCGCTGATGACGGTCGCATCCTGCCACTGCAGCTGGAAGCCGATGGACATCGCATCGAGGACCTGGGAATCGTCGTCAATCACGAGGATCTTCATTCGCCCTGCCTCGGTTCGAGACTCTCAGAGTGGCTCGTGTGCTGCCTTTAGCAAATCCGCGGTGTCTAGCACACCTGCGCCACCAACCTACCCAGAATGCCAGACGCCTGTTGCGGCGCAGGTAATGGCCAGTTAATCGTCGGTGAACGAACGCACAGTCTGACTTCTTACTTCGTGTTCACCGGGCGCAACGTCGTCGTTCATCGCGAACTGAGAGAAAGGAGCAGACCACGCGCGCCGAACATGCGATTGAGCGCGATTCGCGGCGCGTTCTGGGTTGTGCCTGTGGACACCGTCCTCGACATCCTCATTCCGACCTATCGACGCCCGGGCGCGCTGGCCGTCACGCTCGCCGGGCTGGCCGCGCAGACGATGCGCGACTTCCGCCTTGTCGTTTCTGATCAAACGGAGGATGAGTCGGTGCTCGAGCAACCCGAGGTCCGGTCGGTCGTGCGCGTCCTCCGTGTCCACGGGCATGAAGTCCGCCTGTTCAAGCATCTACCACGCCGTGGGATGGCGGAGCAACGCCAGTTCCTCCTTGGTCAGGCCATGACACCGTACTGTCTGTTTCTTGATGACGACGTCCTGCTCGAGCCCGATATCGTAGAGCGCATGCTCGGCTGTATCCAGAGAGAGAGCTGCGGGTTTGTTGGCTGCGCGGTACTGGGATTGAGCTATCTGGCTGACTTCCGGCCTCACGAGCAGGAGATCGAGTTCTGGGAGGGGCGCGTGCAGCCCGAAGAAGTGCTCCCCGGTTCACCTGCCTGGCAGCGCCACCGACTGCACAGTGCCGCTAACCTCTTTCACGTTCAGCATCGGCTGGGACTGACTCGGGCGAGAGAGCGCAGATATCGTGTTGCCTGGGTTGGGGGGTGTGTCCTCTACGACACATTCAAGCTCCGCTCGGTAGACGGTTTCTCATTCTGGGATGAGCTACCGAACGAGCATTGCGGCGAGGATGTGCTGGCCCAACTGCGGGTGATGGCGCGTTTCGGGGGATGCGGCATTATCCCGTCGGGCGCCTACCACCTCGAACTATCGACCACGGTCGTGGATCGCAAGGTGAATGCGCCGTTGGCGCTGCGGAGCACGAACGGACCGGTATCGTGAGCCCTCTGGGGCTGCCCGACGAGGTTTGCAAGATCGCGGTGCTGCGCGCCAATGGGCTTGGCGACCTGGTGTTCGCACTGCCGTCGCTCGTCGCGCTGCGCGCACGGTACCCCGGCGCCGAGATCGTGCTGCTCGGCCGCGAATGGATGCGTGACTTCCTGGCTGGTCGGCCCGGCCCGATCGATCGGGTGGAGCCAGTCCCAGCGGTGCCGGGCCTCGGCCTGCTCGACTCCGACTCCTACTCAATCGATGAGACCGCGCGGCTGGAGCACTTCTTCGCCGCGATGCGGCGTGAACAGTACGACGTCGCCGTTCAGATTCACGGCGGCGGGAGCCATTCGAACCCGTTTCTCCAGCGGCTCGGCGCACGGTACACCGTTGGCCTGAAAGCGGCAGACGCCCCGCCACTCGACCGCTGGGTCCCCCACACGTACTTCCAGCACGAGGTCATGCGCTACCTCGAGGTCGTGGCACTCCTCGGCGCGACGACCAGTGAGATCGAGCCGCGCATCGACGTAGTCCCAAGCGACGTGGACGAGTCGCTTCGAGTCGTGCCTCACGACGTCAAGGCCATGGCCGTGCTCCATCCGGGCGCGACCGACCCGCGACGACGCTGGCCAGTCGAGCGGTTCGCCGCCGTCGGCGACGCGCTCGCCCGAGCGGGCGCACGCGTGGGAGTGAGCGGCATTCGCACTGAGTGGCAGCTGGTTCAGGGGGGCGTCGAGGCGATGGAAGAGCCGGCCGTCGATCTCAGCGGCCGCCTCTCAGTCAACGGGCTCTGTGGGCTCCTGTCTCGCTCGTCGGTTGTCGTCTCGAACGACTCCGGCCCGCTTCATCTGGCAGCCGCCGTCGGCGCGCGGACGACCGGCATCTACTGGTGCGGCAACTTCATCAACGGCGGTCCGCTGACCCGCACTCGGCATCGAACCGCGATCTCCTGGTGCCTGGAATGCCCGGCGTGCGGGGCGAACAACCTATCGGTTCGCTGTGCGCATGCATCGTCGTTCGTGGCAGACGTATCCATCGATGAGGTCCAGACGGCCGCCCTGGAGCTCATCGCAGTTAGCTGCCAGCACGGTGTTCAGAGAAGCAGGCAGGGGCGGCGTTAACGAGTCGTTCACGCGAAGTCACCGCGCCAGTGACGCCGCGCTGGGATAGTAGCAAGCGACGGGTATCGAGATCGATCCTGTTCACAACTGGCATGTGAGGAATGAGGATGGCGAATCCCCTGAATCCGGTCCAGGCGCAGAAGTTCCTTAAGGGGCTCGACTACCCCGTCCATAAGGGCAAGCTCGTGGAAGCAGCTCGAACGCAAGGCGCGGACGAGAACGTCCTGAACACTCTGCAGAGCATGCCCGAGCGCCGGTTCAACAGCCCGAATGACGTCACTGAAGAGATCGGCAAGCTCAGTTAGCGTTCGCGGCCGGGCTGGACGGCCCCCGTGAACCAGGGGGCGTCTGGAGACGGCTACGTACTCGTGGCACGAGCCACGGACCTGGCGCGAGGTCAGCTCCGTGAGTTCGAGGTAGCGGAGCAGCGCGTCGTAGTCGGGCGTCTAGCTGACGACGGCGTCGTCGCCTTTCAAGCTCTCTGCCCGCATGAGAATGCTCCACTCGTCGAGGGACATCTCCACGGCAACGCTATTGACTGCGCGCGCCACCATTACCTGTTCGACGTCCACTCGGGGGATAACCTGTTTCCGATGCCCATCTATCCGGTGTGGAAACGTGCGCAGGTGCCTGCGATGCGACTTCGGCGGTTCCCTGTCATTGAACGGAACGGCTGGATCGCCCTCGCGCCTCATCCCTGCCCGGAGCCGTCCGAGCGGGCATCGAAGAAGTGATGCGTTCCTGGCGAGCTGCGAGCTCGTCGTCGCCTCAACGCACTCAGCGCTACAGAACCCGGCACCTGACCAGACAGCACGGCTCCTCGCTGGGTGAGTCTCAAGCTTCCGTCATCATATCCGCGGGCCAGGCGGGAGCGCACGTCTCGCATTCGGGCTCCAGGATATTGAGGTAATCGAGCCACGACACAGCCTCATCGAAGTGTCCGTACCCGACTGCGAACGGCGTACGCCAATACATGATGCCATTGCGGCCGACGACCAAGAGTGTGGGCTGCTCCGCGCCGAGCAGTGCGTGCACATCTCCGTCGGCGTCGGCGAGCATCGTTCCGCCCAGCGGCATCGCGGCTCGAGCGCGCTCGGCCGGCTCGAGCGTGCCGCGTATGACCACGAGAAGCTCCGCGCCTTCTGACCGGATTGCGTTCTCGTGCGCGGCAGCCTCGGTCACCGCATCGCACGACGGGTCCGCGTCAGCGAGCCAGAGTACCAGGTGCCGGCGGCCGCGATAGTCCCACGACCGCACGAGCCCACCGCTTGTCGCTGGAGCCTCGAAACCGGGAAGAGCTCCCAGCCCTGCCAGGCCCGCCGACTCGGAACCCGAGCTTTCGGTTCGATCACGGGCCATTGTTCGTCGAACCTCCGCGTGGATGTTGGGCATCGGCGAGCCATGCGGCCGATTCCAAGCGATCTGCGCTACACGTGCGATGCCCAACCACCAATCGCGCGTGCACAATTCCATCGTGTCAACCTTGTCGACGTCTGATGAGCCGCTCAGTCCGCTTTGAGCTTGTCAGCGACCAGCCCCTTCTGCGAGCCCAGCCCGAGTTGCCCGCGCAGCTCCAGGAAGCCGACCACCTCCGACCGGGAGAGGAGGCCGACGAGCCTCTCTCCTTCAGTGACCGGGAGCTGGTTGAGTCCCCCGTCCGCCAGGAGATTGATGGCCCGCTGCATACCGGTACCCGGAGAGACGGTCTTGAGCGGCGCCCGGGTCATGATCTCGCCGACTGGTATGCTCGGCCACGACTGGGCGGGAACCTGCTTTGCGTCGGTGATGCTCACGATTCCGACGAGGCGGCTGTCCTCCATGACGGGCATCGCTCGGATACCTTGACGGATCACGTGGTCGTGCACGAACTCCTCCGTGCTCATCTCCGGGCTCGCTGTCGTCGGTCGCGGGTTCATCAGGTCTGCCGCGCGAACGCCCTGCAGGGATTCTCGGAGTTCGAGCTGCTGACGGCTTCCCTCCGCCCCGCTATTGAGGAACCAGCCGATGAAGATCAGCCACAGGCCGCCCAGGAGATTGCCACCGAAGAGCTGGAGCACCCCCAGAATGACGAGCAGGAGTCCGAGCCCCTGGCCGACGTAGGACGATATGTCCGTGGCGCGCTGGACGTTGTTCGTAGCAGCCCAGATGAATGAGCGCAGCACCCGTCCTCCGTCCAGCGGAAAGCCAGGGACCAAGTTGAAGCCGCCGAGCAGTACGTTGACGATCGCGAGGTAGACGAGGATCCCCCCCAGTGGCGTGGGCCCTGGCGAGACAACCTGAAGGACGACCCAGAAGACTCCAGCGAGAACGAAGCTGGTGACCGGTCCCACGATGCTGATAATGAATTCATCGTACGGCCGCTCCGCTTCCTCCTCGATGCGAGACATCCCGCCGAAGATGAACAGCGTGATGCTGTGCACCCCGAGCCCGCGAGCCATTGCCACCAGTGAGTGACTGAACTCATGCACGAGGACCGAGCCAAACAAGGCGAGGGCTGCAATGGCGCCCGCAACCCAGTATGCGAGGGCGTCCCAGCCACCAAAGGCCTCTGGGAAGAATCCCTGGGCGAGCGACCACGTGATGAGGACAAAGGCGAACGGCCAGGTGTAATGAACCAAGACCGGAACCCCGGCGATCTCGCCCAGCCTGAAGGTATTCGGCATGTAGTCAGGCCGCCGCTGGCCGAACAGCCGCGGAGCTCACCAGGCGACGTTCGACTGCGTCCCAATCAATGTTACCGAAGAACGCCTCGATGTACTTGCTCCGCTCTGCGGGACTGTAGTCCAGCATGAACGCATGCTCCCAAACATCCATGACCAGGATGGGCTTGAAGCCGGCCGGGTGGCCGTCTTGGTGCAGGGTCACCCAGTGGTTGCTCAATCGTCCGGTGATCGGATCCTGGTACAGGATTGCCCAGCCGACACCGCGAATCTCCCCCACGAGCTGGAAGTCCTCCTTCCACGCATCCCAGCCGCCGAAACTATCACTCACTGCCATGCCGATTTCGCCACGATCCATTGGCGCGCCGCGGCCGTGCGGTGTCAGGTTGCCGAAGTAATACTCGTGGAGGATCATGCCGTTGTACTCGAAGCCGGCGTTCCGTCTCAGCTCGGCGAACTCCCGCGTTCCCCCTTTGCCCTGGTCGAAGAGTTCCGCGATTCGCTCGTTGAGCTTGTTCGTGTTGCTCACATAGCCATCATAGAGCTTGAGATGGGCTTCGATTTGCTGGTCGGAGATGCCTCGCAGTCCCTTTAGCTGCGAAAAGTCGGTCGGCGTGTAGCGGGTCAGCATGTTCTGAGGCATGTCGGGCCCTCCTCAACAAGAATCTCACTATCCTTATCGCGCGGTCCGGTTGCGGACGGCGTCGTCCCTCGTCAACAGCCCGTCAACAACGACCGACTCTCATGGCGGCTTCCCTTGTGGATCGGTACCTCGTGGGCCTCTGGCCCGCTTCGGGCAGCGAAAGACGTTTACCGTCCGCAGGGAACGGACGCGTCTGACGACGTGCCGAGACGGGCACTTGCCGAGCTGTGACCGCCTCTCCATGCGCGCAACGGCGCCTGCTGCCCCCGGCCCGAGCGCGGCGGTGTCGCTACGATTCCTCACGGCGGCGGCTCGCCTCGCGCTTGCCCTGGCACTCGATACACAAGGTCGCGTGGGGACGCGCCCGCAGCCGCTCAGGCGGAATAGGGCGGCCGCACACCTCGCATGTGCCGTACGTGCCCGCCGCGAGTCGTTGCCGGGCGGCTTCCGCTTGCGCCGCCTCTTCGTCGATGACCTCGCGGGTCGTCTCTCCCAGCTCACGCTGGTACGTCGCGTCGGCAAGGTCACCAGTATGCTGGTCGACCGTCGTCAATTCGCCGGTGATGTCCCGCTGGTCCCCGGAAAAGGCTGCGTTGTCGACCGCCTCGCGCAGTCGCCGGAGATTCTCTGCCTTCTTCTCGAGCTCCTCTTCGGGATTTCGTTCATGTTCTGTCATTGACCCCTCCTCGTCTCGTTAACGTACCAAGAGGCTGTCACGGTGCGCGTTATTCGATGTAAACGACCGGTGAACGACCGGATGGACGCGCTCTTCCTGGCTCTCCTTGGCATTGACCTCAGCGTAACTCCCAGATACGAGTCCAGTAACAAAGCACGTGCACAATAGGTACAGTGAAAGCGACTACGAGGGCACCTCGACCGGTCGGTCGTGGTGACGGAGCACGATCTCGACACGTGGTTGATCTTAGACGAGAGATGCACGACAGTCCACGTGTGGCGCACAAGGAGGAGAGGCCAATGCCAACCAGCAAGAACCCGGGGCGCGATCTACCATCGACGATCGAGCGGTCGGATCAGCACGCGCAAGAGATCTTTACCGAGACGCTCGAGAGCGCCGAGCAGACGTACGGCGAGGGGAGCCGGGCATACCGCGTGGCCTATGCGGCGCTGAAGCATCAGTACGAGAAGCGCGGCGACCGCTGGGTCACGAAGGGATGGAAAGGACCGTCCGACCCGCAGGCACGCCGGGGCGCTACGACACGGAGATCCTCCATGGAGGACCCTCCAGCCCCCACAGCCAGAGGTAAGGTCGCGGGGAGCGAACAAGAGGCTCGCGAGAAAGCCGAGACCGCAGGCCGCGAGTACGCGATCGAGCGACGCAAACGCCTCAGGCGCGCGAGCTGACTTCAGTCCACGTTAGCTCTCACCAGCGGTCGGAGCTGGCCCCGGTGCAGGCTTCCGAGGTGGCTCGACATGCCGGGGGCTGAATCCGCTCTTTCCACTACCTTCGAGCCGCGTGTCGGAGTTGCTCCCGCGCGGCGTCGACGACCTCCTCTACCGTGATCCCATCCAGGCAGCGGTGATCGATCGGGCACGTCGTATAGCCACACAGACTGCACGGCACACGGCGGTACAGCACGCGGTGACGCTCGCGATCCAGTGGCCCCCAACGGCGCAGGTTCCCGGGTCCGAAGAGCACGACGCTTCGCACGCCGAGCGCCTCCGCCACATGCGCCGGACCGCTGTCGTTGCACAGAAGCAGGTCGAGCTCACTGATCGTCGCGGCGAGCCCGCCGACAGACATCGCGCGTGTGGATATGAGAGCCTCTCCGACCATCGCGTCACGCAGAACCCGGGTCAAGGGTTCCTCGCCAGGTCCCCACAGCAGGACGATCTCGGCCCCGAGGCTTGTCTGCAGCATATCGGCCACCGCGGCGTAGCGTTCCGGTGGCCAGCGACGCGCGGGCGCTTTGGCCCCGGGGTGGATTCCTACGAGCGGACGGCCTGATCGACAAATGCAACATCCCAGCGCTGACACAGCGTCTGCCACGTCCTCCGGGGTCAACGGAAGTTCGAGGTGCGTCCCCTGCGCCCCGACACCGAGTTCCTCCAGAAGCCCGAGGAGCTTCACGCCTTCGTGCTCGTCGTCGCCGGGGTAGGGCACTGGGTGCGTGAGCGGGCATGCTCGCACATCCCGGGTGAAGCCAACTGACTGACGCGCGCCGAGCTGAGCGACGAATCCGTTCATGTATCGGCCGTCGCCGTGGAGCTGGATCGCCAGGTCCAAATCACGGCACGGGCTTCGACGAGAAACGCCTCGGTTCTCTCAGGTTCGACCGGCGCTTCCGGGATGCCGGGGAAGCCTGGGAACTCCAGGAACCGGTCAACGTAGCCGAGGCGTCGAGCGAGGTCGGCAGCCCACGGGAGCCCGATGAGCGTCATCTCAGCGCCCGGGAACCGGCGCCGAAGAGCACGCAGCGCGGGCACGGCGATCAGCATGTCGCCGAGGTACAGCGCACGCACGACGACGATCCGGTCGATCCGCTTCGAGGGGCCGTTCAAGCGACACTCTCAGCCAACAGGCCGAGCGTCGCGTCCACGACCTGCTCGGGGGATACGAGCCGGAGGCAGTGGTGGTGTTCCTCGGGGCAGATACTCTGGTAGCAGTTCTTGCATGGCACGTCATGAGAAAGCACGCGGCTGGACACACGCCACGGAGCATGCTGGGGGTTGGTCAGCGCGTAGAGGTCCACGACAGGCGTACCGACAGCGGCAGCGATGTGAACCGGGCCCGTGTTGTTGCTGATGAGCACCGGCGCCAGCGCGAGCAGCGCGGCCAGCTCGCCAACGTCGAGCTGGCCGGCGAGGGAGAACGAGGGCGCACCCATCCGCTCCTGGATGCCTGCTACCTGCTGCCGCTCGTTTCCCCGCCCGGTAAGGACCACCTGGAATCCCGCGATAGAGAGCCGCCGAGCTGCCTTGGCGAAGCTCTCGGAGGGGTAGCGACGCGACGGTGCGGATGCACCGGGATGGATCACCACCCAGGGCCTGTCCAGGTCGATCCCTGCCTCCCGCGCTCGCCTGTGTGCGCCCTCGTGTGCACGATTCGGCACGCGCAGCGATAGCCGATTGTCGAAGGTCACTGCTCCCACGGTCGCAACCAGATCGAGCTGGCGCTGCACCTCGTGGCGCAGCACGCTGTGCGGCTCCGGGTCGGGCACCCAGTCCGTGAGGAGCTGATACGGATTCTCGTGGCAATGGGCGAGTCGAAGCGGAACATCCGCCAGGTAGCAGAGAAATGCGGCGGGCAGCGGGTTCTGACTGAATACCGTGAAGATCACCGCCGCATCGAAGCGCCCGCTCCGAAGTCGAAGGGCCACCCTGTGCTCCTCGCCGCTGTCAGCGCGAGGCGCCGTCGCCTTCATCCACGGCGCGTCGTAGACGATCGTGTCGTCGACCTCCGGGACGAGCGACGCCACCTCGGCACCCGCGGGCGACGTGAGGAGCGAGATCCGCCTGCCGGGAACGGATTCCCGAAGGGCACGAATCGCCGGCGTCGACATCAGCACATCGCCAATAGAGTCCAGGCGGACGCACAGGAGTCTTGTGGCCGCCTCCCAGTCAGCGTGCGAACCCCCAGTACCCTGGCCTGTCATGCAACCGCCCCGGTTAACAGGCCTCTATCAGCACTGATTCGCTGTAGGGCGTCTGTCGTCGAATAGCCCTCGACGAACGGCAGGATGCGTACCGTGCCCCCGAGCTGCTCGACCAGCTCAGCCTCGGGCAGGTCCTCGACCGTGTAGTCACCGCCCTTTGCGAATACGTCCGGTCGCACGGCCCGAATCAGCTCGACGGGGGTGTCCTCGTCGAAGACCGCGACGTGATCGGGAGCGCTTAGCGCGGCGAGGACCTCAAGGCGGTCCTCGAGTCGGTTGATAGGGCGTCCGGGTCCCTTAAGGCGCCGCACGCCATCGTCGGAGTTGACGCCGACGATCAGCACGTCACCGAGCGCGCGCGCGGCATTCAGATAGCTCACATGACCGCGATGCAAGATGTCGAAGCAGCCATTCGTGAGAATGATCCGGCAGCCGTCCCGTCGGTAGTCGGCGACCAGCCGACGCAGGTGGGAGACGTCTGGCACGAGCTTGCCGCCGGGGACGACGTGCCGCCGTAGCTCGCCCACAGAGCACGTGGCCGTTCCCGACTTGGCGACGACGACGGCAGCGGCAGCCGACGCAATCTCGACCGCGACGATCGGGTCCGCTCGCGCTGCGAGCGCCAGGGCGAGTGCACTTGCGAACGTATCCCCAGCCCCAGCGGCCGGCGTGCGCGGGACAGACCTGGCGATGGCGCGGTACGGGGGACGGTCCCTGGATAGCAGAATCGCGCCGTCGCAGTCGAGGGTGACCACGACTATGCTCGCGCCCGCAGCGTCCAGGATTCGATCAGCGGTCCTCGCTATCGCATCGGCCCGACCGGGGCCCTCAGGCAATGCCTGATCGCGAAGCAGCTGCATCGCCTGCGCGAAGTTCGGCTTCGCGACAGTTGCGCCCACCATTCGGTAGGCTCCGAGCTGCTTGGCGTCGACGACGAGCACGCGCGGGCACGCGGTTTGCAGCTCGGCCAGCGCCTCGATACCTTCGGCACCTATGACTCCGTACCCATAGTCGGACACGATCACGGCGTCATGCTGAGCGAACAGCCGACCCAGTGCGAGGAGCAACCAGTCGCGGGTCTCCCGGCTCAACGCCTCGGTGCTTCCCTCGTCGAGCCGGACGAGCATCTGCGAGCCGGCCATGACCCGGCGCTTGGCGATCGTCCGCCGCGCCGAGTCCGTCCGTATCTGCCCATCACACACACCGCGCTCGCCAAGCAGATGCCGCAGCTCTCTCCCCTCCGGGTCGTCGCCAACGACGGACAGGAGCGTAACTCGGGCGCCGAGCGCGGCAACATTGGCAGCCGTGTTCGCAGCTCCGCCGGGGGCCGAGGTACACCCGTCCAACGATACGATGGGCACGGCGGCCTCCGGACTCAGGCGTCTCGCACGACCAGTGAGATAGCTGTCCAGCATCGACTCACCGATCACCAGGACGTTGAGTTCACGGAAGGAGCGCAGGAGGCGGGCCAGCTCGGCGCTCATCGTCCGCTTCCTGTGATCTGCTCCGCGGCCTCGGCGAGGTCCACTGCCACGAAATCCGGCCAGGAACGCGGAGCGACTCGATAGCCCACCTCGCCGCGTGCGTCTAGGGGTAAGGCCGAAAGGGGGCTTGAGGGATGCTCCGCATTCATCCTGAGCCGTTTGGTTCGCGCGAAGGTGAACTCCGCGAAAGCCCCGCTCCCCGCAGGTACGACTTCTTCCGCCTGCGGCCTCAGCACGACACGTTGCGGCCGCGCCTCCAGGAGGATCGATCTCACGCCCGCTCTGCGCCCAGCCTCCACGTCACTCGAGATGTCGCCGATGGTCCACGACCGCGCGAGGTCGAGACGCAACTCATCGGCCGCGCGCAGGATGAGTCCTGGCTCTGGCTTGCGGCAACCACACGCGCGCGCATATGCGCGGACGACTCCGTCCGGATGGTGCGGGCAGTAGTAGAAGCCGACCAGCGGGACACCGGCGGACGCAAGGAGCTCTCGGAGGCGCTCCTCGACGGCGACAAGCGCGGACTCTGGAAACAGGCCTCGAGCGACCCCGGACTGGTTTGTGACGATGACGAGCCGAAAGCCAGCGGCATGCAGCAGCCTCAACCCCTCGATCGCTCCCTTCGTGAGAACGACACGGCCCGGATCGACGTTGTAGGGCACGTCGTCGATCAGCGTGCCGTCCTTGTCGAGAAAAACGGCCGGTGCACTCGAGTGACTCATCCAGGTGTCCTCCGTACTTCCTCATCTGCCACCTTCCGTACGAACGGATGGGAGACCGCCGGAGGTCTCGCCGCCGGCATTTCCGCCGACGACTGCGAGACAAGTTGCTCCTCCACGAGCTCACACAGGAGATGGATGACGACGATATGGACTTCCTGGATGTGCTGCGTGTCCGTCGACGGAACGATGATGGATACGTCGGCAAGTCGGCGCAGCTCGCCGCCGTTGCTCCCCACGATAGCCACGCGCCGCAGACCCCGGCGCCGAGCAACCTTGAAGGCCTCGACGACGTTGCGCGATCGCCCACTCGTGCTGATGCCGATCAGGACGTCGCCGGGCTCACCGAGCGCTTCGACCTGCTCTGCAAAGACTCGATCGTAGCCGATGTCGTTGGCGAGGGCTGTCAAGATTGCCGTGTCGGTCGTGAGGGCGAGGGCCGGGAGTGGCGCGCGGTCGAGCGACCTGAAGCGCCCGACGAACTCCGCCGCGAGATGCTGGGCGTCAGCGGCGCTGCCGCCGTTGCCACACGCCAGGACCTTGGCCCTGTGCTGGACGGCGGACCCGACAATGTCCGCGGCCTCAAGCACGCCCGTGCGCAGATGGCGCTGGGATTCCTCCAGTGTTCGGATGGCGCCCTCGAAGTTCCTATCGAGGATGGCCAATCGCTCCGCTTCGTTGGGTCGTCTTGGATGGCTGGCCACCATCACCTGCTCGTAGACGGCCGCGAGGGCGTTAGCGACACGCTGCCATGTGAAGAGGTCGTTCGCTCGCCGCACGGCGCGTCGCCCAAACACGCCGCGCAGACTCGGATGCCGAAAGAGCTGGGAGAGCCGCTCCCCGAGCGCCTCCGGATCGTCGGGAGGCACGAGATACCCGGTCTCCGAATCGCGTACCGTGAACTTGACGCCCCCAACGTCTGAGCCGACGACCGGCGTACCGCAGGCCATCGCTTCCACGGGCGTTATGCCAAACGGCTCATACCAGGGTGTTGTGACGAAGACATCCGCCGCACTGTAATAGTACTTCAGGACGTCTCGTCCACGACGGCCGACGAAGGTGACGCGGTCGGCCACGCCCTCGGCTTCCGCCACCTGCTTCAGACGCCCGATCTCCGGCGTGATCTCCGGATCCGGCTCGTCGGACTCGCCGCCGACGACCAGAAGCCGCGCAGGGGCGGGATCGCACTGCTGAAAGCGGGCGAAGCCACGGATCGCATTGTCGACGCCCTTGCGCCGCACCATGCGGCCGAGCTGCAGGACAAGGCGCTCCTCAGTCCCAAAGCCCAACATGACGCGCGCAAGCGGCTTGCTGAGCGGCCAGAACTCGGCTGGGTCGAATCCGCAGGGGATGATGCTGAGGCGCGACGGGTCCGCGTTGTAGTACCGAATCAGGTCGTCCTCGTCCTGCGGACACTCGGCGATGATATGGTCCGCCTCCCGCACGACGCGGTCCTCGACGTCGAAGCGCACATCCGGGAACTGGTCTGCCACTCCTTGAAAGGCGCGCCGCACCCGTCCAAGCGCGTGGAACGTAACCACGAATGGAACGGCGAGCTCCCGCTTGATGTCCGACGCCACCAGGGCAGACATCCAGAAGTTCGCGTGGACGAGGTCGTAGCCCCGCTGACGTCGGGTGCAGAGCCGCAGCACGCACTCGGTGAATCGCCCCATGTAGGGAAACAGCTCCTCCTTCCGCACGTACTCCGGCGGACCCGCGGGAATGTGAAAGATTCGAACGCCACGTATCCAGCGCGCGACCTCGGGAAGGAGCCTGCTGTCGCGGCGTGTGAACACATCCACCTCGTAACCCATCGCGGCGAGGTGCCGCGCCACCTGCCCGACGTACACGTTCTGGCCGCCGCTGTCCGCGCCTCCCAGGATCGCGAGCGGCGACGCGTGCTCGCTGATGAGCGCAATTCTCCGTGTCATCCCATTCCTCCAGTCAAGGCCTCAGACGGCTAGGAATCGGGCGGTGGACGCGCGCCCGGCCACGAATCGGAAGACTGCGTCCCAGTCCCGCACAAACCGCGCGATGTCGAAGCGCTCCGTGGCTGCCCGTTGCGCACCCTGGCCCAGCCGTCGCGCCTCGTACGGATCGCGGATCAACGAACGCATGTGCTCGACGAGCCAGTTCAGGTCTGTGCCCACGTACCCGGACACCCCGTTCTCGATGACCGTTGCCACCTCAGTGGTGCCCAGCGCGACGACCGGCATGCCCAGCATCATCGCCTCGCACAGTGCGAGACCCAAACTCGTGTAGCGAATTGGGTGGAAGAAGAATCGATAGCGGGCCTCGAACGCGGGCAGCTCGGGGTACGGCACCTCGCGGACCCCGTCGATCTCCTCGGTCGCCATCCCGACCAGGTCCAGAGGAACCTGCCGGCGCGCGCGGTCGAAGATGTCCGCCCCCAGGCGCCGCCCGCGACGAGCAAGGTGGTTGACAACGACGATCCCCCGGTCGAGCTCGCCGGTGTAATGCACGCCCTCCGGCCGCGGCACGCCATGCTCGATGACCCGAGTTGGTGTGCATCCGCTGTCCCACATCAGCTCGTTGAAGGGCGTTACGTGGACCAGCAGCGTGTTGGGATCGTCGATTAGGTGACGCGTATCGGTCGGATGCTCCTGCGGGGGGTCGTGCTCCAGGTAGATGGAGGGGAGACGCATCTGATCGTCAGAGAGAATCTCGTACCGGTCCCGCAGGTAATTTCGGGGAATTTGCAACAGGACGCAGTCGAGCCGCAGGTTTCGAACATCCTCGGCCGGCACCTCGTGCACGTTGGGGGGCCAGAGGAACGGCCCGACGCGGCCGCCGTACGGATGAGCCCGTCCCGTCTTGAAGGGCAGGTAGAAGTCGTGACTCGTGTTCGCGAGTGCCAGCAGATAGCTGCCGTGGACATGCCAGGTAAGGATATGCACTCATTCACCCCCGCGGGTTGGGTGCGCTGCGAGTGGCGCCTTGATTCGTGGACAACACATTAGAACGTGCCCGCGTATACCGAGCACGAACGGCAGACGTCCGGCGGGTGATTGGAGGCAAGCCGTTCCCGAAAGGATTGGTACGCGTCCCCTTCCCAGACCGAGCGGAGACCCTGCTTGTCGACGTTCCCAAAGTTAATCCGGTCGGGCGTGGCAACCATGCAGCAGGGCATCGCATACCCGTCATAGCTCACGTACGCCCCCGTCCACGGCCAGCTGCATCGGTCGGGGCCCGGCGTGCCAGGCGGATGGAGTCGAGGGCGCGTCCTCGGCAGCCGCAGATCGATCCCGGCCTCCGAGGCTATCGCGCGCGCCTCCTCAAAGTAGTGCGCCACTCGGTCGGGAGTCTCGTCGAGGAGCGTCTGCGCTTGCACGAACGCGCGCATCGGTGCGTAGTGCGCGGGCAGACTCGACTCGCCGAAGTCGTGGCAGAGGTGTTGGACGAACATGGCCTCGAAGGACCATTGCCGCGCGAATCGAACCAGGCCGGGAAGCTCGTGGAGGTTTTGCCGCATGACCACCGCGACGAGACGCAGGTGCGGCAGTTTGCTGGCCAACCCTTGCCTGGCCTCGAGAAGTGTCTCTAGGTTGCGCACGAGGCGGTCAAACCGTCCGCGGACGCGAATACGCTCGTACGTTTCTGACGTAGCGCTATCGATCGAGACATGAAGCCATTGCAGGCCGCTTCGGACGCAATGCTCGGCTCTTCGCCCGTTCAGCAATGTTAGATTCGAGTTCGTGCTGACGGCGATTCCGCGCGCCGTCGCGTAGGCGACCATGTCAAAGAAGCGAGGGTGCATCATCGGCTCGCCGAGCCCCTGAAGGTGCAGCTCGTTGACGCCGTTCATCTCGTTGACGAGTCGCGCATACATGTCAAAAGGCATGAACGCGGGCGGACCGAACGGCGGGCCGTCGCGCCGGAACTGGATCGGACACATCTGGCAACGCAGGTTGCACTGGCCGACCGGCTCGATCTGGAGGAATCCGGGAAGAGGCGGCCGGGACGTGGTCCCCGTCATAGGAAGAACACCCGGTACTTGATGGCGCCCCACACCCGCCAGAAGACCGCTAGCAACGGAATGAGGGCGGACGTCGCGACAACCTCGGTGACGTGCGTCGGCGCAGCCGACGATCCGGAGAGTCGCTCCGCGCACAAACGGCCGGTCAGGATAGCCCATGCGAGCACGCCTCCGAGCATGAGGCCGCGGCGCCGGCCCGCTGCCCCTGCGAGCGCAACGAGCATGGCAGCAACGATGCGGTAGTAGCGCCACGGGGGCCGCTGAATCCGCTCGCGGTACAGTCTCGGGTGCTTCTTGTAGAGAAGGGCGTTGTAGAGATTCTTCCGTTGCTGCCTGAGACTCACCCCCCACGTGCTCAGGCGGACGGGGTGGATGACGACAGCGTCGTCCGACCGCTCGAGGCGGGCCCCGGATTTGAGAATCCTGAAGAACACGTCGCTGTCCTCGCGCCAGGCCAGTTGGAACCGCTCGTCGAATCCGCCGACGGCACTCAGCGCATCCCGCCGGTAGAAGCAATTCGCCGTGACGAACTCGCCCCGCTCCAACCTTGCCACATCGCGCTCGTAGTCCGTCGGTCTCTCGGGGATCGGCACGAGCACACGGCCTCCTACGCCCACGACCCCGTCGCGGAACGCATCCACACCGGCTCGCAGCCAGCCACGGTGCGGGATACAGTCGTCATCGGTGAACGCGATGATGGGGCAGCTCGCGACGCGCCACCCCCGATTGCGCGCCGCGGCCGGCCCATGGCTGCCCTGCACCGCAACATAGCGGAACCGGGGCCCCCCTCGATGCTGAGCGGGATCCGTACGATCGGGTTCCGGAACGACCATGTCCGCGAACTCGGGCTTCAATTCACATGCTCGCGCCATCGCCTCCACCTGCTGGTGGGTCTCCAAGCTCCTCGCGTCGTCGACAACAATGATCTCGTACTCGCTCGCGTCCAGATCTTGGTCCATGAGCGCCTCGAGGCAGCGCCCGAGATGCTCTGGTCGACGGCACGTGGGGACGACGACGGACACACGCGGTGTCATGCGTCCACCGCTGGCTTCGCGACGAGAAACGGCCCGATCGCGAGCGCATCCAGCGGCGATGACCAGAACGACCGGAGCGCGTCTTCCGGCGAGCAGACGATAGGCTCGCTGCGCGTGTTGAAGGACGTGTTGATCAGCACCGGAACGCCAGTTCGAGCCCGGAACGCCTTCACCAGGTCGTAGAAGAGTGGATGCTGGGACCGGTTGATGGTCTGAATGCGCGCTGTCCCATCGACGTGACGGACGGCCGGAATGCGGCCCGCCACGTCGGGTCGCACGGGGTAGACGAACAACATGAACGGTGACGTTTCAGCACGCTCGAACCAGCGTGAGGCCTCTTGCTCCAGCACGACTGGCGCGACCGGCCGAAAGTCCTCGCGGTCCTTGATGTCGTTGAGGCGGTCCTGCATAGACGCATCAATCGGCGACGCGAGGATGGATCGCGCGCCGAGCGCACGCGGCCCGAATTCCATGCGCCCCTGGAACCATCCAACAACGTTGCCTACGGCCAGCAGCGCGGCAACCTCCTGGGCGACGTCGTCCATCCGTCGATAGCTGGACTTGGACCAACGCAGGACCCGCTCGATGTCCTGATCCGAGTAGGCTGGACCGAGAAATGCATGATCCATGCGGAAGTGGCGGCTTTCGCTGCCACGCTCCCGGGCATCGACCCATAGGGCTGCACCCAGTGATGTCCCTGCATCACCGGCTGCGGGCTGGACCCAGAGGCGGGAGAATGGGCCGCGGTCGCGCAGGCAGGAGTTCATGACGCAGTTGAGCGCCACCCCTCCAGCCAGACACAGACTGTCGCTCCGCGTCGCCCCATGCAGCCATCGGGCGAGCTCGAGCACGGTCTCTTCCAGCGCAACCTGGAGCGAGGCGGCTACGTCGTGATGACGGGCTTCAATTGGGGCATGTCGCTGACGCGGGGGTCCGAACCGGGCCTCCAGCTCTGGCGGCTGGACCGTGTAGCGGCCCTCACCCTGGACGCAAATAATCTCCTGGAACTCCCTCAGGAATCGTTGTTTCCCGAACGACGTAAGCGCCATAACCTTGTACTCATCGGACGAGCGTTGGAAGCCGAGGTACTCGGTCACCTGTTCGTAGAGAATGCCCAGCGAGTGGGGAACGTCCACCTGACCTAGTCGATCGAGTCGGTTCCCGTCCCCAATGCTGTAGCTGGTCGTCGCCCGCTCTCCCCGTCCGTCGACGGTGAGCACCGCTGCCTGCTCAAACGGGGAGGCGTGATAGGCGCTCACCGCGTGCGTCAGGTGGTGGTCCACGAAGTGCCAGCGATACGGACCGTCCGCGTGGACTTCCGGGAACCGTTCCTTGAGATGGTGCGGCGCCCCACCCGCCAACTGCCGTGGGGCGTTCAGAACGTAGCACAGGAAGAGGGGCTCCCACGGCGACTCCCATGCCGATTTGGTCGGATGCGCGCTCGGTGCGACCGGCAGCGAGATCGCCGCTCCCACCTGATGCGATCCCAGTAGCTGATAGGGGTCGAAGGAGTAGGCAACATGATCCACGTCGGCGAGTCGGATTCCAGCGGCCCGGAGGCAATAGTCGATGGCCTGGAACGGCAGCTCGTACGTGGAAAATGGACCGGGACGCTTCCCGTGCTTCACATGGTTGAAGCGTTCTTCCTCGGCCGCCGCGAGAACCTCGCCATCCCAGACGAGACTGGCCGACGGATCGTGAAAGACGGCATTGATGCCAAGTGTGTACACGGTTTGCTGCCTTTCTTGGGACGATCCGCCAAACGGCGATCTCGCTCGCCTCTCGTGCTCCATCAACGAGGGATCGGTAGTTGTCATCCTGAATCCGTATCCCTTGCCTGAGGGGATTCTTCTCCGCCTCAGGCGGATCAGAATGACGTTGATTGGGTACGATCACTTCTTCTCCGAGTATCGAAGCGGCGAGGATCAATGCGAGTTGCGGCCGGTTAACTTCCCGTAAACGATTTCCAACGAGTTAGTGACAACCGTGCATGATTAAGAGCCCTTACGACGCCGGAGAAGGATCCGCCGGTAGGATGACACCAACGCCCTCTAAAGCGACAGCGTTCAACACCCGGACCATTGCCTTCACCCATTGGCTTCGGATGTGCCGTCATAGACATAATAGGTAAAACCACAATGCACCTGGACGGGCTCCATCGATGAGCAAACGGCCAAGTGTGAGGTGTCTTGGGGGATCGGGACAGTGTCAACCCGACATGAGCATTCGGGCATGATCTACGACTAGACTCAGCAAGACAGCGCGTGGTATGCACATCACATCGCTTGTATGGACGGTCTGCCAACTGTCATGAAAGGAGCGCACTTCATGTTAGAGCTAGATGGGCGAGTGGCGGTCGTGACCGGTGGCGGCCAAGGGCTTGGCGAGGCGATCTGCAACGCGCTCGGCGACGCGAAAGCCATTGTTGTCGCCACGGACATTCGCCGGGAGCTGGCGCAGGGCGTCGCCGCCCGAGTCGAGGCGCATGGCGGTCGGGCGCTCGGCATGTACCTGGACGTAAGGGACGAGGACGGAGCCGCGGCAACCTTACGACACGTTGTCGACGCCTACGGTCGTATCGACGTTCTGGTGAACAATGCCGGCGTCGATCGAACGGTCTCGATCGAGGAGCTGCTAATTCAGGAGTGGGACCGGATCATCGCGACGAACCTCCGGGGGCCGTTTGTGCTGTCGAAGCTGTGCCTGCCGCTCATGGGGCAACAGGGGAGCGGCCACATCGTGAACATCGTGTCCACCGCCGCAAAGCGGGCGTGGCCGAACGCTGCCGCCTACCACGCCAGCAAGTGGGGATTGCTCGGCTTCAGTCATGCCCTCCACGTCGAGGCCCGGACCCACAACGTAAAGGTCACTGCAGTCGTGAGCGGAGGGATGCGTACGCCGTTCCTGCTCGAGCGCTTCCCCGATATCGATCCTAGTACGCTGCAGGACCCGCGGACGGTAGCGGAGACGGTCCGCTGGGTTCTGACGATCCCCGACGAGAGCGTGGTCCCCGAGGTGATGGTCATCCCACTCGGAGAGACCTCGTGGCCGTGACGCGAGCGGCGGCAGGTCCGAGCCTCGTACCCCGATTGCGGGTCAGACGACGCGACGACCGGTGACGAGCCGAACGATGAGTACCAACAGCGCGAGCACGAGGAGCAGGTGAATTAGCTGCCCACCCACGGACCCGATCAGGCCGAACAGCCAGAGGACGAGAAGGATCGCCAGAAGCGCCCAGAGCATGTGCCACCTCCCAGCGCGGCTCGCGGGCCGCACGCTCGTCTCCTCAACGTGAAGGAGGGGGCTCCATTGCCCCCTCCTCGCAGCGGTGGTGAGGTTTTCCTCGGCGTGCTCCCGATCATCAACTACCCCAGGAGCTTGAACCGAGATTGTGGCTGCCCATCGACCTCTTCCGTGTCACAATCGATCACGCCGTCCAGGTTTCCGGAGATGCGGCTGTCGACGATGAGGACCGCTTTCCCGCCCGTCTCGATGACCTCATCGCCTTCGCTCGGCGTGTCGATTGTCATCCCGATCGTACCGGTCGCAGTCGGCACGAGCTTCACTCCCTGCCCGGCCGGCGCGTTATTGGCCTTCAGCATCTCGTCGAAGCCAGCCGCCGCTCGCTCAGTGACAGTGATCATCCGAACCTCCCGTGATGTGCTCATCCATCGTGGTCTCTCAGTTGTCGGGCGAGACTCCGCTTCACGCGTGTACGCGTGTCTCGGTATGGCCTGGCGTCGCCACCCGCGATCTCCCATCTTGGACTAACTATCGGGTAGCTAAGTTAAGCACCACATGGCGGAGTGTGAACCGTGAGTAAACACCCCTTTAATCCCCACGGTTGTACCCAGCATTTACGGCGCGCCATGCGGGGGTCAACGTCAACACCAGATAGTGAATTGAAGGGAGGTTCGATGCTGATCATCACCAAGGCCAGGAAGTTCAAACTGACGCAAAGTCTCAGGGCACTGGCTCAGCGCAAGGTGGCCAAGCTGGAACGGTACATGCCCGAGCTGGACCGTGCGGAGGTCGAGCTCAATATCGAACAGACGAGGAGCGTTGTCGATCGCGCAGTCGTGAACGTGAGGCTCTTCCACGGGAGGACCGTCTTCCGCGCTCAGGAGCGAGCCACTCAGATGCAGGTGGCTGTCGACTCGGTAGTGGACAAGCTTGAGAGCCAGCTGCAGAACTATCGAGCGCGCCAGCGAGCGCAGGTGCGCGGGCGAACAGCGGACGAACGCGTGGTCGCCGTGGAGGCAGGGCCCACGACTCCTCCTTACCCGCTGCTGTTGCGGCGCGAGACCAGCGAGGCGACGTCCAAGGCTGCGCAGTCGGTCCGCGAGTGATTCCGCTGCAGACCAAATGGGGGGAGGACATGAGCAAGAACGTGAAGCGCGCGAGAACGCGGATCCAGGGGCACCTCGCGTTGCCAGTCAATCCAAGCGTTTCTGGCACAGCCAAGCAAGCGGCGCGCGTCGAGAAAGGGGGACGCACTGGCGGTGGGCGACGATCCGAGGGCAGCGGCCACCCACCCGCCGGTGGGCGGGGTGGCAAAGCGAGCCGCGGTCACCGATAGCCGGCGGACGTGCCGGACCCGAGCGCCATCCTGACTGCGCCAACGTTGTTCCCTCGAGTCCGCATCGGTTGCAGACTAGGCTCTCTCGCAAACCTTGTGATTCGACGCCACATAAGCACTACATGAGGGGTTGTCCCTCTCATAGCACCTCAAGATATGCCAAGGATCAGCCCTGCTCCACACAAACTGCGAGAGAGCCCAGACTATACCGGCTGAGAGTACCTGGCTACTCAGCCCCGGCGCCCGTTCCGGAGGGGGCGCCTCAACGGCGTTCCCAGTAGACGCGGGAGAACTTCTCGCCAACCAGGCGGTCCACACGCAGCGTCCCTCCGAACGCCCTCTCGAACGCCCTGCCGATCCGCTCGGCGAGGTAGCGCGTGGTCGTGAAGATGGTGATCTCCGCGCCCTGGTCGTGGACCGCGGCGAGTCGAGCGATCGGGTTCTCCCGCATCGCCTTCTGCTCCTCGTGGCGGATCATGGCGAGCGACTGCCGTTTGGTGCCGACCAGCAGCACGCTCCGGAGACGCACGTCTCCCTCGTAGAGCTGGCGGTCGAGGCGCTCGCACCCAGGACACGTGGTGACGCCCACGCGTGTATCGCGTTTGAGTTCCTGGTAGCGCCGCTCGTCGTAGAACCAGCGCTTGATCGTGGAGATCGCGTGGCACCGCGCGCAGATGAGTGTGCCGGGCCGGTCCTTGGCCATCTGCCGCTTGGCGGGGGGCGGTCGCCACTCGGCGCTCGCCCCGAGGGAGCGGCGATCGTACGCCCTCCGTGTCGGCTTCACCCGTCCAGGAATAGGGATCGTCTCGGGCATGACTCCTACCTTCCGGGCCTGAATCGCTCCGCCAACATCTCCGACGGAGCGACGTGGAGCTGATTCTCCACGCTGCGCACCCTGCTCACAGACCAGATGTCGTTCTCCGCCGCCTCGCGCTCGAGCGAACTGAGCACCGCGCCGGAGATCCGGACCGCACCCCTGTCGCCGACGTGCACGGCGACCTTCGAGCCGTCCACCGGCGGATCCTTCTCCAGCACAACCTTGATGGCCTCGGCGAGCGTCTCGTTGCTGTCAGGCTCCGGGTGCACGATCTCCAGCTGGCGATTGTCGAATCGCGGCGCGGCCAGCGCTCGCCTCGTCAGCTCGTCGTCATCGCGCTTCATCATGGCCCCTGACGTTCGTACGGGATACGCCGGAGCTCTCCGCCCTCGCGGTCGCTCGCCCGCAGTGGCGATCGCCCGAGGATCCGCAGGCTATCCATCACGGTGCGGACTCCCGACACGCGGGCTGCGATGGCCAGCGCGGCGTCGTGATCTTCGATGCTGTCGACTCCGCCACCAAGAACGACCACGCCGTCAGATGCAGATGGCACCACCTGGGACGGACTCACGCGCCCGTCGTCATGAAAGGCTTGGACGATACGCCCGACGAGAGCTTCATCTGGGTCGCGACTGGCGGAGCTCGCCTGCAGTGCGAGCCCGTTGCGAATACGCTGGAGACCCGGCACGTCCTGGGCGGCCCGTGTCGCCCGCTGGAGAGCTCGAGGGTCGGCCACCAGGCCGTGGAGATAGGCCCTGCCATCCCGGACGTAGCTTTCATTCTGATAGATCGTGACTCCGGCGTCCTCGATCGCGGCGTTGACCTCGCTGAGGAGCGCGGCATCGTCGACGATCGGGAATGGGCTATCGGTCGGGTCGATCTGGCCGACCCTGATGGCGCTGATCACGTCACGTACACCTTCGGCCCTCTCAGCGCCGCGCACCGCTGCGCGCTCCTCCGCCAGGCGGTTCACCCGCCCGACGAGCGTGACCACGCCGGTCTGGATCACAACACCCACGTCATGAAGCGAGACGCGCGGCTCGGCGGCAAGCCTCTCCCGCACGCGCTCAGCCAGCTCGTCGTCGGTCACGTATTGTCCTACGGCGACAGCCATGCGATTGTCGACGCGCCGGACGCCCGTGGCCCACTTGGTCAGGTGCTCGGCTCGGTGACGCTCGTACGGGGTGTGGACAGTTCCCAACAGTGTGATGCCGCCGCCCTCCAGGATGACCCGGAGATCGTCGCTCTTGATCTGGCTATCACGAGCCAGCGTCGCTAGCACGCGCCCTCTCAGCTCGGCGTCCTCGATCTGACGCGAGTAACCATGGCTGAAGGCTTTGCTCATGATCCGACTCCCGTGTAGGTTCACCCGATCGGAGGGCTGGGCATGAGATCCCGAAGTCCTGCGCACCCGACTGGCGGCGATGGGCAAGCTCTCGGCCCGTAGTACAACTCGGCTGAGGCCGTCGGCGGCCTTACACGTGCCGCCTTTCGACCACTTCGCCCTGGCGTGGGCTTCGCGCTTTGATGTTTCCAGCGCGTATCCCTACCCAACGTGACTACCCTGCGATGCCCCGGGCGGGCCAGTTGGTACACCGGAGGTTGCTCCACCCCGGTCCGCTCGCACGTGAAGTGGCTCCCCGACGCTTATCGCAGCCAGGCACGTCCTTCATCGGCTCCACGCGTCAAGGCATCCAGCGTGTGCCTTTTGTAGATTGCAGACATCAATCCCGGCAGCATGGAGATGTGCGGGTCTTCGGTTGTTCAGCTGCCGGCCCCTGCGGATCACGGGGGCCCGGGCCACCGGTCGGCCCTGATTAACCCTAACACCATCCGAAAAAGCGCGTCCAGCTCCGGCCGTTGCAATCCGGCAGGATGTCGGTAAACGCGCGGCGAATAACACCATCTCTACAGATAGTCCACGACCGCGTAGACGAAGCGGTACAGTTGGGCCACTTCCAGTGCCGTCTGCCAGGTCATCTCGTCCGCGACGTGCGCGTGCTGAATCATCTCCGTTAAGAGGAATCTTCCAACCTGGCCTTCCAGCAGTGCACGCTCCAGCTCGACCGACTCCGTGTATGGGACATAGGGGTCGGTTCGGTCGTGCAGGACGAAGACCTCCGCGCGCAGCGTTCCGAGATGAGCGGCGGGGCTGAGCCGCTGGAGCGCCTGGCGCTCAGCGGGCGGGATGGCGCCCAGGCGCGACTGCGCCTCCTCACGCGTCGGCGCCTCCAGGACCGCGGCCGACGCCGCTAGGCCCATCGCCCGGAGTACCGCGTCGGCCTGGCGCACAGCATCCTGACTCGGCTGCCAGGCGATAGCCTCTCCGTCGAGATGGGTGCTGTGCGTGGCGAGGCTCTGGAGATACGCGACAGTATCGTAGTAGCCACCGAGGGACACGACGGCGCGGACGCGGTCGGCGACGCCTGGATTGCTCGCCGCGACCAGGGCGATCGACGCGCCCATCGAGATCCCGACGATGGAGATCCGTTCGCGGTCAACCGCGGGCAAGCCCTCGAGGTAACCGATGCTCGCGACGAACGTCCCCGGGTCCTCAGGAATCGATGCCCCAGCGTCCAGTGCGGTGCTTCTCGGCCAGAGCACGACGTACCCGAGTCGCGCCAGACTGTCGGCGAAGCGCAAGAGCATCGGACGGTCTCTCTCGGGCAGCCACACCCCAAGGGCAATAATCACCGCCGGCCGTGAGTCCGCCGACGCTTCGTCGCGGGCGTCGGACGCTCCGAACAGATCGCCGACGACCGGTCCGTGCTCCGCAAGAAAGCGAACGTGCTGCTGCGACGGCTCCGCGGAAAGCGCGTGCAACGGCTTGACCGGCACCTGGGGCAGCTCCTGGGAGAGCAGGAGCCAGACTTTTGCATGCACAACGAGAGGATTGAGAAGAACGATCAGCACCACCGGGAGCAGCAGGAACATCGGCGACGGTGCCGGCCGCTTCCACCGCACGTTCCACGACCTCCGTCCGAAGGCAAGGCCATTTTTCAATCGGCAGTGCGCGCCCACGCTGGCTCGAGTCCAAGTGGGCGGGTCAGGCGGCGAGCCGCTCGATGCGGTCCATCAAGCCTGGCGCGCCGCCGACCTGACGATTTGTCGCAGCGAGGCGCTCGGCCGCGAGCCGATAGCGAGACTTGTTCAGGACGTACCCGACCGCTTCGGCAATCCGCTCGGGTCGGCCGTCTTCGCCCGCGATGCGGAGCCCGGCGCCTGCTCGCTCCAGCATCCGCACGTTGCTCTCTTGGTCGAACTGCATCGGGACGCCCACGGCCGGAATGCCGCACGCCACCGCCTTGAGCATTGTCTCGTGGCCCCCATGCCAGATCAGCGCGTCCGCGGCGCGCATGGCTTGCAGATCATCGGGCAGGAAGCGGACAACCCGCACCGGCGGGCGGTTCAGCTCGCCGATCGTCGCTTCCCCCAGCCGCGTTCCGACCGAGCAGATGGCCGCTACACCCGCCTCCTCCAACCCACGCACCAGGGCACGCACGTACTGCTCCCGGGCGAGGGCACCGCCGACCGTCGCGAAGACGAATGGACGCGCGTCGGGGACGCCCAGCGCTCTGCGCAGCTCCCCGCGCTCGGGTAGTGCGCTGGGGTCGTCCATGAGGAGCGCACCCACCGGCGCGACGTCGCCGCGACGCAGGAGAACATTCGGTGGGATCAGCCAGGGCCACCGGATCAGCTCCGGGATGCTGGGGATGCAGCTGAGGTCGCCGAGCGGCGGACAGATCGCCCTCCTGCCCCTGCAGGAGATTGTGGAGGTGCTTTGTCACTGCGAAGAACGATTCGTCGGTGTCCATGACGTACCAGTCTGCCGCGATGCCCAGCGCGCGGAGGGCCGGGACCAGCGAGCGGAGCACGACGGCGACTCCCCCGCCGGTCGCTGTAGAACTCAGCAGCAGGAGACGGACGCCGTTCATCGGAGAGCTCAGCTCTCGCAGCTGCTCGACAACGTCTTCACCGACGAGCGGGACGTACCGGCCTATGGTGACAGGTGGAAGTGAAATACGCTCTGGCATAGCGTGCGGAAGGCCCCGCGCCGTCCGATGCGGCGAATGCTCGGTTCGAAGAACATCGATCGTCGCGGTCGGTACGCGCGGACCCACGTGCGCAACCTGGGCCCGCGCGCCTCACACAGACCGCTCCAAGCTTCACATGCTCAGGGATCAAACACGAACCCTGATCGCCTCATCGTATCGGCGTTCGCCCGGTTCCCTCCTTCCGTCTCGATTCTCGCCTCACGTTTGAGAGGGGCATTCGCCAAGCGTGATTGGTGCTTGTCATCCGGAGTCCCCCTGGGGCGGATCAGATTGACATTGACGGATCGCTAGCGGAACGAGCCCTCCCTGCAGTGGCGGTCGATCTCGTCTCGGAGCATCCGGACGTGCTCCAGGTCGTCGTCCTTCATCTTTCTATAGATCTGGCCGCAGCTCTGGTCGTCCCGGCAATCCGCGAGGTACTTGTCGTATCGCCAAACGGCGTCCAGCTTCACGCTCAATGTCTGAATGAGATTGTGGATCGGATCGCTCACCGCCGCCGTGGCGGGCGCCTCTGCATACAGGGTTTCGCGCTGGGTCTGCGTGGCTCGTGCCATCAGAGTGCTCCTTTGCACGTCCTTGAATCCGTCCGCGCCTGCAAGAGAAAGCCCTTGACCACAATCTTCCGGCACGAGAGTTGGCTACCCCGTAGCGGGGGATGAACAGAAGGTCAATCTCGGCTGCCGAGATCACTCACAGTCACCTCTTCCGTCGTTGATCCGCCCGATACATTCACACGGCGTTGACCGATCGCAACGCCGCATGCAAGACGGGCTGGTCATCATTAGAAGTCTGAGAGGTACAGCTGGCGATACGCAGTCAGCCTGTGCGACACCGCCGCTGTTGTGACGATCCCAAATCGACGGATGCGAGGAGCACAAAGATGAAGGCGTTGGTCTTTCATGGAGTTGGAGATATCCGCCTTGACGAGGTGCCCGAACCACGCATCGAGCAGCCAGCGGATGCCATCGTCCGGGTCACTGCCAATGCGATCTGCGGGACGGACCTGCACCTGGTCCGCGGGACGGTACCGGGGGTGAGGCCGGGTACCATCCTAGGCCACGAAGCAGTCGGCTACGTCGAAGAGGTGGGCCCGATGGTTCGCAACTTCGCTCCGGGCGATCGCGTGGTCATCGCGTCGACTATCTCCTGCGGGTACTGCTCGTATTGTCGCGACGGATACTTCGCGCAATGCGATAACGCCAACCCGAACGGACGACAGGCCGGGACAGCCTTCTTCGGCGGGCCACAGTCGAGCGGAGCGTTCCATGGGCTGCAGGCGGAGAAGGCGCGCATCCCCTTTGCGAACGTCGGTCTCGTCAAGCTGCCCGAGGAGGACGAGGTCGACGATGACCAGGCGATCTTGCTTTCCGACATCTTTCCCACGGGCTACTTCGGTGCGGAGCTCGCGGAGATCGAGGCGGGTAATACTGTCGCCGTATTCGGGTGTGGACCGGTCGGTCAGTTCGCCATCGCGAGCGCCAAGCTGCTCGGTGCCGGCCGTGTCCTAGCTGTGGACTGCATCCCCTCGCGCCTCGACATGGCGCGCGGGCAGGGAGCAGAAGTCATCGATTTCAACGCTGATGACCCGGTAGACACGATCCGGGGCCTGACCGGCGGCATCGGGGTCGATCGAGCAATCGACGCGGTCGGGATCGATGCGAACCAGCCTCGCCAGGGGCCGGCCGCTCGCCGCGTGGAGCAGTATGCAGCGCAATTTCAGCAGGAGCTCCGCGAGATCGTGCCCGAGCCACGCCCCGTGGGCGACAACTGGCACCCCGGAGAGGCACCGTCGCTCGTCGCCGAATGGACGGTCGAATCGCTGTCGAAAGCGGGAACACTCTCGGTCATCGGCGTTTACCCGCCCTCGGACCGGTTCTTCCCATTCGGCACCGCGATGAACAAGAACCTCACCATCAAGATGGGGAATTGCAATCACCGGCGCTACATCCCGATGCTGCTCGAACTGGTCCGGACTGGCGCCGTCAATCCGGCCGAGATCCTCACCCACGTCAGGCCGATGAACGACATCGTCGCGGCCTACCAGGCGTTCGACCAGCGGCAGCTGGGGTGGATCAAGGTTGAGCTGGTGCCAGCCGCGTAGGGGGATCGACAATGGCAGATCCAAACCGTCGCTATCGCGAGCCGCCCGAGGCAGGGGTTGGCGGCGAGGGGCCGATCACAGACCAGACCGGGCTCGGCCCGACCACCGACGTTGAGATTGCAGAGGCGGTGCGCGCCGCGCTAGTCCTCGACCCGGACGTCGACCACAATCACTTCACGATCGACGTGGCGGACGGCGTCGTGCGACTCGCCGGCCAAGCTGGCTCGCGCGACGAGCGCCGACGCGCGGTCGACGTCGCAAACCATGTGTCGAACGTTCGACGTGTCGTGGACCTGCCGGCGAAGGAGTAAGGCGACCGCGTCCGTGGGGTGTCCGCCAGAGCAACCCGAGCAGGTGAGCGGCCCGAATCGAGCACCGACGGCGTGATCGATCGCTGGGGTTGCCGGGCGCTCTCCCGCCGCCAGCGATCCCCGACGAGCCGGGTCAGCTTTAGCGTGCTGGGTACTCCACGTCGACCTCGGCGTCGTACTCACCCCGCGGCGCTTGGACCTCCACGACCAGGAGTGTGCGCTCCCGCCCCCGCAGGTCGATCTCCCGATCCTCCTGGACGGTGGCGCCGGTGGCACGGTCCCGCAGCCGAACCAGCAGAGCGACCTGGCCGTGGCCGAGCCAGCTGTTCTGGATCGTCGCCTCGACGCGGTAAGCGCCCGTATTCTCGCTCGGAGCGATGAGCTGCACATCAGCCACAGACGGACGCGGACCGGTGCCGACAGCGGCCAACGCAAGCTGGATGGCTGCCACCGGGCCGTTCACGGCTAGCGGCCCGGGACCCAGGGCGGGAACACGAAGAGCTGCGCCTGCCAGACCAGAAGCCCGATACCAAGCGACGCTGTAGCAAACAGGCCAACGTAGAAGACCGCGAGGCGGCGGACCCGCTGCGCGAACTCCCGCGGACTGTGGGTCCCGGGCTCGCGAACAACGGTCGCCGGTATTCCCTCCATGCCGGGGAATATATCCCCGCGGCCGGAAGCGCGCCATTCGCAGGAGATCGTCGCGGGCGATATTGTGCCTGTTGACGCGAGACGATTGACTAGCCGACACGCTCAGTGAGCGTCAACCAATGCCCGCTCGGCTGCCTCGGTCGCGTCACGGTACGTTGTCCCTTTGGGAAGCGTGAGCGGTTCGCCAACGATCAGACGGACAGTTCCAGGCTTGTTCGGCAAGTAGGGGAACGACTGATCGCGAGGGAAGAGCCGGTGATAATGCTCGAGCTTGAATGGAACGATCGGCACACGCATCTCAACGGCCATGAGCCCAGTGCCGTTCAGAAACGGACGTAGGGCGCCGTCGAGTTCGGGTTCCCCCTCCGGGCTGATGATGACGGCGTACCCGTCGTCGAGCCATCGCCCGAGCTCCTCGAGTCCGGCGAGGGCTGTTCCGCCGCTCTTCGCGAACGAAAACGCCTGAGCGGCGAGTGCTGCTAGCAGACCCTGCCACCGGTCCCGGCCTTTCCAGATACGTGGGTCGACGGCGACAGCGACGCGGGACCGGACGTGGGCCGGCAGGGCCCGCAGCAGGACGAGGGGCGCGTACGGCCCTTGATAATTGAAGATCACCAGGGACGGCACCGGGAGCGACGCCGCCCGGTCGGGGTGCACGACGTCCAGGCGCATCCATCGGTCCTGCAGCCGAAACGCGATCCAGAGCAGCGCGGACCCGATCATCCTGGCCCACCACGTGCGAGGCCAGCGCGGCGGAGCCTTGATCTCCCTGCTCGTCGATCCGGCGGCGACGAGGGCGCGGAGCTCTGCGATGGTCGTTTGAGGACCCACCGCCAGCTCGTCGACGACACGCCCCATCTCCTCTTCGATCGCGGCGAGGAGCTCTATCCGGCCGATTGAGTCGAGCCCGAGATCACCTTCGAGCTCGGCGCCGTCCCGAACATCGTCGGACGGCCGCTCGGCCGCGCGCGCAATCACAGCGATCAGCGGGTCGCCGGGGGGACCGGGCCGTCCCGGCCTTTCGCCGACCACTGCCGCGCGGTCTCTCTCGACTGCTTCGCGCACGGATACGCGGTCGACTTTGAGTGTCGCCGTCCGGGGAAAATCGGCTTCCTGCCAGATCGTGTATCCGCGAATCTGCTGGTGTGCTGCCAGCCGCCGATTCGACTCCCGGATGATCTCGTCTGCCCGCTCGGGTGCCGTCGTGAGCAGTGCGGCATAAACTGCCTCCCCGTCATTCCGCTCGACCCCGACGACGCAGCTCTCTCTCACCAGCGGATGAAGGTTGAGGGTTTGTTCGACGTCTTCTGGGTAGACGTTACGCCCGTCCGGCAGCACGATCTTGAATGCGGCCCGCCCGGAGATGCGCAGGAAGCCGTCAGCGTCGAGCGAGCCAATATCGCCGGTCTGCAGCCACCCGTCGACAAACGAACGGCTCGTGAGCTCCTCGTTGCCGAAGTAGCCCGGGCTCACCGTCGGGCCGCGAATGAGGATCTCTCCATCCCCGGAGATCCTCACGTCGACACCCGGAATGGGTTGTCCGACGGTCCCCAGCCGCTGGGCGCGCCAGCTGTTGATCGTGCTCGCAGCGCTCGTCTCGGTAAGGCCGTATCCCTCGAGGATGTGCACGCCCATGCGCTGCCACGCGGCCGCGACCTTGAGATCCAGCGGCGCCCCACCCGACCCGAAGAACTCGAGGTGGCCGCCCAGCGCGCGATGCACGCGTCCGAAAAGCACGCGGCGGAGCGGGAACGGAATCCGCTCAGCGACCGCGTGTGCCGAAGTCCAGAGTGCCTCGTTCTCCTCACGCGCACGCCGCTCGATCCCGGTCAGCAGCATGCGGAGTAGCTGGGGGACCAGGATGAGGCAGGTCGTGCCCTCCTCTCGCAGTGCTCGCGAGATAGTCACGGCGTTGACGCTCGGCACATGGGTCATCCGTACCCCGAAGGTGTACGCGAGCAGGAGATCGATGATCTGCTCCAGGGCATGGCTGAGCGGCAGGACAGAGAGGGCACGGTATGAGCGCTTCAGTGGGAATGCCTGTCGCATCGCCGCGATCTCTGCCAGGAAGTTGCCGTGCGTCAACATGACACCTTTGGGCACCCCGGTTGTGCCCGACGTGAAAGCAATTTCGCAAAGGCTCTGCGAGGGTATGTCGGGGACTGAGGCCAGCGGCCGCATGTCGGCGACGAGATCGAGCAGATCCTCGAGGTCGAATGTCTCGGCCACGGGCGGGCCAAAGCGGCCCGCGAGGTGTCGCGACTTGAACGCCATGCGTGGCTCGGCCGCCGCCACGAAGCGGTCGAGGATCTCCTGACCGGTCCGGACGTCAATCGGCACGACGACGACGCCGGCCGTCCACGCGCCAAAGTAGAGCATGGCGTACTCCGGCATGTTCGGCGACCAGACCACGAGACGCTCGCCTGCCGTGATGCCGCGGGCGTTCAACCAGGCCGCGACCCGCCGAGCTCCGTCGCCTGCCGCCCGGAAGGTGTAGCGTTCGAGCCGAAGCCCGCGCCGGACCTGAAACGCTACGTCGTCCGCGAACTGCTCTGACGCGGCGCCGACAAGCTCACCTAGATTGCGATACGTCAATTCCCGGTTCTCGTCGTGTGAGTCCTCCAGTCAGATCCGCAGCTGCGACGCGGTACGTCACCTTCGCGCTCTCTAGGACGGCGCCTACGCGGCGGCTTTGATCTGGATCTTGCGCGGTCGCACCTCCTCGGCCTTTGGCATATGCAGGGTCAGGACTCCGTTCTCGAAACGCGCTTCGGCGCGCTCGCTCTGCACGACCGTCGGGAGCATAATCTGCCGCCCAAACTTCCCGTAGCGTCGCTCCCGTCGGTAGAAGTTCTCCTCGCTCACGTCTCGTTCCATCTTCGTCTCGCCCTTGATGGAAAGCGAGTTGCCTTGGATCGACACGTCGATGTCCTCTGGCTTGACGCCCGGCACGGGGGCCGTCACCACGACCTCGTCGTCGGTCTCATACACGTCGACCGAGAGCGGTCGCTCAATCTCGCCGGCTAACGGGGCCATCGGGCGTACCCAGGCGTCTTCGAGAAGCCGGTTCATCATCTGGCGCGCAGTCATGAAGCTTTCAAACGGGTCCCAACGAACGATGTCCGCCATGGTCGTCCCTCCCGACTGGCTTCTTCGCCGAGTTGCCGGCGGTGTGTTGGTCGAGTTCCGTACATCCCAGAATATGCGGCCGCGAGGTAGACAGGCCTGTGGAAAACCGTGAACGGTGAGTGAACGCGTAGAACACCGGTCAGTCGTGAACATCGCCACTCGACGTGCGTCCGGTCCTGCCGGTCTCCAGCCTAGCCCGTTCGAGCTTCGAGCACCGCCTACCGGTGGAACCGGGGCAGGATCTCGCGCTCGCAGAATCGGAAGAAGCCCTCCTGGTCGGGGCCGATCTGGTGGATCCCGACGTGATCGAACCCGGCCTTGGCGAACTCGTCGATCGCCGCGGCATAGGGCTCCGGGTCGGGCCCGCAGACGACGGCCTCTGTGACGTCCGCCTCACGCACCAACGCGGCGGCCTCCTCCACCAGGGAGGGCAGACGCAGCTCTGAGAAGAGCCCCCCGGTGAGCCCCGCAAGCGGCCAGTACTCGAACGCACGTCGCCGTGCCTCGGCTTCGTCCTGCGCCCAGCAGACATGAATCTGACCGTAGCATGGCTTGCCAGCTCCTCCGGCCGCCTCGAACCACCGGACCATCTCCGCGCTCGGCGCGTTGCTCATGGCGCCGTCGCCGAGCCGACCCGCCGTCTCTGCGCTGCGCCGTCCACTAGCGGCCACAACGACCGGCGGCAGCCGCTCGGGCAGATCGTAGATACGAGCCTCCTGGACCGTGAAGTGCTCGCCGTAGTGGCTGCGTTTGCCACCCTGCCAGAGCATGCGGATCACATCGATTGCTTCCTCGAGCATCTCACGGCGCACCGAGGGCTCCGGCCATTGCTCGCCGAGGATGTGCTCGTTGAGGCTCTCGCCGGCGCCGAGGCCGAGGAAGAAGCGGTCCGGCAGGAGAGCCGCGGCTGTGGCACCCGCCTGGGCGATGATCGCCGGGTGGATGCGCATCGTCGGGCATGTCACTGCCGTGCCCAAGCGCAGCCGGCTCGTCGCCTGCGCGATACCGCCGAGCACGGCCCAGACAAACGGCGCGTGCCCCTGGCGGTCGATCCACGGATGAAAGTGGTCGGAGATTAGGGCAAACGGAAATCCGACCTCCTCCGCCCGCCGCGCGTTCCGGACGAGGTCGGCTGGCGCGTGCTCCTCACTTGAGAGCCAGTAGCCGAGCTCGACCATCAAACGCCTCCTCTCGCCACTCGGCCGCATGTACCCGTCCTTCCCTCGTCCGCCTCAAGGGGAAGAGGCCGGCGCCGCTCTGCGGCGCCGGGTGAGGATGCACCTCATTAGCCCGCAAACCACCTGTCATGACCTCTTCCCCTCCGTTGCCTTCTCCGTCGAACGCTGGAGGACGTCGTCGCGGCGGAACAGGCCGACGAGCTCACCATCGCTCGTCGTCACGAGGATATTCGACACGCCACGCTCCGCCAGGTACTCGGCTGTCTCCTTCGCGGGCTCATTTGGTCGGTAGGCGATCGGGCCCGGCTCCATAACGAGTTGAGCGCTGAGCTCCGGGTCGGCCTCCAGTCCGTCCTTGCGCAGCCGTCCGAGCACGACGTTGCGTTCGTTGACGACGACGCAGGTGTCCGCGCCGAGTCTTCGGACACGCTCCTGCACGTCGCCGATCGGGTCGTCGGGCATACACGTCGGGACGTCACGGCGCGCTATATCACCGATGCGGGGCACCGACGCGAGCGTGCCTTCAGTCGGCAGCCCGGAGGCAGACCAATCCGCCTTGCCCGCCACATATCGATAGACCTGTGTGAATCCGAGACTCTCGAGCCGCCACGCGGCCCGTGCGCTCAGGTCTCACTGGTAGTCCTGGCAATATACGACCACGGGAACGTCACGTCGAAACTCAGCTCCAGATTCGCCGTCCATCCGCGTGAGCGGCATGTTGATGGCTCCCGGCAGGTGCTCGTCATCGTACTCCTGCCGCGGCAGCACCTCAATGAGCTGTGCCCCGGATCGGGCGAGCTCGCGCAGATCGTTGCGATCGATTGCAGTAGGCATGCGTCCCGCCTCCCTCACTCCCCGGACTCCACCACCGGCACGGCGCCAGGCAATGATCTCCTGCTCACTCCCGAGGATGTTCCTACGCACGTTGTAGGCTCTTATCATAGACGGCGAGGCAACGTGCTCCGTTGTGCTAAGCCGTGCGAGCCCGGCACTAGATTGCTTCCGGGAGCTGTCCTTCCGCCATGCGCTTGAATCGCCGTAGGTCCACGTCCAGCATCTGATCCACGTTCTGCGCGAGGTGCGCGACTGCCTCGCCCACGAAGCCCCCGGGCGCATCGAACCACTGCAGAATGACATGGACCAGCGTCTGACCACCCACCTCCGAGAACGTTACGTTGCCCGAGGTTCCGATCTGACTTCGACCGTCGATGGAACGCCAGCCGATGGAGCGGCTCGGCTCGTCCTCGCACGTCTCAGCGTCGAACTCGACCTGTGTTCCCATCGGTCCTCGGATCTTCCAGTGCGACTCGCGACCATTCAGCTTTCGAACGTCGAGTACGTGCTCCATGAAGTTCGGGAAGTGCTCGAAATCGGACCACAACTCGTACGCCTGATTCGGAGAAACAGCCACGCGCACTGATCGTTCAACGCGCTGCATCGCCCCGCTCCATGTTCTCGAATTGCCCGCTTACAACTATGCGGCGCAGCGGTTGAGGGGCTCGTGGCTGGGCGTGAACGGAGCGTTACGGCTGCCTCCCGCGCACGGTGCCCAATCGCGAATCGTGAACCGACCGATGCCGCGGCTCAGCTCTCCTCGGCTCACGACGATGGTTGACGCTGCTGAGACGCTTCTCAACCGGGGCGGACACCTGGCGCTGAGAGACTTTCGTAGCCTGCGGTGGAGGAGCTGACGATGCGGATGGTCTGGCGGAGAATCTCACGTCGACGCGCAGTTGCCGTGCCATCACTTCTAGCAGCTGGCGTTATCGGCGCGGGACTCGCATATCTCCTGGATCCCGATCATGGACGCAGGCGGCGGGCCATCGTACGCGACCGGCTGACCGCCGCGGCGCGCCGTGGCGCTCGCCAGTCGGGGCGGTGGGGTCGATATACGGCATCGACCGTTTCCGGGTGGAGCCTGAAAGCGGCCCGGCTCGGTCGCGTCGAGACCGAGCCGGTAAACGACCTGACCCTGTCGCACCGCGTGGAGAGCGAGCTGTTTCGGGATTCAAGGGTTCCCAAGGGACAGATCAACGTCAACGCCGAGCAAGGCGTCATCGTGTTGCGCGGAGCGCTTGATCGGCCAGAGCAGATTCGGGGAGTCGAGGAGCGCGTGCGCCGCGTTCTCGGCGTCGTTGACGTCGACAACCAGCTTCATCTGATCAACACGCCAGCCCCGAACGGCTGAGACACGCTTCTGGTTCCGATGCAGCGTTCACGCAGACGCCCGACGCTCGGGCCAGGTGACGTTTGGGACAGTCCGACTCAATCATGTGTGGCGTATCAGGCGGCGGGCACGGCCTGCTCAGCCGAGGCCGCAGCGGCGGACGTCGCCAACGGGAGCTTGACGATGACCGTCGTGCCGTCGCCCTGCTGGCTGTCGATGTGGAACGTGCCCCCGTGCTGCTGGACGATCTGTCGCGACCCGGAGATCCCCAGTCCGTAGCCGCCGGTCTGTCCAACGACGTTGCCTCCCCGGGAGTATCGGTCGAAGATCGTGGGAAGATCGCTCGCCGGAATTCCGACTCCCTCGTCTCGCACGGTCAGCACCGCCCACTGCGTGCTGCTGTCTTCTTGACAGAATACATTGACGGTGACGCAGCCACCGTTCGGGCTGTATTTGACCGCATTGGCGAGCACGTTGCGCACCACCCGGTCAAGACGGAGCTGATCCCACTGGCCAATGATGCACACCGATTCAGCCGCCACGCGTATCTCGTGTCGATCGGTGGTGCATTGTGTGTCCGCGGCGACCTGTCGGGCCAGCGTCACGAGGTCAGTCGGCTGCGGCCGCAGGTCCAGCGTCCTTCCCACCTCAAGGGCAGCGACATCCAGGAGCTCGTCAAGCTGCGTCGCCATGGCGTGGGCCCGCTCGTGGATGCGGCGCATGTGGACGGCGAGCTGGTCGGACGATGGATTCGCCTCGCGCTGCAGTTTCAGCTCGAGGACCTGCGTCAAGGCACTCATGCCCGCCAGCGGGTTCTTCAGATCGTGTGTGACGCTCGCCAGGACCTCATTGCGCAGGCGCAGGGCCGTCTGTGCCTTGCTCAAGAGCCGGGCGTTGTCGATGGCCAGCGCGCAGCGACGGGCCACCTCTTCGGCCAGTGCCAGATCTCTCGCCGCGTAGCAGCGGCCCGGGTTCCCCCTTGCGAAGGCCATGGCGCCGAACGTCTCCCCGCGCGCCGACAGCGGCACGATCATGGCGGAGACGCTGCCGAGCCGTTGTAGGAGCCGTGCGTAGTCCGGAAGCACTGGGAATTGTCCAACCTGTTCCGGGTCATCCGTTGAGAAGAGCTGCGACTGCCCCGTGCGGATCACGTGCACGATGCCACAGGAGGCTTGGGACTCGACGGAAAAGGTTCCCACGCGGCCCTCCACGGCGACCTCATTGCTCGGCTCGACATCGGCCGCAGCAACGGGCGCTACGGTCCCATCGTCGTGGCACAGCGCAAGCACGCATCGATCGCCTAACGCGGGGATCGCGACGTGGGCCACCTGCTGCAGGGTGACCTCCTGGTCCAGCGAGGAGTTCAACGTTGCGCCCACGGCCGCCAGGAGCTGCTGGCTGTGTTCCATCCACTTGCGTTCGGTCATGTCGCGGGCAACCGCGGAGGCGCCGATGAGCCGCCCATCCGCAGCGCGCAGTGGCGAGACCGTCAGCCACACGTCGATTCGCCGCCCGTCTTTGGCCACCCGTACCGTCTCGTAGGGTTCCACCCGATGACCGCGTCGAATACGTGCCATGATGGAAGGAAGCTCGTCCGGGCATTCGGGTGGGATCAAGAGGGAGATCGGCCGTCCCACGGCTTCGTTGGCCGTGTAGCCGTAGAGCCGCTCGGCGCCCCGATTCCAACTCGTGATCACGCCGTCCAGGGTCTTGCCGATAATCGCGTCCTGCGAGGATTCGACGATGGCCGCGAGATACGCGCGAGCCGCCTCCGCGGATTGGCGTTCGGTGATGTCCACCAAGATGTTCACGGCACCGATGAGATTGCCCTGCGTGTCGCGGAGGGGGTTAGCGTGGGCGAGGACGGTCGCACGCGTGCCGTCCCTGCGCTCGATGACGATCTCCTGACCGTTGAACTCTCGGTTCTCCCGGAGCGCCCGCGCCATCCAGCAGCGGTCGTGGCGAATCGGGGTCCCGTCCGTCGCAAAGAGGCGGAAGGAACCACAGAAACGATCCGCAGGATGATTCACCTTCGGCGACCGCCCCCACAACTCCACCGCGTGCTGATTGAAATACGTGATCAAGCCGTCGGAATCGCAGGTGTAGGCACCTGCCGGCAGCTTTTCCAGCAGGAGACGAAGATCCGCTTCGCTGCGGTGGCCGACCAGACCTTCTCCTTGCATCGTTGCACTCTCCTTCTCATGGAGGAGCCGAAGACTAGGTGGTGCCAGACTCCTCAACGTGAAGCCCCGAGATGGTCTGCATATAAGTGTAGGGAGGTACCGTCTCCATTTCAACTAGAAGCTGCACGCACGTGCTCACGTGGCGGCAACGACCGAATCGTTGACACTCGCTGCCATATGTCTGTTACATCGGCCACTAAGACCGAGAAAGCTCCAGTTCGGACAAGGCAGAGGAGCGTTGGGTGCGTCCGCCGACCGGTAAGCCCGCGGAATGCGCTGCCTCGTTCGCCACTCCCTACCCGAGCTCCCACAGGTGGGCGTTCGGGATAGGCGACCTCACTGAGCGGGGCTCGACGTTCTTCAGGCGCTGATGCTTCATCTGCGGAACGACGTTGTAGAAGAGGTGGATGACCACGACATTCTCCGTGAGATGCCGGACTACATCCCCGAGGACGGCGTCTCGCTCTGACCCGGGCAACATCTGGAAGTAGCGATCGATGAAAGTGTCCAGCTCGGGATTCATGTACCGAGCCCGGTTCGAGCCACGGAAGTTGTTCTCGGGAAGGGGCGTCCGCGAGCTGAGGAATCGCGTGTCGAGCTCGGTTCGCAGCGCCGCCATCTGGAAGCCAGGTCGAGAGGCCATGACCGAGTCGTCCGCGGTCGACGGGATGATATTCGGCGCAGCCGCGACCCCTACCCTTCGCCAGTAGTCCACGATCGCCAGCGTGGTGCGCTCGTAGGTGTCGGAGCCGCCCGCAGTCCACGCTTGAACCTGGAGCTCCCGGTTCGCGGCGTCTCGGAATAGACCGTCCGAACCCCTCGTGAAGCCTAGGTCAGCGATGAGCTGCGCGGCCCGCTGCGGATCGTACGGGTACTCGACGATGCGGTCCTTGATGGACCCGAA
The DNA here is from genome assembly GCA_009377635.1 of Chloroflexota bacterium. Taxonomy (GTDB): domain Bacteria; phylum Chloroflexota; class UBA6077; order UBA6077; family SHYK01; genus WHTR01. The sequence goes on from WHTR01000004.1 coordinate 59,531, forward strand.
GCCGGGGCCGGTGGGCGCGGGCAGGGAAGACGCTACTGCTCCTACGCCTGCCTGGACCGATTGAAGGATCTCGTCGCGGTCGATCGCGTGGGCGAGCGCGCGCCTGAGGCGCACGTCGAGGAGGATCGACGGGTCCGGCTCGTAGAACTGGGGATAGGCCACAGCCTGGGTCTGGAAGTTGGGTGAGTAGATGACCTCGCCGTCGGCCCAGCTGTCCTTCACACGGAGAGCCTGATCGATCGACAATCCGCTCCCGACCGTGAGATCGACCTCGTCGGCAAGGAGGTTCGCCATGAGCGTGTTCACCTCCGGGATGTACCGGAGCTCGATCTCATCGATCTTCGGACGCCCGAGGACGTAGCCGTCGAATGCCTTGAGGAGCATGTGCGTGCCGGGGACGAATTCGGTGACGATGAAGGGGCCATTGCCGACGAACTCAGTCGTCCAATAGCGGAGATCTATGAAACTAACGGGGTCGTCGCTGAACGGCTCCTTGAGCAGGTGCCGGGGGAGCGGGGGTGCGAAGATGTTGCTGAAGAGCCAGTTCGCCTGCGGATAGAGGCTATTCCAGGTGATCACGATCGTGCGATCGTCGATCGGATCCACGCTCTCGATTAGCTCGAAAGCGGCGGAGCCGAAATTGCTGTGCGGATACATCTTCCCAACACTCACGCCGAACACCGCGTCCACGGCCGCGAACGGCGTTCCATCGTGCCAGCGCGCTCCCTCGCGGATTGCGACGGTCGTCTCCATTCGGCCGTCGGGGAAGATCTTCCAGAGGCCGTTCTCCCGTGTTGGGAGCGCCTCGGCGAGGTGGGCTGCCGGCTCGCCCGACGCGTCGAAGCGGACGAGGGCGGACAGGACCAGCTCGTCGGTGTCCTCCGAACCGGTGCCGCGGACGTCCGCTCCCGGACCCGGGAGCCCGACGGTGATCCGCTTGGACTCGGTGGGCCCTTCCGATCCGGCCGTGCCGACGGAACCTCCATCCTGGGGTCCGCACGGGGCAACGAACATCACGAAGACGAGTGAGCCGATGAGTGTTCGCTTCATGGGCACGTCCTTTTTGTGTTGGAATCGCTTTGCCGGTGGATCCGGCATGTTGGGCGTGCGTCTCACGCCCCGACGAACTGGCCCTGATGAACAATCGCCGTTCGAACCTGAAGGGCCTGTGCCAGTCAATCTCCATGGCGCCCAAGCAGATTGCACACGCCAAGGGAATCCAATACGCTTCGTCACATCGAGAGATCGGCAAGCCTTTAGCCCGGCCCCTCATGGGGGTGCAGATCCCTTGTCATCATTGACAGGTCAACGTGGCTGCCGCGCCGAGCACGGGATCGGCAGTCAGAACTTGACAGTTGGGGCGTCGCCCGGCGTGCGGGGCTGATCGTGTTTGGGGAAGATACGACCTGGGCCTAGCAGTCGACCTCGGTCGCCCGCCCGACCCACCACCTGTGTCATCGCGGGCACACGTCTCGGTCGTGTCCCGCACGCAAGACCTACAGCCAAGGCGTACACTGCGCTCCACGGAGGTGGCGGATGCAAATCAACGGTCTCCGCGTTCGGCGGATCGTCATGCCGCGTGTGGACCTTGCGTGGCGCACCGCCTCGTACGCGGCAAGCGTCGTGGAGGGCTGCGTCGCCGAGGTCGATGCCGAGGGGGTCACCGGGATCGGCGGCACGTCCGTGCGTCCCAGTGGCTTCACAGCGCAGGAGCTCGAGGCACAGCTCAATGGGCCCGTGCGCCGGCTGCTCATAGGGGCAGACGTCGGTGAACGGACGATGATCCGAGAGACGCTCCGCTCGGCAGGGATCCATCGTTCCGCCGTGTTCATGGCCGACCTCGCCCTGCTGGACCTGCTTGGCAAAGCCGCAGGCGTGCCCTCCTGCGCCCTTTGGGGTGGCGCCGTCCGCCCTGGCGGTCCGGTCGTGCGGTTCGTCGGCCTGAAGCCGCCGGGCGAGCTGGTCGCGGCCGCATCCGACATGCTGGAGCAAGGATTCAGCCATCTGAAGATTAAGCTGGGCACGACCGTCGACGAGGACGTTGAGCGGATTCGCGTGTTGCGGAGCACCTTCGGCGACCGGTTGTGGATCTCGGTGGACGGGAATGGTGCATATGCGGTCGACGACGCCATCGCCCTGAGCAGAGGTTTGGAGCCCTACGAGGTGGCCCTGATCGAACAGCCGATCAACTACCACGACCTGGACGGGCTGGTCCGTCTCACGGCCACGAGCCCGATCCCCATCATGACGGATCAGTACGTGAACAGCCTGGACCGGGCGCTCGAGGTCTGCCGGCACCGTGCCGCTCACATCGTCTCAGTGAAGATCGGGCAGCTCGGCTCCGTCGACGAGTGCCGTCGGGCAGCCGAGCTGTGCCTCGCGTTCGGGATGCGCGTTCACGTCGGCGGCGGGGCGCAACCGGCCGTCGTGGACGCTGCCCAGGCACAGGTCGCGGTGTCAGTTCCCGGCATCGAGGAGGAGGCGGAGGTCGGCGAATTCCTAGCCCTCACCGGCGATCCGACCGGCGGACCAACGATTCGCGACGGCCGCTTCGAGGTCGGCTCAGCCCCCGGGCTCGGAGTGACGCTGACGCCATCTGAGGGTCTCTAGGAACGCAGACTACAAAGCGGTGTTATCCTCAACCGCCTGGAGCGGGAACGTGCGCTTCAACACGCCGGTTCTGTTGGTCGGAGCCAACCGAACGTTCAATGCGTCGCGCTGGAATGGCGCTGACCGCTGATCGAGCCGGTCGGGCGCCCCTGCCGAGACACTACAATGCCCAAAGAAGGAGAACGCTCACCGCCGTCAGGCCGCCCGCCGTTGCAATCGACTCCAGGTGGACTTTGCGGGCCTGGCGTCGAACCTGCGCAAGTACGGCCTGATCGTCGATCCGTTCCTCACCCCGGTCGAGATTGCGCGCGCCGCGCGCCGCAAGGCTCACTCAGGTCTTTTCAAGCGCCTGAAAGACGCCTGTGGCTCCACCCCAATAGGGGAGGAACAGGACGAGCCCCCACAGATGGCCAGCGCTGAAGGCGGCGAAGGCGGCCAGCAGCCCGATGCCGACGGCCGCCATGACTATCCCGCTGAAGAGACGCCGGCGCCGTTGCGCCGGCCCGATATTCGGAATGCAGACATCCATCAGGCCGGGTTCGTCCACCCCCTGCTCTCCACTGGAGCCAGCGGACGAGCGGTGTCGCAGATCGCTGGTAGACTGTTCACTCATTCGATTATGCCAAATCATTTTGGAATTCTAACTGATTCTAATGGCGGTCCGTGTACACCTGCAATGTGGCGCGATCAAGGTTCCCACCTAGAGCTTGTGACGTATGGTCTTGGTGAGCTTGCCACTGGCGTCATATGTCCGCCATTCGCCGACCTGTTTGTTGTTGACGTACTCACCCTCGTCATACAGTGCCCCGTTGGGATGGTAGCTCTTCCAGATGCCGACTCTCCTTTCGTCATCAAGTGAACCGGTCTGCGTCAGCTCTCCGTTCTCGCGATACCATTTCCAGTCACCCGTCATCTGGCCGTCAGAGTATCTTCCAATCGCTTTCAGCAATCCGTTACGCAGAAAGTATCTCCACTCACCGACCTTCTCGCCGTTGCTGTACTCGCCGATGCATGACAACGTGCCGTCTTTGAAGTATTCCCGGTACATGCCATTCTTCAACTTCCCGTCAGCGTCGAACTTGCTGGTATCCACTTTCACCGGCGGATGTTCCCCTTGAGCCACTGTCTCACCGAAAGCGTCGAATCGCTCAGTGTGCATTGACATAAGCTGCCATCACCGCGAGTCGCTCGTCCTTCGGATCCCCCACAACGCGAGCAAACCCGGCCGTGCGCAACCAGTCCAAATGTGCCTGAAGTCCGCCATTCCGGACGTAGTCAGCGTCTAGGAACACGCCATCGGGCCTGAGCACCCGCCGCACACCAGCGTAGACGCTCGCCATCAGCTCCGGCTCGCGAAGATTGTGGATGCAGATCGCCGACACGGCGAGGTCGAAGGGCCCGCCGGTGGTCTCCGTCCACGCTGGCGACGCGAGGTCGCTCTGGACATACCGGATACGGTCGGCATATGCCGCCAGCCGTCGCTGCGATTGCTCGAACATCGGAGCCGAGTAGTCCTGCAGGGTAACCCGGGCATTGGGAAACGTTTGCAACACGACCTCGGAAACCACACCGTATCCGGCTCCGATGTCCAGCACCTCGATCGGTGCATCGGATGCGAACGGGGCGAGTTTGAGCATCTCGCGCAGCATCGGACGCCGTTCGTTGTCCCTCGTGACGTCGGAGGTGATCCATTCATCGACATACGTGGCGGAGTGCCAGTCATGATGTCCTCGCTGTCGCTCACGTTCGGGTGCCCAGCTCATGTGCTTGTCCTCAATTGAAAATTTCTTGCGCGCGCAGCGCCGAACCAGTGTGTGTGACGTGCGACCGAGAGTCCCTTGGCCATGGTACTGCTTGAGGAAGCATGGGGGGAAGATCTCGCCCGAACCATCGGTTATGACTCGCTCGACCTCGGCTGCATGGTAGGCACAGGTGGCCAGATCCTCCGGCCAACGAGATGATCGACGTACGGCTTCCCTCGTCCTTAAGCAGATGCTAATATATCGCGTTAGGAGTTTGTAACCCCATTCAGCTCACCGCCTGCGAGGTGGCCGTGTACTTCTGCCACTGCAAGAGTCTGAAGGTTGACGAGGTCCTGTCGATGATCCAGTCTTCAGCAGGAGGACCCGAGACCGTGATTGCGTCTCTGGGTTTGGACGACCCGGCCTGCTGCGGGAGATGTGCCGGGTGCATCAGCGAACTGCTAAAGTCCATGCGGACCGAACGGCCAGGCCAGCCGGGACCCAACGCCAGCCTGCGAATGCGCCCCGGCTGAACGAACCGGAGCACACAGGCTGGGGCCTTGACCCGGAATAATCCGGCTACCCGGACCATGCGCTAACCTGTCCCGAACCGCAAACACAGAGTGGAGTGACCATGCGGGCCAAAGAGGGCGTGCTCGATCTCCTGAACCAGGTGCTGACCAACGAGCTCACCGCGATCAACCAGTACTTCGTCCACGCCGAGATGATCAAGAACTGGGGCTACCACCGGCTCTTCGAGCGATTGCGTGCGTTCAGTATCGAAGAGATGCGCGACGCTGAGCAGTTGATCGGCCACATCCTGTACCTGGAGGGGCTTCCCAACCTCCAGCGGCTCGGGACGGTGCGAGTCGGGGAGAACGCTGAGGAAGATCTGCGGCTGGACGTGCAGCAGGAAGCCGAGGCCGTCGAGACTCTGCGCCAGTCGATCACCCATTGTCAACAGGTCGGGGACTACACGACTCGGGGCATCCTGGAGCAGATGGTGCGGGAGCAGGAACAGCACATCGACTGGCTCGAGACCCAGTTGGACACCATTCGCCAGGTCGGCGGCGAGAACTATCTCGCTCAGCAGATCGAGGGATAGAGGTTCGAGCCTTTTCTCGCTACGGGCGAGAGGGTGACTCGGACGCGGTCACTGGCGCGGAGGTTTCGGGTTGGACGCGGCTGGTTGGCATGGGCACGATCAGCGGGCGGTCCGCGGTTGGGTGGCGGGTGACGGCGAACGCGATCGAGAGGACCGCCTCCAGCCGATCCGCAGTGAGCACCTCGGCCGGCGGACCCACCGACATGAGGCGTCCATCCGCCATCAAGCCGACTCGGTCGGCATAGACGGCCGCCAGGTTCAGGTCATGCAAGACGGCCAGTACCGCTCCGCCGCAGTCGGATAGCGTCCGGGCCAACGCCATGGTGGCGTGCTGGTGCCGGGGATCCAGATGCGCAGTGGGCTCATCCAGGAGCAGCACCGGTGTCTCTTGCGCTAGCACGCGCGCGAGGGTCACGCGGGCCTGCTCGCCGCCTGAGAGCGTGGGATATCTTCGCTCCACCAGATCCAGCGTCTCCGTGCGCTCCATTGCCCGCCGCGCCGCCTCGAGATCCTGGGGGCGTTCGTCGCGACCGTCCACGTGCGGATGACGGCCCATCAAGACGACATCCAGCACGGGGAATGCGAAGCCCAGGAAGGTGCTCTGCGGCATGACCGCGCGCTGTTTCGCGAGGGCACCGACGCCGTAAGCCCACAGCGGCAGTCCGTGCGGGCGCACCTCGCCTTCGCTTGGCAGAAGATCGCCCGCCAGCAACCGCAGGAGAGTCGACTTGCCGGCGCCATTGGGCCCGACGAGTGCGAGTACCTCACCTGCGAGCAGTTCGAGGGACATGTCATCGACGAGCGCGCGCGAGCCCACGCGATAGGAGACGGCCTGAGTCTGGAGGCCCACCGACGGTAGTCGACCACATCCTCCCTGGTCAGGGCGCGGGGAGGGCTGGGACGGGAGGGGAGCGCCCACCCGCCCGGGAACACGCAGGTGATAGGCCTCTGGTTGCGTCATCCCCATCCGCCGTGAGCCGCGCGCGTGCGGAGGACGAGATACAGGAAGAACGGACCTCCCGCCGCCGCGGTCACGATCCCAAGCGGGAGCTCGGCAGGGACGATGATCGTTCGGGCCACGAGATCGGCGGCGATGAGCAGGATCGCCCCTCCCAGCGCGCTGGCCGGCAGCAGTGCCCGGTGGTCCGGGCCGATGAGCATGCGCCGCATCGTTCCTCAGTTGTCTCCCCGGCTCGAGAGGTCGGGTCGCTGTCCTCGCGGGCTGGAAGGCCTCCGCGCGACAACCCACTGGCGGGCCCGACGTCGCAGGAACGACAGGAGCGCCACGAGGACGAGTGCAGTTATGAGGGGACTGCGGTCCTCGGGCGCCGACAGTCCATCGTTGCTCGCAGCCAGATAGCCCTCGAGCTCGGCGTCGACCTGGCGAACGAGATGTCGGGGTGCCGACACCCCCGCTGACGTATCGGCCCAGTCATGCCCGTCCACGGTCGCCTCAGGACCTCTGTGTATAATCGTCGACTAAATCAAGTCATTAGTGTATCCTAAGTCATTCAGAAAGGCAATGCTCAACACGATTCCCTGATGAACGCAAGGAGGTATGCATGTTCGTCGCGACTAACCGAATTAAGATCAAGCGCGGACACGGCGCGGAGCTCGAGGAGCGTTTCGCACGTCGAGCCGGCGTTGAGAAGCAGCCAGGATTCGTCAGCTTCGAGCTGTGGAGACAGGAGCACGGCGACGAGCACGAGGAGTACGTCGTCGTGACGCACTGGGAGTCCGAGGCGACGCATGCGGCCTGGACGCACAGTGACGCATTCCGGGCGGCCCACGCGGGGGCCCGAGCGGACTTTCTGCTCGGCCCGGGCGAGGTCAAGCGGTATGACGTGAGACTCGCTTCGAGCCCGGCTGCTCCGAAGACCCCAATCGTCGGCGCGCAGTAGCCGTCGCGTCAGTGGCATCTCCGCAGCTCTTCTCGCGAGAATAGTCCGGCGGCGCGTCCCACAGGAGAGGGTCATGCAGCACACACCGCATGGCCCTCTCCTGTGTTCATTAATGTGGTGATTGAGCCCGTCAGGACAGTTCAGTCGTCGACGGCGTGGACAATGCGCTAGTATATCGACATGCGTCGATATGCAGTCTCGATTTCAACCCACCCCGACAAGCAGATGGGACGTGCGGCCGAGCTGCTGGCAGCCATCGCTCATGAGCGCCGGCTGGCGATCGTGCGGATCCTGCTCGAACGCGAACTGTGCGTCTGCGAACTCCAGGCAACGTTCGATTGGCCGCAGCCGCTGATCTCCCACCACCTGGGAGTCTTGCGAAAGTCCGGACTCGTCCGGGACCGGCGCGACGCGCAGTGGGTGTACTACTCGCTCGTACCAGAGCGACTGGCCGAGCTCCGGGAGGCGCTGGGATTCCTGCTCGGCGCGTCTGGAACGGCCCCCGCGGCGCGGTACGGCGCGAACCAGCGCTGCTGCTCCTAGACAATCACATTTCTGGCGGAGGGCCGCGTGCCATCGCTGCGCCGAGCCGTCGTTGGCGAGACCATCGGCACGTTCCTGCTCGTCCTCTTCGGGACGGGTGCCGTAGCGGCCGCGGTTCTGACTGGCGCCCAGGTCGGGCTCTGGCAGGTCGCCGTGGTTTGGGGCTTCGGCATCGCCTTGGCGATCTATGCATCCGCTCCGCTGTCGGGGGCACACCTCAATCCGGCAGTCTCTTTCGCGTTCGCACTTCTCCGTCGCGAGGAGTTCCCCACGCGTTACCTCCTGCCGTACGTCGCTGCGCAGCTCGTCGGGGCGCTCTTGGCCGGAGCGACCGTTGCTGCGCTCTTCTGGCCGTTCCTCCTCCGATTCGAGGCCACACACGCCCTCATCCGTGGCCAGACGGGCAGTGAACTGTCAGCGATGGTGTTCGGCCAATACTTCCCGAATCCGGCCATCGTTGGCACGGATGCGGCCGCTCGCGCCCTCGTCTCGCCTGGGCGCGCGGCGTTCGTCGAGGCCTTCGGCACTGCCGTCCTCGTCTTTGTCATCTTCGCGCTCACGGCGAAACGGAGCACGTCGGCTCCGCCGGCGCACCTCGCGCCCTTCGCTATCGGATTCACCGTCGCGGTCCTCATCAGTCTCTTTGCACCGATCTCGCAGGCCGGCTGGAATCCGGCGCGCGATCTCGGGCCTCGCCTCGTTGCCTTCGCACTCGGCTGGGGAACCATCGCCATCCCCGGCCCAGAAGGCGGTTTCTGGGTCTATCTGGTCGGGCCGCTTGTTGGCGGACCTATCGGTGGCCTCGTTTGGCAGAAATGCCGAGTCGCAGGGCCATGCAGCGCGGGCGCCCTCCCCGACACACGGGAATGAGCCGATAGCCCCAACCAGCGGGCCGCCATCAGACCCAGCGTCACAGCGAGCGCCTCTTCCTCAGTAAACATGAGGGGTGGCAACTTGAAGCCGGGACGCAGCCGATAGCCACCGCAGCGTCCGCGCACGGCCTCAACCGGGATGCCCATGTCCTGGAGCATCGTCACGTAGCGCCGGACGGTGCGCCCATCGACTTCCAGGCGACGGGCAATCTCGGCAGCTCTGATCTGATGGCGCGCCTGGAGCAGCTCCAGCACGGTGAGCAGACGTGTCGTGGGCCAATACACCTGGTGGGTTCTCCTTAGGGGTCGTTAAGGAATAGTTTGTTGGCCCGATAGGCCGGCTAGACCGTCTGTGGCAGTGGGAGCGCGCGGGCGCAAGGTGTAATTCCACTGTGGACAGACCGCGTGCGGCTCGAAGTTGAGTTCTGCCATTGCCGCCGTGGAGACTTTCTGGCCCTTCTCGTAGACCGCTTCGTAGAGCTCGGCGGTCACGTGAAGCCCGGTCTCGGTTGTGGTGCCGCGCACGTAGGCCAGCAGCGTCTTCCAGGTGCGGAGCGGATGGCCGGCCCAGTTGAGACTGATCGGCCCGAACAACCGGTGCTCCACCGGATTCCACTTCGAACAGCCGGTCGGATAATGGCAGACAGTCACCGTCAAGCCGAAACGGTCGCACAGTTGCTCCTGGAGTTGCTGCTTCCACACCCGTGACCGGCAGCTATTGCTCCCTCCAGCATCGGCCAGGATGAGCAGACCTTCCGCCGGTCCATGGGCCTCGGTTCCCTCCGTCTCCCACCAGGCGCGAATGGTCTCGACCGCGAACTGTGGGGTATCGGCCGAGGCGCCCACCCGCACATACCCTTGGTTGCGTTCCAGGTCGTACACGCCATAGGGGACCGACCGGCCCAGCGCCTCGGAGGGAAAGTCGTGCACCTTGACCACCTCCACGTCCTGACACCAGTCGCGACCCGCGTTCTTGAAGTCGCCGATGAGCTCCTT
>WHTR01000050.1 GCA_009377635.1 Chloroflexota bacterium
GGCTGGCTCGCGCCGAGCGCCGACGTCGAGCCTGCCGCCGTGCCGCCCGGGAATAGCCTGGTGATCGAACCTGCTCCGCTGGCCGAGCGCACCTGGGTCGTGGGCCCAGCAGGAACGGAGACAGATCTCGCCCCACCCTGGCCACCGCATCCTTTCCGCCCGCCTGCCCCCGGCCTCTACCGCCTCATCCAAGACGGCGCCGACCTGCGGCAGGAGCAGCTCGTGATCGCCGAGGGGTACGCGCCCACCGAAGCCGATCTGTCGCCGCGGGCCGTCACAATCCCGCTTGCGAGCGGCCCATCGGACATAGCCTCCGCATCTGCGATACCCGGCGGGCTCGCCTTCTGGCCGTGGCTCGTCCTGCTCGCGCTGCTCGTCACCTTCGGGGAGTGGTGGGTCGATGCCCGTGGGCGTTGAGCTTACGCAGCCTGCGTGGCTTCTCGCGCTGCCCGTGGCGGTCATTGTCCTCGTGCTCGCACGCTGGCCGTGGTGGCAGCTCGCCACTGACCACGAGGCGGGGAGGCGCCAGCGACGACGATCCGAGGGCTGGCGGCTCGGTCGCCGCCTCCTGTGGATTGCGGTCCTTACCTTCGCGCTCGCCGGTGCGACGCTCACCCGTCCACTCGACCGCCAGGCGATCGTCTTTGTCATGGACAGCTCAGCCAGCGTGGCGCCCGTCCGCGACGAGGCCGAGTCCGCAATCCAGACCGCACTCACGGAGCTCCGTTCGGTCGACATGGCTGGCGTCGTGGCCACCGCCGCCGGGGCCCAGATCGAGGAGCGGCCGTCAGATCAGCCCTTGTTCCAGCGCGTCAGCGCCGCGCTGCCCGATAGCGCGACAGATCTCTCCACTGGATTGCGGCTGGCAGCCGCAGTTCTGCCCAGCGGCTATGCCGGCCGCGTCGTCCTGCTCTCCGACGGCCGGGAAACTCGGGGCGACGTGGTGAGCGCGGCTCGCGAGCTCTCGGCGCGCGGCATCACGGTGGACGTGCTCCCGGTCGGGGCCAGCCCTCGAGCCGACGTGCGGCTCGACGCGGTCGCCCTCGCCGAAACTGCCCACGAGGGTGAGGTGGCGACGCTCACCGCCGCCATCTCCGTCGTGGGCCCAGAGGGCACGGGCGGCCAAGCGACGATTCGTGTCTCCCGAGACGACGCACACGTCCTGGAGCGATCGGTCACACTGCGCAGCGGAAAGCAGGAGGTTGCCTTGCCCGTGCCGGTCGGGCCGCCCGGCCTGCATCGGTATCGGATCGATGTGATCCCCGCTGACGCCGCCGCGAACGAGACAACACGCAACGATGCTCTCGGGGCCATCCAGCGCGTCGTGGGCCCGCCTCGCGTCCTCGTGGTCGCGACGGGACTTGCGGAGGCCGGGCTCCTGCCCGGGGCGCTGGAGGCCGGCGGCGCCGCCTTCGACGTGGTCCAGCCCGCGCAGGTACCGGCCGACTCGGCCGGCTGGGCACGCTATGACGCGGTCGTTCTCGCGAACGTCGGCGCCGAGGAACTGCCGCCCGGTGCGATGGAGCTTCTCGAGCAGCAGGTTCGCGACCTTGGCCGGGGCCTCGCGATGACGGGCGGGCCCACGAGCTTCGGCCCAGGCGGCTACGACCAGACCCCCGTCGAGCGGGCGCTCCCGGTCGAGATGGACATCACCGGCCGGGGGCGTGAGCCGAAGGTGGCGATGGCCCTCGTCATCGACAAGTCCGGCAGTATGTCTGGGCTCAAGGTGGAGATGGCCAAAGAGGCCGCCCTACGGAGTGTTGGTCTCCTGCGGCCGGGCGATCGCGCAGCGGTGCTCGCCTTCGACTCGGTGCCGCAGTGGGTAAGCCCACTGACGCCGATCGACCAGCGGGACGAGATCGAGCGTGCCATCGGCTCGGTGTACGCGGCTGGCGGGACCGAGATCTACCCAGCCTTGGAAGCGAGCTTCTCCGCGCTGCGCGACGCACCGGCTGACGTCAAGCACGTCATACTGCTGACCGACGGGCGCTCCGGATCCACCGGCGATTACGGCGCCCTGCTCGACCAGCTCAACGAGGCGCGCGTGACACTCTCCACTGTCGCCGTTGGAGAGGACGCAGATACCGGCCTGCTCCGCGCACTGGCTCGCAATGGGCGTGGGCGATATCACTTCGCCAGCGATCCGACAGCGATTCCACGGATCTTCAGCGAGGAGACCGTTACGGCGACCCGGAGTATCCTGGTGGAGGCGCACTTCTTCCCCGCGGCGGCCTCTCGGGGCCCCCTGCTGCAAGGTCTCGGCTCGGTGCCCCCGCTCGACGGGTACGTGACAGTAGCGCCGAAGGAGACGGCTGAAGTCGTCCTCGTTTCTCCAGAGGGCGACCCCGTGCTCGCCGCCTGGCAGTACGGCGCGGGTCGCGCCGTGGCTTGGACACCCGACCTCACGACTCGATGGGCTGGGGGCTGGACGGGAAGCTCGGCAGCGACGGCCCTCTGGGGCAATGTCCTGTCCTGGTTGCTCCCGCCGCCCGATGCCGGCGAGCTCCAGGTCCGCGTCGAGGCAGACGGCGCGGGTGGCTTCGCCATCGTCGCGGAGAATCGGAGCGAGTGGGACCAGGTGCGCCCGACGGAGGCAGCCGCGATTGGACCGGATGGCACGCGACAGTCGATCCCCCTGGCTCCCGTTGGACCTGGGCGATACCGAGGCGCCCTCGACGAAGCGACCCCGGGAGCATACGTTGTCCAGGTGACGCAGGCGGTAGGAGACGCCGGCGAGCTCCGAGGCGAGGCCGGCTGGGTCGCACCCTATTCGCCCGAATACCGCGAGAGCGGCACGGACCAGGCGCTGCTGGGCCGAATTGTGGCGGCTGGTGGCGGTCGGCTGCTGGGCGACCCGACAGCGGCTGTCGCGCTCGCTGATCGGCCGGCACTGGCTCGCTGGCCGGCCTGGCCACTGCTGCTGATCCTCGCCGCCCTCACCTGGCCGCTGGAGATCGCCGCCCGCCGGCTGGGGATCCCAGCGCCGGCCCGATGGTGGCCGCAGCTCCGTCCAGGGACTGAGCCGTCGGCGGAGCCGACGTCGCCGGCCTCACCACTGCCCGGCCCGATCCGCAGGCGCCCGACTTCTCCTGTCCCGACCCCGGCGTCCGCGGCGGCCAGCACAGCGCAGCGCCTCCTGGAGCGCAAGCGCGCGCTCCGAGATGGGCCGTCATGAGCGCCCGCCCGCCGACAGGTTCGGACTTCTTGTGCGACAATCAGCCGTGTCCGCGAAACCGGCCGGGATGCGACCCAGCATGACAGGTCTCCGTACGAAGGAACGCTGCGTAGCCAACGTGTGCTTCCTGAAGGTTACCGACGGGACAGCGCATACTTCTCGATTCTGGATCACGAGTGGCCGGTCGTGAAAGCGGGCCTGGAACAGCGACTCGGCTCACTTAGCACGCATTCTCAATCACATCCACCAAGAACGGACAACAGATGATTACGAGCCGAAATCTCCATCTTATTCCCTGTGCAATGGCTCACTATGAGGCCATTCTGCGGAATAAGAAGGAGCTGGAGACGATGCTGGAGGTCTCCGTCCCTGATAGGTGGCCCATCTTTCCAGAGGTGTACCCGTACGCCTATCACGTTCTTCGAGCTGATCCGTCAATCGCTGACTGGTGGACCTATCTGTTCGTCCATGCCGGAGATCGCGTGCTTGTCGGCTCAGGAGGATTCAAAGGAAAGCCTGATGATTCAGGATCGGTTGAAATCGGCTACGAAGTCGTTCCCGAATACAGGAATCGTGGGCTTGCAACTGAGGCGGCGCAGGCAATGATGGACTACGCGTTTTCGCACGCGGAGGTGAAGCTCGTACAGGCCCACACGCTGCCTGAAGAAAACGCGTCGACCACCGTGCTGCGGAAGGTTGGGATGCACTTCGCAGCCGCCGTTCAGAACCCAGACGACGGGGAGGTCTGGCGCTGGGTGATCATGAGGGACGAGTATCAGGTTGGTTGAAACGATTGGATGCGCGCGCTGAGGTCTAGTGGTGTGTCAGCGAAGGATCCGTTCACCCGCCATCATTGGCGCTACGGATCCTTCGGCTGCGGCCTCAGGATGACAGTTTCCGCCCGCACCTCTGCCCACGCCGGCTCATCGATCTCGGATGAAGGATCGGGTTCGATCAGTGAGTCACTCATCGCACCAGTGGGACGCCGACGCGCGTAGCCGCCGCCCGCAACCGCTGGTCCTGTGTCGCAAGGGAGATGCCTTCCCGCATTGCCAGAACTATGTACGACGCGTCGTAAGACGAGAGTCCCTGCGCGCGAGCGATGTCGATCACACCGCGGAATGCGTCCTCCGCGGTGTCTACGTCAACGGTGATGGGCAGCGAGTCTAAGAGCTGGATGAAGCGCTCACTCTGTGCCTGAGTCACGCGTCTGCGTCGCTCGCCGACGAGCAACGCGTTCGCCAGCTCGAGCGGCCATATCACTGGGACAAGGGCACTCTCGTCGCGAAGCCGGTCGATAACGCTCTCGGTAAATGGGGTGTCCTCGTCGGCAAACAGCCAGGCCATCGTGATGGAATTGTCCACGACGAAGGCCATCTATCGACGGCCCTCCTCGATCATCTCGCGAATCGAAGGGCCGCCCGAGGGAATCCCTTTCCGGACTTCACGGAGCTCGGCGATCACGTCGCTGACGTCCTTGCGCGCCGCCCCGCGCGGAGGAGCCAGCACCGCTACAGGAACCCCGTGCTTGGTGATCGTGATGGGCTCTCCCCTTGCCACCTCGTCCAGAAGCCGGGGCAGGTGGGTCTTCGCCTCATACGCGCCGATCGTACGCACGCTCGCCTCCAATCAGACTACTCTCATACTAGTGTACTCCATCCTGCAGCTTGGCGCGACTCGGAAGCGCTGAGAGCTCCCCGTTTGACGCGCGTGTACCCAGGCGCCATAATCCGAGCGATCTCCGCCAAGGAGGCGACCTCTCGTGCCGATGATGCCCCCGTCCGAGCTGCCCGTCCCGCGGTTCACACTGGCCGAGCGCGACCGCCGCTGGGCAGCCGTCCGCGCGCGCATGGCCCAGGAGGGTGTGGACGCTCTGGTGTGCGTCTATCACACCGGCCATCACAACCACTGGCAAGCGGACCTCCAGTACCTCTCGCAGATCGGCGGAAACAACGTCGACGCGTCGCTTGTCTTCCCGCTCCAGGGCGACCCGACCGGCTTCGTCATCAACCCATACTACGAGGGCCCGGCCGCGCGCGACTGGATGAGCGACTTCCGACCCACGCGGCGCGCCTGGGGCGATTTGATCGCCGAGCGCGTGAAGGAGCTGCACCTCGAGGGCGGGACCATCGCCATCTCCGGGCTGCGCGACCACCTGCGCGCCCCGGAGGGCATCGTCCCCTCCGGAACCCTCGACCGCATCCGCGAGCTCCTTCCCGACGCCAGGATCGTCAACGGGACCTGGATTTGTCAGGAGCCTCGCATGGTCAAGAGCCCGGAGGAGATCGCCTTCCTCGAGAAGTCGGTCGAGCTGATCGAGCGCTCGGTAGACGCCATGTACCGAACCGCTCGGCCGGGCGTCCGAGAGAGCGAGGTCTACGCCTGGATGCTGTGGGAGCAGGTCGCCAATGGTGGCGACATGCCGACACTGCTCTCGTGGCTGTCCGGACCGTGGGGGCGCATCTCGCAGCGCGTGCTGCAGGCGACAACCCGTGTGCTGCAGCCGGGCGACATGATCTTTAACGAGATCGAGTGCCGCTACGGTGGGTACTGCGCGCAGCAGGTGCAGCCCATGTGCCTCGGGCGGATCCCCGATGAAGTCGAGGAGATGTTCAACTGGCAGGGCGAGGCGTTCGAGGCGGTCCGCGAGGTCATGCGGCCGAGCACAACGTTCGACGAGCTCATCGACGCCGCCAATATCGTCGGCAAGAAGTCGGACACCTACGAGTCGAGCGTCACACTGCATGGGCGCGGTCTCGGCGAGGACTGGCCCCTCATCCCCGGGCGCTACTCGCCGGAGATCGGCCGCATGCCGCTCCAGGAGCGAATGGTCTTCATCATGAAGCCAACGGTACGCCTGAAGAACGCCGACCTGCGCGGAGAGGGCATCGTCTGGGGCGATACCATCGAGGTGACCCCCTCGGGAGGCCGCCGGCTCGGCAAACGCCCGCGAGCCTTTCTGCAGCTCAACGACTGAGGCGAAGCACGAGGGTGATGCTCCGTCAGCCGTCAACGGCAGCGCGCGGCCGCGATCTCGCAGAACTGCTGATTGATCTCAACCCCGATTGATCGGCGTCCCAAGGTCTTAGCTACCCAGCAGGTCGTGCCCGATCCAAGGAACGGATCGAGAATGACATCCTCGCGGAAACTGAATAGCTTGATCAGCCGCCTCGGTAACTCTTCAGGGAAGGCTGCTGGATGGCCGTACAAACCAGGGTTCTGCCCAGGAAACTCCCAGATTCCTAACGTCCATTCCATGAATTCGGCGCGATCGATATCCGAGGTTTTGCCTTGTCCGCCCCGACGTCGATGGCCTCGTGAGAGCACGAGAATGGCTTCCGCGGCGGTATTGACCCACGGATCTGAAGCGCTCAGCCAGCTACCCCAAGCAGTCCGCCGTGAAACATTCCGTTCGAGCCACAGAATTGTCGTGTTGTAAACATAACCCAGGTCCCCAACGAAGAGGCGAGTGAAGTCAGCCAGCACAGGCCGCTTCGTGATACTCCGAGTACGTCCCTCGCTGAAACTTACGTTAATGTCAATTGGGATATTCAGGCACAATCGCCCACCCGGTTCTAATACCCGCTCAAGTTGACAAGCCCAGGTGGAAACCCATTCGAGATATGAGTGATACGTGTTGTCGTCCCGAGCCGTGCCGTAGTCCTTGCCCAGGTTGTAGGGGGGGCTCGTAACAATCAACTGCACGCTTTTCTCGGGGAGGAACCTGAGGTCGCTGCTATCAGCTTCGTACACCTCCACGACGCCGTCGCTGTAGTAGGGCGTAACAGAGGAGAACCCACTTGATTCGTCCGGTGGATTCATGGCGCTTGTCTTCGGATGCACGTGGTCAGCCTGCTCTCGCGAGATCACACGCTACTCCTGTCCCCTCGTGACATTGACGAGCAACACCCACCGCATTCTACCGCATGACGGCACGCCAGCACAGCACAGCACAGCAAAGATACGTATTTAACCATAACTACCTGATTGCTGCTATACATTCTCGAATGTAAACACCCTCGACACTGTCACAGCCATCTTTATCCGCCCCTCCCGACACTTTTCCTAGCAAGCACTCTGTTAGGCGGGTGCGGCTGCCATCTCGGCTTTACCCCGAAAACGGGTCGTACGCTTCGCGGCCCGGGAGCAGGCCGGCACGTTCGTACAGGATGGCCAACGTGTTCGCCGGGCCGCGGCCCCGTCCGAGGGCCAGTCCGTATCGGACTGCCTCAGTGACCAGGTCCTTCGCCTGGTCGACCGCGGCCGGCACGCTCAGCCTGGCCGCCAGCCCAGCGGCGATGGCCGACGCGAACATGCAGCCGGTGCCGTGCGTGTGCGGGGTCTCGAAGCGCTGGCGACGAAACTGCTGGAACGTCGACCCGTCGAACAGGACATCGACGGCGTCCGGTTCACTGACGAGATGGCCCCCCTTCACCACTACGTATTGGGGCCCGAGATCGTGGATGATCCGCGCGGCCTCGTGCATCTCCTCGAGCGAGTTTACCGGTCGTTGGCAGATCGCCTCGGCCTCGGGAAGATTGGGCGTGATGACGGTCGCCAGAGGGATTAGGGTCTCGCGCAGCACTTCCATCGCGTCGGGATGGAGCAGCGGGTCGCCACCCTTCGCCACCATGACGGGATCCACGACGAGGGGACGCAGGTTGTGTTCGCGGATCTTCGCCGCCACTACTTCGATGATGGGCGCGCTGGCCAGCATGCCGGTCTTCGTCGCGTCCACGCCGAGATCCTGCACCACGACGTCGATCTGCTGGCCGACGAACTGCGGGTCGACCTCGACGACCCCGAACACGCCTTGCGTATTCTGTGCCGTGAGCGCCGCGATGGCACTCATCCCGTGGACGCCGAGAGTGGCGAACGCCTTGAGATCCGCCTGAACGCCTGCGCCGCCGCCCGAGTCCGAGCCAGCAATGGCGAGAGCCACCGGCACGCGCCGCGGTCTAGCACCGAAAACTTTGGGGTCTGGACTTGGGGGCGCCGGCGGTGCCATCTCACGCCTCTGTGCGTACCGCGGTGGGACTGCGAAGCAGGAGCCGGCCCAGCGCGGCATGCAGGACGAAAACGACGACGAAACTGGGGAGCGTGCCTCCAAGCCAGGACGCGACGCCCCCGATCTGGACCGGCCCGGTCCCGACCAATTGCCCGATCAGCTCGCCGGAGTTCGTTGGCAGTCCGCCGAGCCAGAGGTACGTGACGAATCCGACGAGCCAGACGGCAATCGCCTCGACATTGAAGCCACCCAGGTAGCCGTAGCGCCCCCCAGCGCGATACAGCTCGGCCGTTTCGTACCGCTGCCGATGCAGTACGAAGTAATCGGCCGCGAGCACGCCGAGGAGCGGGACGAAGAACGCGCCGATCAGCAGGAGAAAGCTCTCGTACTGCGTCAGAGTAACGTTCAGCGCTACCACGAGCACCACAACCGCGATGCCCGCGATGAGCCAGCGCTGGCTCGCGCGCGGGAACCAGTTCTGGATCGAGACCGCCGTCGAGTAGACGTTGGCGAAGGCTTCGTCCGTCTCGACAAACAGCAGGATGAGCAGCGCCAACCACCCGGCCGTGAAGAGGGCGATGGCACGCAGCAACGGCACGACCGGCTGGACCGGGTCGAAGGCGACGCTCCCGGCCACGGCGAGCGTCGCGCCGAGCGCGTAGAACCACACGTTTGGAATGAAGTAGCCGATCCCGGTGCCCCAGAATGCCGCGCGCCGGTCACGAGCGAATCGACTGTAGTCGGCGACGAGTGGGAACCAGGAGATGGGTAAGGCGACGACCAGATCCACGGCCCGCAGGAAGCTCATGTCGGGCGACCCAGGCCGAGCGAGGAGCGCGCCGAGGTCGTAGGTCACGAGAACCGCTACTGTAAGCCACACGATCGTCGCAAGCGCTGCCCAGACAGCGAATCGCTCCAGATACTGCTTCGTGACCGCGATCGGGCCGGCCAGCGCCATGGCGAGGGTGAGCGCGGTGAACAAGGCGACCCACAGGCCATAGAGCGACGGTCCGCCGAGGACCTGCGTCACGAGCACCTCCGCCGCCTGGGCCATGACGATCACCTCGAGCGCGGCCCAGCCGAGGAGCTGCGCCACATTCAGCGCGGTCGGAATATACGAGCCTCGGATGCCCAGGGGCGCGCGGAGCAGGACCATCGTCGGGACGCGAACGTCGGCACCAATGGAGGCCCCGATCGCAAGAAGCAGGTTGCCGACAATGGCGCCGACCAGAATCGCGAGGAGCGCAACTCCCAGCGAGAGCCCCGACCAGAGGGGTCCGGGCACCAGGAAGATGCCCACGACCATCACGAGGAAGCTGACGCCGAGGCTTCCCCAGAGAACACCCGTGTCCCATCCGCTCATCCGCGGATGGCTCTCGGGGACCGGGTTGATCCCCACCTCGCGAATCTGCTCAGAGAGCGCTGCCACGCCTCCCTCCAGAGGGAAACTCCGTTCCAGAAACGCCGCGCAAGCAAAAACGCCACCCGTGACGGCCGGGTGGCGGTCTCAAGAGTCGAGTGCGATTCCCTACGCTGGTATGGCCCAGGTCAGGTTCCGAGGGTCAGCCGACCAGCGGTCGGCTCTCTCAGCGGTATGCCGCGCCCCTCGCGCGTCGGCTTGCGGACCCATTGTACGCTGCAGCCACACCGCCAACAACCATACTGAGTGAGCCTTGCGCTCGCTCGTCGAACAACACACAATTGTTATTGGCAACGTCAGTCTAGACGACTGTCCGGTGACCACACTACCCATCCTCGACGCATTCGAAGAGGCGCAACGCCGGCCTGGGAGCCATATCGATGGATGGTCCTGGCATACGCTACACGGTCTCGATGCCCCGTCCGGCGACGCACCTCCTCCATGTCACGGTCGAAATCGACGCGCCCAGCGACACCACCGAGCTCCGCATCCCCGTCTGGATCCCCGGCTCGTATCTCGTCCGTGAATTCGCGCGCCACGTGCAGGACTTCCGCGCGACCGACTCCTTGGCACAGCCGCTCGCCTGGCGGAAGACGCGGAAGGACACCTGGCTCATCGAGGCTGGCTCGGCCCCCACGATTCGAGCCGAGTTCGACTACTATGCCAACGAGCTCACCGTGCGGACGAGCCACCTGGACTCCACGCACGTCTTCTTCAATCCGCCGAACCTGCTCCCGTACGCTCCCGGCCGGACCGCTGAGCCGGCGCTGCTCACCGTCGAAGCCCCCGACGGATGGACGGTAGAGACGGGGCTCCGGCGTTGCGAGCCCGGAAGGAACGTCTTTATCGCCAGCGATTATGACGAGCTAGCTGACTGCCCCGTCCACGCCGGGCCGGACCCGGTGCTTTCCTTTGACGCCCTGGGCGTGCCCCATGCGGTGGCGACGTGGGGACGGGGGAATCTCGACCAGGAACGGTTGAGGAACGATCTCCAGCGCATCGTCGAGTCGGAGGCAGCGCTCTTCGACGGGTTCCCCTATGAACGATTTCTGTTCATTCTCCTGCTGACGGAAGGCACACGAGGCGGGCTCGAGCACCGCAACTCGACGGCGGTCACGGTGCCTCGCTTCTCCTTTCGGCCGGGAAGGTCCTACGAGCGCGTGCTCCAGCTATTGACGCATGAATTCTTCCACACGTGGAACGTCAAGCGGATCCAGCCGGAAGGGCTGGGCGACCTGGATTACGCGCGAGAGAATTACACGCGCTCGCTCTGGGTGGCTGAGGGCACGACCGAATACTACACGTCCCTGCTCTTGTGCCGGGCCGGCCTGATCACGTCGGAGCGCTACCTGGAGATCATCGGCCAGCAGATGAGTGACTTAGCCGACACACCCGGTCGCCTGCACCAGAGCCTGGAGGAAGCGAGCTTCGACACGTGGATCAAGCACTACCGGCCGGACGAGCACACCGTGAACTCCAGCGTGTCCTACTACCTGAAGGGGGCGGTCGCGAGCCTGCTGCTCGACCTCGAGATCCGTCGACAGACGGCGGGTCAGAGATCGCTCGATGACGTGATGCGGCACCTCTGGCATCAGTACGGACAGGCGGGACGCAGCATTCCCGACGACGGCTATCAGTCGGCCGTCGAAGCGGTCTCGCCCGGCGACTGGACTCCCTTCTTCGACCATGTCGTACGCGGGCGCGACGATCTCGCGTGTGCGCCCGCTCTGGCTACGATAGGGATCGACGTCGCGTGGCGCGCCGACCCGAATGCGGCAGAGACCTGGATCGGCATCCGGACACGCTCTGAGGGCGGACGCACGAGGGTTGCGAATGTGCTTGCTGGCGGCCCCGCGTGGGACGCGGGCATCTCGGCGGGCGACGAGCTCCTCGCGTTGGACGGGCTCCGCCTTGACGATTCAGGACTGGACGACCGCCTCCGGGACTACGGGCCCGGCGATTGCGTCCACGTGGCCATCTTCCGTGGAGACGAGCTGGTCGTCGTGCCGGTGACGCTCGCGAAGCGGCCGGCGACCCAGGCGATCCTCCGGAGAAACCGGCAGGCGACGGTCCGCCAGCGGACGATGTACGAAGGCTGGTTGCGCGCGCCGTGGACCCCCGGATGAGGGTCGAGGCCCGGCAGTTGCACACTTCGCACCCCTCCGAGGCTGCCGGTTGAAGGGCTCCTCGAGTTGACACGATCAAGACGGGCATGATAGACTCGCGCAACTGAATTCGTATCTGGCGACGAAGGGGAATAGTACGCGACGGACGGGTCTTCAGAGAGCCGGCGCCTGCTGAAAGCCGGCGGCCCGAAAGCGCGGAACTCGCCCCAGAGCCGCATCGGCGAACGATCTTCTCGTCGCGACGCCAGCCCGCATCTCCGAAAGGTACGCGCGGGCAAGCGGGCGGCGG
Source organism: Chloroflexota bacterium (assembly GCA_009377635.1). Classification (GTDB taxonomy): domain Bacteria; phylum Chloroflexota; class UBA6077; order UBA6077; family SHYK01; genus WHTR01. The sequence goes on from WHTR01000050.1 coordinate 12,019, forward strand.
GGGCGCAAGTAGCCGGTGCCGGGGTGGCGGCCGTTACACCGCCGAGAGTGGGCGCGCCAGCCGGCGAGCGGCGGGCGCCAAGCGGGGTGGTACCGCGAGAGAGAGCTCTCGTCCCTGTAGGACGAGAGCTTTTTTTGTCGGTCGTCGCTGGCGCCTCCCGCAGCTGTGCGTTGGATGGTGGCGCGCCAAGAAGGGTGGTACCGCGAGCATGGCCCTCGTCCCTTCGGCGACGAGGGTCGCGTTGCATAGAACGGCGCGTCAGACGGACGCGCGTTCGTGCGCCGAGCAGCCCGACCCGGCGTCAGGCAATTCGTGGTTGATCGACGGAGAAAAGGGAGGCACCCCATGAAGATCAACGGCGCGCGCATGGTTTGCGAGAGCCTCGTCGCCGAGGGCGTTCGCACCGTGTTCGGGCTCCCCGGCGGAGCCATTATGCCGTTGTACGACGTACTCCCCGACTACCCCATCAACCACGTACTCGTACGCCACGAACAGGGCGCCGCGCACATGGCCGACGGCTACGGCCGAGCGAGCGGCGACGTGGGCGTCTGCATGGCCACCTCAGGACCCGGCGCCATCAACCTCGTCGTTGGCCTCGCCAACGCCATGATGGACTCCGCCCCGGTCGTGGCCATCACAGCCAACGTCGCGACGTCGGTCATCGGCTCCGACGCCTTTCAGGAGGCGGACATCACCGGGGTCACGATTCCGGTGACGAAGCACAACTTCCTCGTGCGCCGCGCGCAGGACGTCCCTCCGGCAATCAAGGAGGCCTTCCATCTGGCACGGACCGGTCGCCCAGGACCCGTCCTCGTCGACATTCCGAAGGACGTGCTTCAAACTGAGGGCGAGTTCGCCTACCCGACGAGCATCTCGATGCCGGGGTACAACCCGACGACGCAGCCGAACACCGTCCAGGTGCGCAAGGCCGCGCGCCTCATCGAGGACGCACGGCGGCCGGTGATCATCGCCGGGCACGGCGTGCTGATCTCCCGAGCATGGGACGAGCTGCTGGCCTTCGTCGAGAAGACCGGTATCCCCGTCATCAATACGCTGCTGGGGCTCTCCAGCTTCCCGGGCGACCACGACCGGTTCCTCGGTATGCTCGGCATGCACGGAACGGCCTGTGCCTGTCACGCGGTGGACCAGTGCGACCTGGTCATGGGCGTGGGCATCCGATTCGACGACCGCGCCATGGGCAAGTACTCGGCCTTCGCCCCGCACGCGAAAGTCATCCACATCGACATCGACCCGGCGGAGATCGGGAAGAACGTCCGGACGGACGTGCCGATCGTGGCGGACTGCAAGCGCGCCCTCCAGGCGCTCATCGCGGAGGTTGGCCCGTGCCAGGACCTGACTCCGTGGCACGAGCGCATCGCCGAGCTCAAGAACCAGTATCCCTTGCCCAAGCCGCCGAGTGACGGGCGGCTGTCACACCGGCACGTCATTCAGGAGATGTGGCGGGCGACTGAGGGGAAGGCCATCGTCGTCACCGACGTCGGCCAGCACCAGATGTTCGTCGCTCAGGAGTTCCCATTCCTGACTCCGAATGCCCACATCTCGTCTGGCGGGCTCGGAACGATGGGCTTCTCCCTGCCGGCGTCCATCGGCGCCTATCTCGCCCGACCCGACGCGACCCACTGGTGCTGCGTCGGAGACGGCGGCTTCCAGATGACGAGCCAGGAGCTGGCCGTTCTGAAGAACCGGCGGGCCAATGTGAAGATCGCGCTCTTCAACAACCAGTTCCTCGGAATGGTCCGGCAGTGGCAGCAGCTCTTTTACAAGGGAAACTACGTGGAGGTCGATCTCTCGGGCCCGCCGGACTTTCAGAAGCTTGCGTCTGCGTATGGCATCCCATCCTGGCAGGTCGAGGACCCCGGGGGGGTGGCCGACGCTGTTCGCGAGGCGATGGCGGAGCCGGGCCCGGCCCTCATCGAATTCCTCATCGATCCATATGAAAACGTGTTCCCGATGGTCGTTCCGGGCACGGCCCTGTCGGAGGTGATTCCCTTTGAAACACACCCTCGTGGCGACGATGGACAACAACCCATTCACGTTCAACCGGGTCATCAGCCTGTTCCGCTCCCGGGGCTTCGTCATTGATTCCCTGGCCATTGGACAGACGGACATTCCGGACTTGATGCGCCTCACGGTCGTCGTCGATGGATCGCGGACGGCGGTCGAGCAGGTGGTGAAGCAGCTCTACAAAGTCGTGGAGGTCCGAAAGGTTTCCGACCTCTCGGAGGATAAGACGGTCGAGCGCGAGCTGGCGCTGATCAAAGTGACCAGCAATCGCAATACGCGCCCCGAGATCATGCAGCTCGTCGATATCTACCGAGCACGGATGGTCGACATCGCGCTGGGATCGGTCATGATCGAGGTGACCGGCGATCCAGAGAAGATCGATTCGCTCATCTCGCTTCTGAAGGGATTCGGCATTAAGGAGCTGGTCCGGACCGGTGTGGTGGCCATGGCCCGAGGGGTCGGTCCGAAAGAGGCCGTACCCGCGCGCGATGGCGCCGTGTCAGTAGTCTGACCCGCAACACGAGTCATTCCTCTCCCGTGGAGCTCGGGAAGCGGCGGAGGACGGGGGGAGACGCATATGGCGAAGATCTACTACGAGAGCGACGCCGACCCGTCGCGGCTCGACGGCAAGCGCATCGCGGTGCTGGGCTACGGGAGCCAGGGCCACGCCCATGCGCTCAACCTTCGGGACAGTGGCTGCGACGTCGTGGTCGGCCTATACGACGGCAGCAAGTCGTGGCAGGTGGCAGAGGGTGACGGACTCCGCGTGCTTTCCGTCGATCGTGCCGCGGCAGAGGCCGACATCATGATGGTGGTGGTGCCGGACCAGACCCAGCGAGAGCTCTACGAGCAGCACATCCGGCCCGGACTCCACCCGGGCAACACGCTGATGTTCGCGCACGGGTTCAACATCCACCACCGACAGGTCCTCCCACCGCTGGACATCGACGTCTCGATGATCGCGCCCAAGGGGCCGGGCCATCTCGTCAGGAGCATCTACCAGCACGGTGCAGGAGTGCCGGCCCTCATCGCGGTCCACCAGGATGCCTCCGGCCAGGCCAGAGAGACCGCCCTTGCCTACGGCAGAGCCCTCGGCGCGGCCCGAGCGGGGCTCCTCGAGACGACGTTCGCGGAGGAGACCGAGACCGATAACTTCGGCGAGCAGGCTGTGCTGTGCGGAGGACTCACGGCGCTCATCAGGGCCGGGTATGAGACACTCGTCGAAGCCGGCTACCAACCGGAGGTGGCGTACTTCGAGTGCTGCCACGAGCTGAAGCTCATCATCGACCTGATATACGAGGGCGGTCTCGCCCGGATGCGCTACTCCATCTCGGACACGGCCGAGTTCGGCGACTACACGGCAGGGCCCAAGGTGATCGACAACCACGTGCGCGAGACGATGCGCCAGATCCTGCACGACATCCAGGACGGGACCTTCGCCCGCACCTGGATCCTGGAGAACCAGGCCGGCCGCCCGAACTTCTTCGCGCGGCGCGAGCGGGAGGCAGAGAACCCGATGGAACAGGTCGGCGCCGAGCTCCGCAGCATGATGGGCTGGCTCAAGAAGGGCGACCACTAAGCAGTCGGGGAGGTCTGTATGGATCGGCTGTACATCTTTGACACGAGCCTGAGAGACGGGGAGCAGTCGCCGGGCGCCTCGCTCACATCCGACGAGAAGCTCGAGATCGCCTTCCAGCTTGCGGAGCTGGGTATCGACATCGTCGAAGCTGGGTTCCCCATCGCGTCGCCCGACGACGCGGCCGCCGTCAGACGCATCGCCACGCTCGTGAAGGGCCCCACCATCGCCGCCCTTGCGCGCTGCAAGCCCGAGGATATCGACGTCGCGTGGGACTCGCTGCGCGACGGCGAGAGCGTCCGCCTCCACACGTTCATCTCGACCTCGGACATCCACCTCAAGCACCAGTTCCGCATGACGCGCGAGCAGGCCCTCGAGCACGCGGTCGCGATGGTGAAGCGCGCGAAGTCGTACACGTCCGACGTCGAGTTCTCCCCGATGGACGCGACGCGCTCGGACTGGGCCTATCTCCACGCAGTGCTCCGAGCGGTCATCGATGCGGGCGCCACGACCATCAACATCGCCGACACGGTCGGCTACACGACGCCGGGAGAGTTCCGGCAGCTCATCGAGTCGATCCGAGAGCATGTCCCGAATGCGCATCGCGCCGTCATCTCCGTGCACTGCCACAATGACCTGGGCATGGCTGTCGCCAACTCGCTGGCTGGCGTGCTGGCCGGCGCACGCCAGGTCGAATGCACGATCAACGGGATCGGCGAGCGGGCGGGCAACGCTGCTCTCGAAGAGATCGTCATGGCCGTGAAGACGCGGCCCGACGTATACGGCGTGCAGACGGAGGTTGATTCCGCGCAGATCTACAAGACGAGTCGACTCGTATCCAACCTCACGGGGATCGTCGTACAGCCGAACAAGGCAGTCGTCGGGTCCAACGCCTTCGCCCACGAGTCCGGAATCCACCAGGATGGCGTGCTCAAGGAGCGGTCGACGTACGAGATCATGGACGCTCGTCACGTCGGCCTTTCGGACAGCACGCTGGTGCTCGGCAAGCACTCCGGCCGGCATGCACTCCGTCAGCGCTTCGAGGAGATGGGATATCGCCTGAGCGAAGAGGAGCTCAACCGCGCATTCAGCCGCTTCAAGGAGATCGCGGAAAAGAAGAAGGAGACGACGACGAAGGATTTGGAGGCCATTCTGGCCGACGAGATCGTCTCCGTACACGAAGTCTACCGGGTGCAGCGACTGCAGGTCACCTGCGGATATCCGGTGGTCCCGACCGCGACCGTGGAGCTCCGTCTGCCGAGCGGCGAGGACCGGCTCGAGGTTGCCACGGGCACCGGGCCCGTCGAGGCGAGCTACATGGCCATCACTCGCATCGTTGGGCTGCCGATCCGGTTGGCCGAGTACTCGGTCCGGTCGGTGACCAGCGGCATCGACGCGCTGGGCGAGGTGTCCGTACGGATCGAGTGCAACGGCCGGACGTTCCACGGGCGCGGCGCGGATCCTGACATCGTTGTCGCATCAGCCAAGGCGTACGTTAACGCCATCAACAAAGCAGCATCGACGCCCCAGCAAGCGGGCGAGCGCGTGAAAACGGGCGTCGGCGTTTAACCCTTGCGACTGGAAGGAGCACGTATGGGTCATACGATCGCAGAGAAGATCATCGCTGCCCACTGTGGGCGCGATGACGTCCGGCCGGGCGAGTTCGTCGACGTCGACCTCGACCTGGTGATGGCGAACGACGTTACGGCGCCCCTCGCGATCCGCGAGTTCCGGAAGCTCGGCGTGGACCGCGTGTGGGACCGGGACAAGGTCGTGCTGGTCGGGTCGCACTTCGTTCCGGCGAAGGATATCGCCTCGGCGCAGAACATGAAGGACATGCGCGAGTTTGCGCGCGAGCAGGAGATCACGCATTTCTTCGAGCCCGGCAAGGGTGGGATCGAGCATGCGCTCCTGCCGCAGGAGGGCATCGTCGCCCCCGGCGAGATCGTCCTGGGAGCTGACTCGCACACGAACACGTACGGAGCGATCCAGTCGCTTGCCTCCGGGTTCGGGAGCACCGACTGCGCCATCGCCATGGCGACGGGCAAGACCTGGTTGAAGGTGCCACCGAGCATCAAGGCAGTGTTCACGGGCAAACGGAAGGCCTGGGTGACCGGCAAGGACTTCATCCTCCGTCTGATCGGCGAGATCGGCGTGGAAGGTGCCAACTACCAGGCGATCGAGTTCCACGGAGAGGCTCTTCGGGACCTCACGATCTACGAGCGCTTCACCATGGCCAACATGACGACCGAGGCTCAAGCGAAGTGCGGGCTCTTCTTCGTCGACGAGAAGACCCTGGAGTTCGTCGGGCCGCGTGTGAAGCGCGCATTCTCCTCCTATGAGCCAGACCCCGACGCCGCGTACGCCCGCGTCGTCGAGATCGATGTGAGTGGGATGGAGCCACAGGTGGCGGCTCCGTTCCTGCCGTCCAACGTGAGCGACATCGCGGACAAGGCGGGTATCGAGATCGACCAGGTCTTCATCGGATCGTGCACCAACGGGTGGCTTCCCGATATTCGCACGGCGGCTCAGATCATGCGCGGACGCCAGGTGCATCCCCGCGTCCGGGCCGTCGTCATCCCCGCTACGCAGCAGATCTACGTCGAGGCACTGAAAGAGGGACTCATCGAAGTCTTTGCGGAGGCGGGCGCAGCCGTCGCCGCCGGCACATGCGGTCCATGCCTCGGCGGCTCCCTGGGGGTCCTGGCGCCAGGCGAGCGAGCGGTGAGCACCAGCAATCGGAACTTCCCGGGGCGCATGGGCCACCGGTCGGCCGAGGTGTACCTCACGAATCCAGCGATGGCAGCGACGGCCGCGATTCTGGGGCGCATCCCCTCGGTCGAGGACGCCGAGGCACTCCTCCATGAGTCGGTCACGGCATAAGAACCACAAGGTAGGCCAATGAACATCCGAGGCGTGTAATGAACATCCAAGGGCGTGTTTGGAAATACGGCGACGATATCGACACCGACGTCATCATTCCTGCTCGGTACCTCACCCTCACGGATGAGAACGAGCTCGGGAAGCATTGCCTCGAGGATCTGGATCCGAGCTTCGTCTCGAAGGTGCAGCCAGGCGACGTCATCCTGGCCGGAAACCTCTTCGGATGCGGGTCATCCCGCGAGCACGCTCCCATCGCGCTGAAGGGGGTCGGGTGTGCCGCTGTGGTCGCGCGATCGTTCGCCCGCATCTTTCTCCGCAACAGCATCAACGTCGGCCTCCCGGCGATCGAGTGCCCGTCCGCCTACGACACGGCACAGGAGGGCGACGTCCTCGAGATCGATCTCGCTGCGGGCACGGTGACCAACACACGAACCGGCGCCGTCCATCAGAGCGCGCCGTATCCACAGTTCATGCTCGACGTCCTAGACGCGGGAGGGCTCGTTCCCTTCACGCGCGAGAAGCTGGCCGCGGAGCGGCCCGGTGGCTGAGCGCCACGACATCGTGGTCATGGCGGGCGACGGCATCGGGCCAGAGGTGACGGGCGAGGCCGTGCGGGTCCTGGAGACCGTGGCGACGCTCTTCAACCATCGCTTCGAGTTCCGATCCGAGCCGGTCGGTGGCAACTGCATCGATTCGCACGGGGTCGCGCTGCTCGACGAGAGCTTGCAGCGCGCTCGGCGCGCCTCGGCGGTCCTCTTCGGCGCGGTCGGCGGTCCGAAATGGGACGATCCGACCGCGCCCACGCGCCCTGAGGACGGGCTCCTGGCGCTTCGGAAGGGGCTGGGCGTGTTCGCCAACCTGCGGCCGGTGCGCGTGTTCGGTCCCCTCGCCGGCGCGTCGCCGCTGAAGGCCGACCTCAGCGCGGTCGACTTCATCGTGGTGCGGGAGCTGACGGGTGGGATGTACTTCGGGAGGCCCAAGCGCGTGTGGAACACACCCCGAGGTGGGCGCGCTGTCGACACGTGCTCCTACAGCGAGGCTGAGATCGAGCGCGTCCTGCGATACGGGTTCGACCTGGCCCGCTCGCGGCGGCGGAAGCTTGCGTCGGTCGACAAGGCGAACGTGCTCGCGACCGGGCGCCTGTGGCGGCAGGTCGCTACCCGGCTCTCCGCCGAGCATCCAGACGTGCAGGTCGAGCACGTGCTGGTCGATACGTGCGCGATGCGGCTGGTCGTTCGGCCGCAGGAATTCGACGTAGTCGTGACCGAGAACACCTTTGGCGACATTCTGACGGACGAGGCGGCTGTGATCGGGGGGTCAATGGGAATGCTCCCGTCAGCGAGCCTCGGATCTGGGCGGCTCGGCATGTACGAGCCGATCCACGGATCCGCGCCGGACATCGCCGGCCAGGGCATCGCCAATCCGCTCGGCACAATTCTCAGCGCAGCTCTCCTGCTGCGCTATTCCATCGGGGCCGACCGCGAGGCCACTGTCGTCGAACACGCGGTCGAACAAGTCCTGCAGGACGGCTTACGCACCGCGGATATCGCCCAGGGCCAGCGGGCGATCGGCACGCAGGCGATGGGCGACGCGGTGATCGACGCCATCAGGAGCGCGGCGGGCTCTCCACCGGCGTGAACATCCGTCCTGCATGCGTCTCGACGAAGGATGCGGTCCCTCACACAGGGATCGTTCCCCCGTCCCGGCAACCGCGGTCGGCCGCCCTCTGCTGGCACGCCGACCCCGACACACCGCGCCGGATGCCGTCGACTTGTGCCGCGGATGTGACAGATTGGTTAGCCGCCGAATCGCAATTTTGAGCTTGGCTTTTGATCTAGCGCATGCCATAATACGCGCGCAATTGTGACAGGGAGGCGATGACCATCAGCTTGTCGCAGGAACAGGTTGCCCAGCGGCCCTGGGGCGGCACGGCATACGAGAACGTGATCGCCCTTGAGCGGGCGAAGAGGCGGAGGCCGCGCCGGGCAGCTCGCCTCGATCGGCGAGAGCCCGCTGGCAGGATCCTCTCCTGGCCCAACACGGCATCCACGATACGAAGCGACGAGCTGACCCACCCCGCAGAGCGCCCCGCCACGCGCACGTCCCACGCGTCTTCCCGCTCCTCCGCCCGCCGTCGGCGCCGACCGTCCGCCCTCCGGCGGTGGGCGCCGACAGCGCTGGTGGTTGCCCTGCTTCTGGGAATTGTCGCTCTGGGCCTCGCGCTCCGCTGGTCCACGAGTCACTTGATGGCCACCGAGATCGCGCAGGCGCCTCCCGTCGAGATCCACCCCGTCGCCCCTCCCGCTGCAGAAGCGCCCAACGTCGCGTCCGAGCCCGCGTCGGTCGGGCCCGCAGAGCCAGCCGTCGCTGAACCATCGACCAGCGAGGGCCTTCGGTTCACCACCAAGCCGGTCGTGCCAACGTATAAGGTTGCACTGGGGGATACGCTTTCCTCCATCGCGGTTCGCCAGAATGTGTCCGTTGAGGCCCTTCAGGCAATCAATAAGCTTGAAAATTCGGTCATAAGCGTCAACCAGGCCCTCATCATCCCCTAGCCTCGACTCGATGACTTCGACTGATTCTCACTCGTGGGACGCGTGGAGTATAATGGCGCAGCCGTGCGGTCGTGGTGTAACGGCAACACGCCAGCTTCCCAAGCTGGATAGTGCGGGTTCGAATCCCGTCGACCGCTCCGCGGCCGAGGCGGTGTCTCGGCCCTATTGTGAAGGATGCACTCGTTCTACGCTCTGACCAGGCCATGAGGCACAGGAGGATTCGCATGCGGGCTGATCTCGTCCCCGGCGCAAGGTTCCCGGACATCGAGCTCCCCGATCACACGGGCCTGTCTACGCACCTTTCGGACATCAACGGCGGAAAGGATCCCCTCGCCGTGATCTTCTATCGCGGCTATTGGTGACCGAAGTGTCAGGTGCAGTTGCGCCTCCTTACTGAGCTCCAGAAAGAATTGGCCGTCGCCTACACGAAGGTCGTCGTTGTCAGTGTCGATCCGGTCGACGTGAACGCAGCGTTCCGTGCCGGGCTCGGCGCAACGTTCCCCTTCCTGTCCGATGCCGACCGCGTGTATCAGGACGAGCTGGACCTCCGAGAGGTCAGCGATCAGCGTCACCGACCTCACGTCCCGACCGACTTCATCCTCTACCCCGACCTCACGATCTACAAGATCTACAACGGGTACTGGTTCTGGGGTCGGGCAACCGTCGAGGAGCTGCGGCAGGACTTTCGGGCTATCAGCCAGGAGATTCGGCCCAACTGGAACCCGTGGGCAGAGGCGGTGACGACGGCGCGGACGTAAGGACGCTCGAACAGACCCCTGCCGAGACGATGAAGTCTGAGGCACCGGGGACTGCCGTTGGCGAAAGGTCGAAGCGAGATCACGAGGTCTCGTCGTCCTCTTCTGGACTCTCCCCAGGCAGGTCGCTCAGCAGCAGGTCCTCACCGGCCGCTCCGGGCTCCCGCTCACGCTCGACCTCGTCGAGGTCCAGATCATCTTCCTCCTCGTCGTACCGGAGCAGCGAGTCGCGCACGTAGCCGCGGAACGTGTCTCCGGTCGCCGGGAAGGAGGGTCGGTTGCCCATGGAGGGATCGCGACGCGTCTCCCGGACGATGATCTTGATTGATTCGCCATCGACGGCCGTCACGTGCGCCGCGTATTGATTGCCCATCCCGACCAGCCGTATGAGACGCTGGCGCAGCTTCGGTTCGATTCTCCCCAGTGCCTCGCCCGCCGGGCCCGTGACCGAAACGCCATTCTCCTGCACTTCCAGATTCACGGGGTCGCCGGCGTGCATCTTGGCGAGCAGCTCGGGAGTTGCTGGCTGAACGAGGGTAGTCGTCGTCGCCCGGCCAGTCTCGGCGATGAAGAGATTCGGATCGAGCACGGTCGGCGTGTCCACCGCGATGCTCTCGGCCATCAGCTTGTCGAGACGCTGCAGATTCTTCTGTGCGATGGTGTTCGTCGGATCGACCCGCAACGTGTGGTTGTAGGCTTCTCGTGCCTCGTCGAACCGACCCAGCTCCATCAGCGCCCGTCC
>WHTR01000051.1 GCA_009377635.1 Chloroflexota bacterium
GAAGCGGACGCTGCGGCGCTGCGTGCCACTTCCGCTGATAGGAAGCTGGCCGAGGCCCGGTTGGCCGCCGAACGCGCGCGCCGGGACGCCCGCGATGCCGAAGGGAGCTTCACCTATGTGCAACGAGCCTTGGACAGCTTGATCGGCGAGGCACGAGCGCTGGACGCGTCGCTCGCCGCCCATTCGGCGCTCAGCGCTCAGCCCTCCTCCCTGCTCACGCGCTTCCGCGTGCCCGGCCGCTACGAACGCGCTCTGGCTACCGCACTTGGCCCGGCGGCCCGCTATCACGTGGTCGACGCTGCTCCGACCGCATGGTTCGCGGACCCAGAGCATCCAGACTCCCGATCCCCGGGCTCCGATCGACGAGGAGCCGCGCAGCACGACGATCGGAGGACTCCCTGGGTCCTCGTGCCCGAGAGCCGCCCGTCGCTGGATTCCGAGCTGATTGCATTTCGCCGGTGGGTTGACGGATTGCTCCGCGGCAGCGTCACGTACGAGCTGGCGGTGGACATCCTTGAAGCTCCTGACGACGCCGACCTGGCCGGCCGTTACCTGGGAACCACGATCATCGTGGACACGTTGAAGGACGCCCGCCAGGCCGCGAGGGCGCTGACGGCGCGCGGAACGAGCGAGCTCCCGTTCCAGGTCGCAACTCTCGACGGCCAGTGCCTCCGATCCAACGGTGAGCGCGTCTTCGGACCTGACCCCGCCGACGCTCAGGTGATCGAGGTCCGTGCCCGCCGGTCGTGCGTTGCGGACGAGATCGTCGAGGCCGAGGACCGGGCGAAGCAGGCGGAGACCCGCCTCGCCGGGGCGAGGGGTTCGGAGGCCGAGGTCCTGGCGGCGCTCGCTGACCGAGAAGCGGAGGTGCAGAGGGCGTTCGTCGCGGCTAGCGCAGCGGCAGAACGACTGGCGATGTTGCAGGGCGAGCTGCGTCGGGACGACGAGCAGCTGAGGCACCTTGCGGCCGCTCATGCGACGGCGTCGGATCCAGAGCAGATTCGGGTCATTGCTGACCAGCAGGCGCGGCTGCGGGCTGAGATGGCACCGATCGAAGAGGTCCTGCGCTCCCATACCGCCGACCTGAAGGCAGCGGAGGAAGAACGGGCGCGCGCGGAGGAGGAACATCGAGCGTCGACGCTGGAGCAGGCTCGCGTCGACGCTCAGTTGGCTTGGCTCCGGGAGATCGTCGAGCGGGATCAGCGTGAGATCGACCGCCTAACGGAGACTGAGCGGGCCCTTCGCGAAAAGGAGGCGCTGCTTGAGCGGGATCTCCGGACGCTGGCCGAGCGAGGGGCGTCGCTCGATCAGCACCTTCGAGCTGCCGAAGCGCAGGCGGAGGGTCTCGCGGTGCAGGCATCCGCTGCAGAATCCGCCATCGCCGATGTGGACGCGTCCGCCGCCGTGCTGGAGCGAGAGCGTCGGGACGCCCAGTCGGCACTGGCCGACCTGCGTGCGGATGAGGCGCGGGTCGGAGGTGATCACGAGCATGTACAGGGCATGCTCGATCGGCTCGATGTCGAGATGAGGTCCATCGCTGAGTCCCTCGCTGTCCGTCCAGTCGATCTCGTCGGCCATGACCGGTCCGGAGCACACGACCCGCAGGCTCAGGTGGAGTTCCAACACGAACCGACGGACAGCGCCGCTGACGCACTGCACCGGCGCCTCGTGCGGGCCCAGCGCGCGTTTCGGGACGTTGGCCACGTCGACTCCAGTGTCCTCGCGGAGCACGCAGCGCTGCGCGACCGGTATCAGCACATGGCGACCCAGCTCGACGATCTCGCCCGGACGGAATCGGCCATTCGCGCGCGCATGTCGGAGCTCCGCGAGCGGATGCAGACGCAGTTCATGGCGACATTTGGCGAGGTGAGCACCCGTTTTCGGGAGCAGTTCCGTCACCTTTTTCGGGGCGGCGACGCGGAGCTGATGCTTTCGGGAGAGCCGGAGAGCCCCCAGTGCGGTATCGACATCGTCGCGCAGCCGCCGGGCAAACGTCTCCACCGGCTCGCGGCCCTCTCAGGAGGTGAGCGGGCCCTCGCAGGGGCCGCCCTGCTTCTGGCGCTCATCGGCGCGAAGCCCAGTCCGTTCTGTATGCTAGACGAGGTGGACGCCGCGCTCGATGAGGCCAACGTGCATCGCTTCGTGGCGACCGTCCGCGAAATGGCGCAGCTCACCCAGTTCATCCTCGTGACCCACAACCGAACCACCATAGAGATGGCGAACGCTCTCTACGGCGTGACCATGACGCCCGGCGCGGTGTCGCAGGTTGTGGCGATCACGCTGCCGAATTGAACTTCTCAACGGAATCAAAGATGAGACGTGTATGATGTCGTGCCCGCCGAATGGGGCTGTCACGCAGGAATAAAAACAGATGTTTCGACGATTCTTACGCCGCGATGAGCGGCTGGACGAGGGGGTGCGGAAGACCCGTTCGTCCTTTTTCGGCCGCCTCGCCGCGCTCTTGCCTCGGAGTGAGATCACGGATGACCTCTGGGGCGAGCTGGAGGAGACGCTGATCGCAGCCGATGTGGGCGTGGACACGACCGAGCGCCTGCTCGAGCGCCTCAGAGCTCGGCACGCCGCCGGCGAGTTTGGCACTGGTAAGGAGCTGAGCCGCGGGCTCCAGGAGGAGCTGGCCGGTCTCCTGCGCCCGCCTGACGGCAGGGAACCTCTTCTGCCGTCAGACCTGACGGTCGTCCTCACGGTGGGGGTCAACGGCGTCGGGAAGACGACGACGGTGGCCAAGCTGGGACACCATTGGAGCCGGTCGGGTCGGCGCGTGCTGCTCGCGGCGGGGGACACATTTCGCGCGGCCGGGACCGAGCAGCTCGCCATCTGGGCGGACCGCGTCGGACTCCCATGCGTCGCTGCCCAGCGAGGCGGTGATCCGGGAGCCATTGTGTTTGACGCCATCGCGGCCGCTCGCGCGCGGGGCTTCGACGTGGTTGTGGTGGACACGGCCGGTCGCCTGCACACGAAGACGAACCTGATGGAGGAGCTGCGCAAGATTCGCCGAATCGTGGATCGGCAGGGCGTCGTTGGGCGTGTGATTCTTGTGCTCGACGCGGCGACTGGCCAGAACGCGGTCGTCCAGGCCCGCTCGTTCGCGAGCGCCATCGGCACCGACGCGATCGTCGTCACGAAACTTGACGGAACGGCACGAGGCGGCATGGTCTTCTCGGTGGTCCGGGAGCTGGGGGCGCCGGTGTGCTTCGTCGGCACGGGGGAGAAGGTCGGCGATCTTGCCGAGTTTGACTCGGAGGCGTTTGTTGCTGCCCTGTTCGCGCTCGAGGCGCCGGACGACCTGCCGGGGAACTGATAGCTCAAGGAGATTGATCATTGTTTGACGCACTGTCTGACAAGCTTCAGCGCGTCTTTGACCAGCTTGGCCGCAAGGGCAAGCTGAACGAGCAGGATGTCGACCGGGCGCTGCGAGAGGTCCGACTGGCGCTCCTCGAGGCCGACGTCAATTTTCGCGTCGTCCGATCGTTCTTGGACAAAGTGCGTGGCCGCGCCGTTGGCGTGGAGGTGCTTCAGAGCCTGACCCCTACGCAGCAGGTCGTCAAGATTGTCCACGAGGAGCTCATGGCGCTGCTCGGCGAGGCCGGGCGTCTCGCCACCGCTCCTTCGCCCCCAACGGCCATCATGCTGCTCGGACTGCAGGGCTCGGGCAAGACGACCACCGCCGCCAAGCTCGCCCTGCATCTCCGCAAGCAGGGGCAGCGGCCCCTGCTCGTCGCGGCGGACCCGTATCGGCCGGCGGCGGTGACGCAGCTCGAGATGCTCGGACGGCAGCTCGACATCCCGGTGTTCGCGCGTCCGGGCGTGGCGCCCGCCGCGCTGTGCCGGGACGCGGTGGCTGAGGCCCGGAGCGCTGGCCAGACACACGTCATCTTCGACACCGCCGGGCGGCTGCACATCGACGAGCAGCTCATGGCGGAGGTCGCGGAAATCCGCCAGCGCACCAACCCCTCGGAGATCTTGCTGGTCGCCGATGCCATGACCGGGCAGGACGCGGTGAAGGTGGCGGAGGAGTTCCAGCAACGTGTCGGAATCACCGGGCTGGTCCTCACGAAGCTCGACGGCGACGCCCGAGGTGGCGCTGCGCTATCTATGCGGGACGTTACGGGCGTGCCCATCAAGCTTATCGGTGTGGGGGAGCGCCCGGACGCACTGGAGCTCTTCCATCCCGACCGCCTCACGTCCCGCATCCTCGGAATGGGCGACGTGCTATCGCTGATCGAACGCGCGCAGGAATCCATCGACGAGGAGCGCGCGGCGGAGCTTCAGAGGAAGCTGCGTTCCGCGCGGTTCGACCTCGAGGACTTCCTCGATCAGATGCGGCAGGTCAAGCGCATGGGTCCCCTGACCCAGATCATGCAGATGATCCCGGGCCTATCGCGCGCGATGCGCGACACCGACCAGTCGGCGGCCGACCAGAGCCTCAAGCGCATGGAGGCGGTCATCCTGTCGATGACCCCGGAAGAGCGCCATCACCCGGAGATCATCGGTGGCAGCCGTCGGCGCCGGATCGCGCGAGGTAGTGGTTCGAGCGTTGCGGATGTGAACCAGCTCCTCAACCAGTTCCGCCAGGCGCTGCAGATGATGAAGGCGATGGCTGGCGGGAAGGTCCCGAAGCACATGGCGAGACTCTTCCAGTGACCGGCGGTCTGCTATACTCACGACGTACCTGCCGTCTGTAGGCTCCGTGCCCGGGAATCACCCACGTCCAAGCGGAGCCGCGCTTCCCTGAGCGGTTGTTCCCGCTGTCCGTCACCTTGATGCCACCGTGGTCGCCTGACGCTCGGGACATGTGCCAAGGGCACCCCCAGAAGGGCGAGACTTCGATCGCCACGCTCGGCTCGGGTCCGAGCCTGGCCGGACGAGAGCAATGGTGCTCATTCCCCAGGATGACCCCGCTGAGGATTCCGTCCTCCTCCGGGGTGATCTTTCGGCCTTTCCCGATCGGGCCCTGCTCGAGGATTCCGACGATGGGTTCCACGTCCGTCGGGCAGATCCAGACGAGGCCCCAGGCGAGGATGACTTCGCCGGCCAGACGCCGGCCGCAATCTATCTGCGCGATATCAGCCGCGTCAAGCTCCTCACGGCCGGCCAGGAGGTCGAGTACGCCCAGGCGATCGAGCAGGGTCGTATCGCCCAGGACGAGCTGGGTCAGCCGGCGGACGGAGAACCCGACCCCACGGGCTCCCTCCGGCATCTCGCCCGCGAAGGCGACGATGCCAGGCGAAAGCTGACCGAGGCGAACTTGCGCCTTGTGGTCAGCGTCGCCCGGAAGTACATGGGCCGTGGACTCCCCCTCCAAGACCTGATTCAGGAAGGGAACATCGGGCTCTCTCGCGCCGTCGAGAAGTTCGACTACACGAAGGGGTATCGGTTCAGCACCTACGCCTACTGGTGGATCCGACAGGCCGTCACCAGGGCAGTGGCCGATCAGGCGCGCACCATCCGAGTTCCCGTCCACATGATCGAGCTCATCGGTGAGCTGTATCGGCGATCGCGCGAGCTCCAGCAGGTCAACGGCCGTGACCCGACCGCCGACGAGATCGCGAGCGCGATGCACACGACTCCGGACCGCGTGCGTCAGATCATCCGGGCGGCGCGGCAGCCGATGTCGCTCGAGACGCCCGTTGGCGAGGATGACGCAGCCGCCCTCGGAGACTTCATCGCCGACAAGGCGGCGTATGCACCCCCGGATGCCGCGGACCAGGCCATGCTCCGCTACCAGGTTGAGTGTGCTTTCCAGCAGCTCTCGGACCGGGAGCGAATCGTCCTCAGAATGCGGTTCGGCCTGATCGACGGCCGCGAGTGCACGCTCGGCGAGATCGGTCAAGCGCTGGGCGTGAGTCGAGAGCGCGTCCGGCAGATCGAGGCGGAGGCGCTTCACAAGCTGCGCCAGCCTGAGCTGCGCAGACAGCTGAAAGAGTACCTCGAATAGATGGACTCATTGCTCCTTCCAGTCCGCGAAGCGCAGGACGTTGACCCTGGCGATCATCCCCACCAGGCGTCCGTCGTCCACGACCGGCAGCTGGTTCAAGTGCCGCTCAGCCATGTGCCGGATGGCGCTTTCCACACCGTCGTCCGGTCCCACCGTGACGAGATTCGCGGCCGGAGTCATCACCTCGCCGGCCGCCCGTGCCCCCCACTCGGAACGCGGCACTGATCGCACGTCGCGATAGGCGACGAGCCCGACAAGGATGTCCCTCTCGCGCACGACAGGAACTGCCCGCTCGCTCCGTTGCAGGAAGTACTGCGTAACGATCTCGTCCAGGCTGGTCCACGCGTTGACCGCGGAAGGCTCGGTGTCCATGACCTGCGACACGGTGATCCCCTCGAACCGACCTTGCAGCATAACCTGTCGGTACGCGTTGCGTGCGCTACTGTTGATGTACCACGCGACCAGCATCAGGACGAGAGCAACGAGTCGAGTATCGTATCCGAGCACCGACGGAACGAGCGCTCGCTCAATGTCGAGGGAGACGAGGAACAGGATGACCCCGCCTGCGAGAACGACCGCGGCCAGCCCCTGGCCCACGATGCTCGCGAAGCGGGTCGCCCGACGGTAGTCGCCGGTCCAGTGCCACATGAACCCCCGAATGGCGCGCCCACCGTCAAGTGGGAGGGTTGGGAGCAGGTTGAAGATGGCGAGCCACGTGTTGAGCAGAAACACCGTGTCCAGAAAGAGGGTGAGGGGCTCGCTTTGGTTAGGGATCGTCAAGCGGGCGACTGCTGCCAGAGTGGCCGCGAGGAGACTGACGCCGGGGCCCGACACGGAGATCAGGAATTCGTCGATAGGCTTTTCGTGCTCGATATGAATGTTCGATGTGCCCCCGAACATGAACAGGGTAATGGAGTCCACAGGAACACCGCGCGCGCTGGCGACGAGCGAGTGGCCCAGCTCGTGGGCGACCGTGGACAGGAAGAGGAACAGTACGGAGATGAAGCTCACGGACCAGTAGGTCGGGGCACGTTCCTGGGGGAGCACGGTGGGCAAGAGGATCGAGGCGAGCAGTAACACGAGGAGCGAAAATGAGATCATGGCGGAGACGTGCACGCGAATGGGAATGCCGCGAACTATGGCGATGGCGAATGTCCTGGGCACGATTCCCTCGGGTTGGCTCCGGGTGGTAGGAGCGAGGCTCCCTGCGCCGACTGATTGTACCGCGAGTGCACGGCCTTCGGAGGAGCGTTGCGGCTATAATCTCGCTTGATCGATATGATTCGACGCGCCATCCGTCTCACTCGGGTGATGCGCGTCTCCAGGGAGCACTCCAGGGCATGCTGCGGATGAGGTTGCGCCGCACCGGCGCGAAGAAACAACCACACTATCGCGTCGTCATCGCCGAGGCGCGGTCTCGGCGCGACGGCCCGTTCATCGACATCGTCGGCTTCTACAACCCGCTCACTGAGCCTGCCACCATCCGGATCGACCCCGACAAGGCGCTGCGCTGGCTGAGCAGGGGCGTCCAGCCCTCGGATACCGTCCAGCGGCTCCTGCGCAGTGCCGGCGTACTGGAGCTGGCGGAATCAACGGCGAGAGGAAACGCGGATGGCGGCGAGCCCGCTTCCGACTAGCGGTACGCGCGAGTTCATCGAATACGTCGCTCGCATGCTCGTGCGGTCCGACGATGACATTCATCTGACGGAGTCGGTCGAGGGGAACGTGGTCGTATACACGCTCAAGCTCCCGTCCGACGAAGTCGGTCGTGTCATCGGCCGAGAAGGCCGGATTATCCGGTCGATCCGCTCGCTACTCCGCGCGGCGGCGGCACGTCAGGGCGCGCGCATCGTCCTGGAAGTCGAATGAGATTGCTCGGGCTCGCTCTGACCACGGCCCTGCGACTGCTCCTTGTCACATAATTGCGCTCGCCGTTGAGATGCGCCCCTTGTCCGGGCCCCACACAGCAGAGGCATTTCTCGCCGTCGCCCGGGTGACCGCTCCGCACGGGGTTCGGGGCGAGGTCCGGTGTGATATCCTCACCGACTTCCCGGAGCGGCTCCCTCGAAGGAAGGACCTCCTGGTGGGCGAGCGCCGCGTTCCGCATGTGCTTGAGCGCGCTCGCTTTGGCGGGCACGGTATCATTGTGAAAATGGCGGGCGTTGACTCCCGGCAACAGGCCGAGAGCCTTCGGGGCGAGACCCTGTATATCCCCGAGGGGGACGCGGCCCCCCTCCCCGAGGGG
Organism: Chloroflexota bacterium; assembly: GCA_009377635.1. Classification (GTDB taxonomy): domain Bacteria; phylum Chloroflexota; class UBA6077; order UBA6077; family SHYK01; genus WHTR01. The sequence goes on from WHTR01000051.1 coordinate 8,202, forward strand.
AGCTACTACTGGCACGAGATCATCGGCCTCAAAGTGCGCTCTACCCAGCGCGAGGAGCTGGGAGAGGTGGTCGAGATCCTGCAGACGGGCAGCAACGACGTGTATGTGGTGCGGGGTGACACGCGGGAGATCCTCGTGCCGGCAATTCAGGATGTCATCCGTGAGATCGACGTCGAGGCGGGTATCGTGACCGTCGAGCTGCTAGAGGGGCTGCGCTAGATGCTGGCTCAGCGCACGCGCGTGTACGCTGCTGAAGCGATCACCCTCAAGCGGATGGATTTCGGGGAGGTTGACCGAATCATCACGGTCTTCACCCCTGAGCACGGGAAGATGCGCCTGCTGGCGAAGGGCGTGCGGCGTTCCACGAGCCGGATGGCCGGCCACCTCGAGTTGTTCGCCCACTCCCACGTCATGATCGCGCGCGGACGCGACCTCCACCTTACGACACAGGCCTCGACGATTGAGCCGTTCCGCGAGGTTCGGGAGGATCTCCAGAAGTCATCCTACGCGTACCACCTCGCCGAGCTCGTCGATGCATTCCTGCAGGACTGGGACCCGCACCGAGGCGTCTTCATCCTGCTCCGCGACGCGCTCGCCGCCCTGGCCGAGGTCGTCATCGCTGCTGATGTGATCGCACGGCATTTCGAGCTCCACCTGCTCGACGCCGTGGGGTTTCGACCGCAACTCACGTCGTGCCTGTCGTGTGCCACTGAGATCCGGCCCGGAGACAACGGGTACAGCGTGGCACTTGGCGGGATCTTCTGTCCCCAGTGTGCGGCGCAGGAACCCTCGACCAGCCCCATCGCGGACGACACGTTGAAGGTGCTCCGATACCTGCAGCGGACGCAGTCGGTGCGCGGCATCACGATTCGGACCCCCGCTGCCGTCTCGCTGGACTCCGAGCGCTGGCTGCGCCGGCACCTCGAGTTCGTGCTCGAGCGGCGCCTGCGCGCTGTTGAGTTCGTGCGGCATGTCGCCGAGACACTCAACGGATACCGCACATGAGCGGCGACCAGGCCTCGCATGCGGGTCATGAGCGCGCGCTGTACCTTCGGTGGCGCCCGCGAACCTTCTCTCAGGTCGTGAGCCAGGACGCTGTCACACGAACGCTTCGGAACGCGGTGGCGCGGGGAAGCGTCGCCCACGCGTATCTGCTCTGCGGGCCACGTGGCACGGGGAAGACCACCCTCGCACGCATCCTCTATAAGGCCCTCAACTGCCAGCAGCCCGCGGACGGCGAGCCGTGCGGCGCATGCGCGGAGTGTCGGGATGCCGACGCCGGGCGCTCGATGGATCTGATCGAAATCGACGCCGCGTCGAACCGGGGCATCGACGATATGCGGGCGCTGCGGGAACGTGTCCGCTTTGCGCCGACGCAGGCGCGGACGAAGGTCTACATCGTTGATGAAGCGCACCAGCTCACCCAGCCTGCGTGGGATGCGTTTCTCAAGACGCTCGAGGAGCCGCCGCCGCACACCGTGTTCGTCCTCGCCACAACCGCTGCCCACAAAGTTCCCCCAACGATCGCGTCGCGCTGCCAACGGTTCGACTTGGGTCGGATCCCGCAGTCACGCATCGCCCCCCATCTGGCGCTCGTGGCGGAGCAGGAGGGGATCGCGCTGGAGGGCGGAGTCGCGGAACGTATCGCGCGCCTCGCGCGCGGAGGACTGCGAGACGCTCTGGCGATGCTCGAGCAGGTCGCGGCATTCGCCGGGCCCATCGTCACGCTGGAGGCCGCGCTCCAGGTGCTCGGGCTGGTGCGTGGCGACGCGCTTCGCGCGTACGTCGACGCACTCGCTGTTGGCGACTCGCGTCGGGCCTTGGAGGTTCTCGAGGACATCGCCCAGGAGGGTGCGGACCTCCGTCAGTTTGCTGATGAGGTGCTCTTCGACCTGCGCGGGGCGCTGCTGATGCGCGCGGGTGCTGGGACCGCGCTGACGGCGGACCTCCCTGCGGAGGAGCACGAATGGCTTCGGGACGTGGCGGGACGGCTCGCTCCCATGAGGATCGCGTCACTCCTTCGGGCGTATAGCGAGATCGTGTCCGCGACCTTGGACGACAGCCAGCTCCTGGTGCGGCTCGAGCTGGCAACCACGTCAGATTGGTCCCTCGATCCCGACATTGCCCCCGGCGCTCCACACCCGCATGCCGAACCGCTTTCGGACAGCGGGAGTGCCGGAGAGCCATCACCGGATGAACCGCCGTCCGCGCGAGCAGGCGGCGAGGAGGCGCGCCCCTCCAGCACGCCTGAGGCGGCAATGGTCCCTCCACCAGCGTCAACGGGACTTACGCTGGCGCATGTCCAGGCCCGCTGGCCAGCGATCCGGAGCCGGTTCCAGGGCAGCCTGCTGGACAAGCTTCGGCTGGACCGACTTGCGCCCGTGGCGCTCGAGGCCGGCGTGGTCACCCTCACCGGAAAGCTCGACTCGCTGGAGCTGCAACAGGTGGCATCATCCACCGGGAGGACCATCGAAGCGATCCTCACAGAGGAGTTCGGCCGAGAACTGCGCGTTCGGTTGGACAACCGGAGCGATCCTGGGGTGCTCCCGGCCGAGGAAGGGCCCGGCTCCCTGGGAGAATACGCCGCGATGCTATTCGGGGGTCAGTTGGTCACCAATGAATCCTGACCGCCGGTTTGGAGGTACTCGATGTTGAATCCGAATCTCATGCGACAGATGCAGAACCGGATCGCGAAGCTCCAGGAGGAGCTCGCGAACGAGACCGTGGAGGCGACGGCCGGCGGCGGAGCGGTCAAGGCGGTGGTGACGGGACAGCTCAAGCTTGTGTCGGTGGAGATCGACTCGGCTGCGGTCGACCCGAACGACGTCCCGATGCTACAGGACCTGATCATCGCCGCGGTGAACGACGCGCTGGGCCAGGCGCAGGCACTAGCAGGCCAGCGGCTATCGGGTCTGACCGGCGGAATGAAGATCCCGGGACTGTTCTGACCGGAGCGTTCTGTGCGAGGATCGATTCAGCCCGTCGTCCGACTCGTGGAGGCCTTCGCGCGCCTCCCGGGCATCGGGCCGAAGACGGCGCAGCGCCTGGCGTTCTTTCTGGTCCGTGCGCCGCCAGAGACAGCGCGGGAGCTGGCCGAGGCCATCGTGCGGATGAAGGAGGCCGTGATCTTCTGCTCCTCGTGCTTCAACATCACGGCGATCGATCCCTGCGCTACCTGCACCGACCCGCACCGCGACCGCTCGACGATTTGCGTGGTCGAGGAGCCTCTTGACGTACTTGCACTCGAGCGTACGCGGGGGTATCGTGGTCTGTACCACGTCCTGCACGGCGCGCTGTCCCCGATGGAGGGGATCGGGCCGGACGATCTGAAGATCGCTTCGCTGCTCGAGCGCATGAAACGGGGAGATGTTCACGAGGTGATCCTCGCGACGAACCCCAATGTGGAGGGGGACACGACCGCGGGGTACCTCGCGCAGCTCCTTCGACCGCACAGTGTGCAGGTGACCCGGATCGGGCGTGGCCTCCCCGTCGGCGGGGACCTCGAATACGCTGATGAAGTGACGCTGGCGCAGGCGATGGAGAACCGCCGCGCCGTTTAGGCGCGGGGGGGCAGCTTCCTCTCCAGGTGGGCGGTAGAGGAGACCGATGGACGAGCTCGAATCGTCCCAGAGCCGGGATGCGCCACCGCGTAGTGGGTCCGACGACGATCAGGAGATGCAGACGCTCCTGGAAGAGACCCCTGCTGGCTTCCCCGCGATTCGTCGGGGCGATGTCATCGAGGGGACCGTCGTCCAGGTCGGGCGCGACGAGCTCCTCGTTGATATCGGGACGAAGGCCGAGGCGATAGTTCCTGCCCACGAATCCGGCGTCCCCCCTGGAGAGCTGTCCGCCGCGGCCCGAGTCGGCGAGCGGATCGTCGCCATGGTCCTTGAGCGGGAAAACCGCGAGGGTCACGCCATCCTGTCGCTCGTGCGCGCCCAGAGCGAACGCGGCTGGCGTCGGCTTCAGCAACTCCAGGAGACTGGCGAGTCGATCGAAGCCGACGTCGTCGACTTCAACAGGGGCGGCCTGATCGTCAACGTCGATGGCCTGCGCGGATTTGTGCCCCTCTCACAGATCGTGGATCTCCGCCAGCCGACCGCCGGCGAGGAAACGATTGAGGCTCGCCTCGAGTACATGAAGGGGAGGCGGGTTTCGCTCAAGGTCATTGAGGTCAACCGGCGTCGGAATCGCCTCATCCTGTCTGAGCGAGCCGCCCAGCAGGAGCGCCGCGCTCGGGATCGCGATCGCCTGATCGAGGAGCTTGCCGAGGGGCAGACGCGAAAGGGGAGGGTGACCAGCATCGCCGACTTCGGCGCCTTCGTCGATGTCGGTGGTGCCGACGGACTTGTCCACCTCTCCGAGCTCTCGTGGGCGCCGGTCGGCCATCCGAGCCACGTCGTCCGAGTTGGGGATGAGGTGGAGGTCCTCGTGCTCGGCGTCGATCCGGAACGGAAGAAGATCGCCCTCAGCCTGAAGCGCTTGGGAGAGGAGCCGTGGAAGCACATCACCCAGCGCTATCAGGTCGGGCAGATCGTCGAGGCCCGAGTGACGAAGCTGGCGACGTTTGGCGCGTTCGCCGAGGTCGAGCCGGCGATCGAGGGCCTCATCCATATCTCCGAGCTGTCGGAGGAACGCATCCAGCACCCAAAGAGCGTTGTACACGAGGGAGAGCTGGTCCCGGTCAAGATCATTCGGATCGAGCCCGAGCGTCGTCGCCTCGGGCTCAGCCTCAGACAGGCCAGGGCGGAGGCGGCCGAAGCTGAGGTGGCAGGCCTGCCGATGGTCTACGGAGGCGACGACCTCCCCCATGGGCCAGGCGACTGGATGAGCGGGGCGCGGGTGATCGAGGCGGAGTCCTCCGAGGAGAGCATGGGCCAACCGGAGATCGATAACGAGGAGGACGAGGAGACCGGGATCTCGTGGAGAGGGTCGCTCGATGACCGGCCTGGCGGGTCGAGCGGGGGGCGCGGCGGAGCGTAGGACCGGGCGGCGACGAGCGCTCGTTTTGTTGCAGACGTGCGGGCACCGAGAGGGTATAATCAGGTGTGCACAGGACCCACGGTACGCCCAGAGAGCGACAGCTCGTGGAATCGGAGACAAGCGGATGGCCGAACGCTTTGACAAATTTACAGAACGCGCCCGAAAGGTCTTGCAGCTCGCTCAGGAGGAGGCGCAGCGCTTCAACCACAACTACATTGGGACAGAGCACCTGCTCCTTGGCCTGGTTCGTGAGGGCGAGGGCGTAGCGGCGAAGGTCCTGGCGAACCTCGGTGTCGATCTGAACAAGGTGCGGAGCGCTGTCGAGTTCGTCATCGGGCGCGGCGAGCGCACAATCGCGGGTGACATCGGGCTGACCCCTCGTGCGAAGAAGGTCATTGAGCTCTCTGTCGAGGAGGCTCGGCGGCTGAACCACAGCTATATCGGCACCGAGCACCTGCTCCTCGGCCTCGTCCGCGAGGGCGAGGGCATCGCCGCTGGTGTTCTGGAGAGCCTCGGCGTCAGTCTGGACAAGGTTCGTCAGCAGGTCAACTATGTGCTGAACCAGTCCGGGACGTACTCGCAGCAGGAGTCGAGGCACTCCTCGAAGACGCCGGTCATAGACCAGCTCGGCATGGACCTCACCTCTGCGGCGCGTGCCAATAAGCTCGATCCGTGCATCGGGCGCGTGACGGAGATCGAGCGCGTGATCCAGATCCTCTCGCGCCGGACGAAGAACAACCCTGCGCTGGTGGGTGAGCCGGGCGTTGGCAAGACGGCCATCGTGGAGGGCCTTGCCCAGCGCATCGCATCCGGAGAGGTGCCGGAAACCCTGATGGGCAAGCGCCTCCTGACGCTGGACATTGGCTCGCTCGTCGCCGGTACCAAGTACCGAGGTGAGTTCGAAGAGCGTTTGAAGAAGATCATCGAGGAAGTGCGCGGCTCCGGGAACTGCGTCTTATTCATCGACGAGCTGCACACGCTCGTCGGGGCCGGCGCAGCCGAGGGAGCCGTTGACGCGGCGAACATCCTCAAGCCCTCGTTGGCGCGCGGCGAGCTGCAGTGCATCGGCGCGACCACCCTCGACGAGTACCGGAAGTACATCGAGAAGGACGCTGCGCTGGAGCGGCGCTTTCAGCCGGTTCTGGTCGAGGAGCCGACGATCGAAGAAACAGTGCAGATCCTGGCCGGCGTCAAGGACCGGTACGAGGCGCACCACCGACTGCTCATCGGCGATGAGGCCATCAAGTCCGCGGCGGAGCTGGCCGCCCGGTACATCCCAGATCGATTTCTGCCGGACAAAGCCATCGATCTGGTCGACGAGGCGGCGTCACGTGTTCGCATGCAGCGGGCTGCAGCCCCGCCGACCCTGAAGGATGCGCTCCGTGGGCTGGAATCTGTCCAGAGTGAGAAGGACGCGGCCATCGGGGCCCAGCAGTACGAGCTGGCCGCCGAGCTCCGCGACCGTGAAGCCAAGCTGCGGGAGAAGATCGAGAAGCTCGAGGCCGGCTGGCAGAATCAGCAGAGCACCGAGCGGCCAATGGTCATGGGCGAGGACATCGCCCACGTTGTTTCCATGTGGACCGGTATCCCAGTGATGCGCATTGCCGAGGAGGAGTCGAGCCGTCTGCTCCGGATGGAGGACGCGCTGCGCGGTCGCGTCATCGGCCAGGATGAGCCGATCCAGATCGTCTCGCGAGCGGTCCGTCGGGCGCGCGCGGGGCTCAAGGACCCGCGCCGGCCGATCGGTTCGTTCATCTTCCTCGGGCCGACGGGCGTCGGCAAGACGGAGTTGGCTCGTGCCCTCGCGGAGTTCCTGTTCGGCAGCGAGGAGTCGCTGATTCGGATCGATATGTCCGAGTTCATGGAGCGCCATTCGGTCGCTCGGTTGGTCGGTGCGCCGCCCGGCTACGTGGGCTACGAGGAGGGCGGTCAGCTGACGGAGGCGGTCCGCCGGAAAAGCTACTCCGTCATCCTGCTGGACGAGATCGAGAAGGCTCACCCGGAGGTGTTCAACATCTTGCTCCAGATCCTGGACGACGGGCGCTTGACCGACGCGAAGGGCCGCAAGGTGGACTTCCGGAACGCGATCGTCATTATGACGTCCAACATCGGGACGGAGGCGATTCGCAAGGACGTGCGCATGGGGTTCGCGACCGCGCTCGACGAGTCGGCGGCGCGAGTCAACGAATACGAGCGCATGAAGGAGCGCGTGCTGGGCGAGCTGAAGAAAGTCTTCCGGCCCGAGTTCCTGAACCGAATCGATGCAACGGTCGCCTTCCATGCCCTCGATAAGGCGCAGGTTCGGCAGATCGTCGACCTGATGCTCATTCGGGTCGGGACCGAGCTGGTGGAGCAGGAGCTGAAGCTGGATGTGACCCTCGCAGTAAAGGACTTCCTGGTGGAGAAGGGCTTCGACCAGATGTTCGGCGCTCGGCCACTGCGCCGCGCCATCCAGAATTACATCGAGGACCCGCTGGCGGAGGGCGTCCTCGATGGCCGATTCCACCGCGGCGACACCGTGCACGTGGATGTCCAGAATGGAGAACTGGTAATGACCACCACGGTAGAAGAGGCGCTCGTCGAGGCGGTCTGAGGGACGGCTCGACGAAACGGAATCCACGGCGAAACCCCGCACGGTGGTGTGCCTACGGGATGCGGGACGCACGGTGGAGTGAAAATACGGAGGGGCGGGCCGGTGTTCGACCGGCCCGCTTTTCTATGCACCGCGGCGGATACATCACCTTCGATCGGGACGCGCGATGGCGAAATCCAGAACCGCATACGTTTGCCGGGCCTGCGGCGCGAGCTTCGCTGGATGGATGGGCCAGTGCTCCGTCTGCCGGCAATGGAACACGCTCGAGGAGAGCATCGTTCCCTCGACCGAGCGACCGCCACGGGTCCGAGGTGGGGCTTCCCTGAGGACCCGCCGGCTCGGAGACATCGAGACCCAGGAGCTGCCGCGTCTGCGGTCGGGCATCGCCGAGTGGGACCGCGTGCTCGGTGGGGGGATCGTTCCTGGCTCCGTCGTCTTAATCGGCGGTGATCCAGGCGTTGGAAAGTCGACGCTTCTGATACAGATCGCGGACGCCGTTGCCCGTGCGACCATGGCCCGAAGCTCGAGGACCACGGGCAAGGGGGGCGGAGCTGGGGGGCGCGGATCGGACGCGACGAGATCCGACGGGCAGCCTTGGACCGACGTGCTGTATGTCACTGGCGAGGAATCGCTCCCGCAGGTCGCGATGCGCGCGCGGCGGCTGGGCCTCCATCCCGAGGGACTCTCCCTGGGTGCGGAAACTGATGTCAACGTGATCATCGAGAGCGTCGACCGCGACCCGCCTGGATTGCTGGTCGTCGACTCCATTCAGAGCGTATACGACCCAGCCGCCGACTCTGGTCCGGGCAGCGTCTCTCAGCTGCGTGCGTGCACGCTTCGGCTCCACCAGACCGCCAAAGAGCGCGGCGTTGCGGTGCTGCTCATTGGGCATGTGACGAAGGAGGGCGCGATCGCCGGCCCGAAGGTGCTGGAGCACATGGTCGACGCGGTCTTGTATCTCGAGGGGGAGCGGCTCCACGCGTACCGGCTGTTGCGAGGTGTCAAGAACCGGTTCGGGGCGACCAATGAGGTCGGCGTGTTCGAGATGCGTGACCGGGGTCTCGCGGAGGTTGCCAACCCGTCCTCGGTCTTTCTCGAGAATCGCGTAGCCGGCGGCAGCGGGTCGGCGATTGTCGTGACGATGGAGGGCAGTCGCCCAATGCTCGTCGAGGTTCAGGCGCTGGTCACCCGTTCGTCGCTGTCGGTGCCGCGTCGTCTCGCAAATGGCATTGACTTCAACCGCGTGGTACTCCTTGCGGCGGTTCTGTCGAAGCGAGGTGGGGCGCCCCTGCACGACTGCGACATTCATGTCAATGTGGTTGGGGGACTGCGCGTCGATGAGACCGCGGCCGACCTCGGGACGGCCCTCGCGATCCTCTCTTCCCACCGAGATATCCCGCTCGACCCGGAGACGGTTGCGATCGGCGAGGTGGGACTCGGTGGTGAGCTTCGGTCGGTCGCTCAGATGGAGATCCGCCTCCGGGAGGCAGCCGCGCTTGGGTTTCGCCGAGCCGTTGTCGCCCCCCGTGCTGGGCGGTCGGTGGCCTCAACCCGTGGCATAGAAATCACGCAGGCGAGCACGGTCAGGGAGGCGGCGATCCGTGTCGGCGTACAATTGAGATCGGCATGAAGGTCGAACTCGTCTTGCGCGTCGTTGGCGGCCTGGTCGGCGGGCTCAGCGCCTATCAGGCGCTCTCCGGCCTCCGTGACCTTGCGCAAATGACGCAGCTCGAGCTCGTGCTCGTGTATCTCGCTGTCACAGTGAGCTTTGGGATCGCGTATCTTCTTACGCCCTCCCTGACGACACGACCCTTCTTCTGGGTCCGGCAACGGATTTACCATGCGTCGGCGACCGACGTGCTGGCGAGCGGCGTGGGGCTCGGCTTGGGCCTGCTCATCGGCACGTTGCTCGCGCTTCCCCTGTCGGCCCTCCCTGGATTCGTCGGCAACGTCCTGCCCATCGTCGCCAGCGGGGTACTCGGATACTTCGGCATCGTCACGATGCTCACACACAAACAGGCGCTCCTCAGCCTGTTCGGACTCGTCAGCAAGCGAGCTGAGCCGGGTGGGCGCGGGGACGGGCGCGTACTCCTCGTTGATTCGTCAGCAATCATCGATGGCCGCATCGCTGAGATCGGCCGAACCGGATTCCTCGGTGCCACGCTTCTGGTTCCGCGCTTCGTGCTCGAGGAGGTTCAACACGTGGCCGACTCCGCTGACGCACAGCGACGCGCCCGCGGGCGCCACGGTCTCGAGGTCCTAAACCGCCTGCAAAAGGATGCGTCGTGCGCGATCGAGATCTCTGAGATGGATGCGGAGCACGCAGTCGGTGTGGACTCCAAGCTCGTGCGGGTTGCGAAGACGCTCTCATGCCCGATCCTTACCAATGACTACAACCTCAACCACGTGGCGCAGCTCCAGGGGGTCGAAGTCTTAAACGTGAATGTGCTGGCGAATGCGGTTCGGCCGTCCGTTCTGCAGGGCGAGGAGCTGTCGATCCAAATTGTCCAGGAAGGAAAGGAGTACGGGCAGGGAGTGGGCTTTCTCGACGACGGCACCATGGTCGTCGTGGACAACGCGCGCCCGTACGTGGGAAGCGCAGTCGACGTCGTCGTGACGCGCGTCCTCCAGACAGCCGCGGGGCGTATGTTCTTCGCGCGTCGCAGGGCGGACCCGAACGGAGCGTACACGTGAGGCGTCGCATGCCGGCGTCGGACGCTCGCCGCACGGCCCGATCTGGCAGCGAAGTGCACGTCGGCGCTGATACGCACGGCCATCTCGTGGCTGGCATCATTCTCGCCGCCGGCGCCTCGACTCGCATGGGAGCCGGCAAGCTCTGGCTGGACCTCCATGGACTGCCCGTCATCGCGTGGTCGATCCGGACCTTCGCGGAATCCGGTCTCATCGGCCAGCTCATCGTTGTCGCGGCGACCGAGGCGGAGTCGCGCATGCGGCGCCTGCTGGAAGACCTGGCGATTCCTACGGCGGTCGTGGCTGGCGGCAAACGGAGACGTGACTCGGTGCGGGCCGGCGTCGAGGCCGCAGCCTCTGCTGAATGGGTTGTGGTTCACGATGGTGCTCGCCCTCTGGTGACGCCCGATCTCATCGCCCGCGGGGTCGCCGCTGCTCAGGAAACGGGCGCGGCCGTGGCGGCGGTTCCGATCGTCGACACGATCAAGCGGGTTCGGAACGACGTCGTGGCAGAGACGTTGGACCGTGAGGGGCTGTGGGCGACGCAGACACCCCAGGTGTACCGGCGCGCACTTCTGCTGCGTGCGCACCAGCGCACTGACGCTGATGCGACGGACGACGCGTCCCTTGTCGAGGGGCTGGGCACGTCCGTCCGAGTCTATTCGGGGGCCTATGGTAACATCAAAATCACGACGCCGGGGGACATGGAGCTGGCCTCGAAACTGATCGCCAGCATGCTCGCCAAACAGGAGATGGTCCCACCTGAATTACAGTCCACCCGAGCCCGGGAGCGGGCCCGATGAGTGGGACAATCCGAGTCGGTATTGGGTACGATCTCCACCCGCTCGTAGCGGGACCGCCGTTGACGCTCGGTGGGGTTGTCGTCCCGCACGCACGCGGGCTCCAGGGACACTCGGACGGTGATGTGCTTGCGCACGCGGTGGCGGATTCCCTGATCGGGGCTGCGGGCCGTGGGGACATCGGCCAGTGGTTCCCCGACTCCGACGAGCGCTACCGCGGCGCCGACAGCCTTTCGCTGCTGCGTCAGGTCGTGGAGTCGCTGATGGAGGGCGGCTGGAGAGTCGGCAACCTCGACGCGTCTGTTGTGGCACAGCGGCCGCGCCTGGCGCCATACCTGCACGCGATGCGTGTGAAACTTGCCTCGGTGTTGCGCGTGGAGCTGGACGCGGTGAACGTGAAGGCGACCTCGCCTGAGTACGTGGGGTCACTGGGGCGCGAAGACGCGATCGCCGCGTACGTAACGGTGCTCGTCGAGCGCGAGGCCGACAACCGGTGACGTGGCGGACCCTGCTGCTTGCCAGGGTTATCTGGGACGGGGCGCTGGATGTTTAGTATTGGGGAGACCGTTCGCGCGGACTTCAGAGCGGTGTTCGAGCGGGATCCCGCCGCTCGGAACGGCTTGGAAGTGGTCCTGGCGTATCCGGGCTTCCACGCGATTCTCATGCACCGCGTGACCTATCGCCTCTGGCGGTGGGGTGTCCCGGTCCTGCCGCGGGTGCTCTCGCACGTGTCCCGATTCCTGACGGGGATCGAGATCCACCCGGGAGCCCAGATCGGCAAACGGTTCTTCATCGACCACGGAATGGGTGTCGTGATCGGCGAGACAACGGAGATCGGTGACGATGTCACCCTGTACCAGGGTGTCACCTTGGGAGGGACCGGCAAGGAGCGGGGTAAGCGGCACCCGACGATCGGAAACAATGTGCTCGTTGGTGTTGGCGCGAAGGTCCTCGGCGCCATCGAGATCGGAGACAACGTCAAGATCGGATCCGGCTCAGTGGTCCTGCGCTCGGTTCCGCCCAACTCGACCGTCGTGGGCGTGCCCGGTTGGGTCGTGGCGACGCACCCGCCCGACACGGACATCCACGAGCGGGTTGAGCACCTTCCAGATCCCGAGGGCGAGACGATCCGGGCTCTGCAGGAGCGGATCATACGCCTGGAGACGAAGATCGCGACGCTTGAGGCGCGGCTCGCCGAAGGGACGATCGAGGGTTCCGCTGAATCGCTGGCCCGCTCCCGGCGGGGATAGAGAGGCGGCCGGAAGGCCTTGTCATCCTGAGTGAAGCGAAGGACCCGTTCAACTCCGATCACCGGGGCTACGGATCCTTCGGCTGTGGCCTCAGGATGACACCTCCACGAGATAGCCTCACTGCCCGATAGGAGAACACGTGGCGCTACGGATATGGAACACGCTCGCTGGCGAAAAACAACTATTCGAATCTCGCGGCGACCCGGTAGGAATGTATGTCTGCGGCATGACGCCGAAGTTCCGTCCCCACCTCGGGCACGCGCGGCTGTATGTCGTGGCCGACGTGATTCGCCGTACGCTTGAGTATCTTGGATACGGGGTCAAGCACGTTCAGAATTTCACCGACATCGACGATAAGATCATCGAGCGCGCACGCAGTGAGGGGATTCGCCCGGACGAGGCGTCACGCAAGTACACAGACGCGTATTTCGAGGCCATGGCCAGACTCGGCGTGCGGCCGGCGCACGAGTACCCGACGGTCACTGGGTCGATGCCGAGCATCATTGCTTACATTCAGGGCCTGATCGACCGGGGCTATGGGTACGTCGTCGACGGCGATGTGTATTTCGAGGTAGCGCGGTTCCCCGAGTACGGGAAACTGTCAGGCCGAACCGACGAGGAGGGCCTTGTCGGCGCCCGGAAGGAGCTGGAGCCGGGCAAGCGCGACCCCCGGGATTTTGCGCTATGGAAACGGGCGCGGCCCGGGGAGCCCTCGTGGCCGAGCCCGTGGGGTGAGGGACGACCCGGCTGGCATATCGAGTGCTCCACGATGGTGCGCGACACGCTCGGTGACCAGGTCGACCTGCATCTCGGCGGGCGAGATCTCCTCTTTCCCCACCACGAGAACGAGATTGCGCAGAGCGAGGCTTTCACCGGCTGTGTCCCGTTTGCGCGCTACTGGGTGCATATCGGCGTGCTGCAGACTGAACGGGCAAAGATGTCTCACTCGCTGCTCAACTTCACTACGGTCGACGAGGTGTTGGACCGATTCGAGCCAGCCGTCCTGCGCCTGTACCTGCTCGGGACCCACTACCGCGCGCCGATGGTGTTTTCGGAGGACGGACTCCGGGGCGCCGACCGGGGGCTCCGTGCCCTTCGTGCGGCCTACGCGCAAGAGGGCGATGTTGTCGCGCAGCTCGAGGGCCGGGCAGCCGATGCGCTCCGGGAGTTCACGGCGTATCTCGAAGACGATTTCAACACGGCCGGCGCGCTCGGGATCCTGTTCGACACGGCTCACGAGCTGAATCGGGCTGTGACCGGAGAGGAGGCGGCCCCCCGTCTCCGGGGCGTCTTTCGAACGATGATCGACCTGTTGGGACTGCCCATGGGTGAGGAGCGGCCGGCGGCAGCCGTGGCTGCTGCCCCCTTCGTCGAACTGCTCGTCGAGACGCGAACTGCGCTGCGGGACGAGCGGCAGTGGGTACTGGCAGACCGCGTGCGTGATCGTCTTCGGGACCTGGGCGTTGTCCTGGAGGATACGCCGAATGGGACGGTCTGGCGGCTGGATGAAGGGGCACGGTGACCGCCCCTCCACGGTCCCCTGGTCTCCGCGTGTGGCCCGGATGACCGTCGGTCGGTCGTGCGGAGCCGGCACCGTCAGATGCCGTACCTAGCCGGCCGCAACGCTGTGCTCGAGGCGCTGAAGGCAGGGCGGCGCGTGCGCCGTGTTCTCGTCGACGAGACGGAGCGCGAGGCGAACACGATTCGTGCCGTACTGCACGAGGCCGCCATGTGGAGCGTCGCGGTCGAGCGCGTCCCACGCGGACGACTGGACAGCCTCCACAGGCGGCATCAAGGAGTCGCTGCCGAGGTCGCTCCGTTCGCGTACGCGCCCTACCACGGACTACTCGATGCGGTGCGCTCGTCGGGTGAGCAGGCGCTTGTCCTGGTCCTCGATGCGCTGCAGGACCCGCAAAACCTAGGATCG
>WHTR01000052.1:0-7804 GCA_009377635.1 Chloroflexota bacterium
GAGATCCTTCGCTTCGCTCAGGATGACAGAAGACGTTTTCGGCCGCACCTCTAGCACTGCATGGGCTGCCGACGGTAGGCCAGCCAGTCCTCCAGGATTCGTTCGTCGTTTGGGAAGGCGAGCTCCGGCAGCCGGTCCGGCGCGAACAGTCCCACCTCGCTGACCTCATCGGCGGCCACGAGCGCGCCGCCGACCGAACGCGCGGCGTAGGCCGCGAGAACGACCGGGTTTCCTGCCTCCGAGTAGAGGCCTAGGAGGTGTTCCACCTCGACCACCAGACAGGTCTCTTCCTGGACTTCGCGGATGAGAGCGGCGTCGACCGCCTCGTACCGGTCGACGTAGCCGGCCGGGAAGGACCAGTATCCGATCCGGGGGTTGATCGCTCGCCTCCCGAGAACTAGCTTGCCACCGATCGAAATGACGGCGACGGCGACGAGCTTGGGGTCTTCGTAGTGGATGAAGCCACAGACGGGGCAGGACGGTCGCTGCCGCCGGGCCTCTTCGCGCCACACGAGCGCTGTCGCGCAGTGGGGACAGTATCTCATGGGTCCATTGTCTCGCGCGTTTCGATCCTCACCCGACACCGAGGTCGGGTGCCGCACCACACGGGGAGCGCATGGCGATCCGCAAAGCAACACCGCAACCGCTGAGGCGCCGCCGGCACAGCACTGCCAGTCTCCTGGGGGCCTCGCGAAGGTGTTAGATACGCAAGCTATCATAGCCATCGAGCGGATGGGTCTGCAACGACTGGGCGTCCGGTGCTCCTGCTGTCGCCGATCCCGCCGACGGTGGCTTGGCGCTCGCGCGCGGCCACGGGTACAATGTGTTTGGCATACACGCGGAAGTGGCTCAGCGGTAGAGCATCACCTTGCCAAGGTGAGGGTCGCGGGTTCGAATCCCGTCTTCCGCTCCAGCACGCTGAGATGGGCTCGTCTCATGCAGAGCGAGCCCATAATTGTGTCGGGTTCATGGCGAGGCACAGGTGGTAAAGATCGAGACACAGGACCTGCCGGACAGTGAGGTCGCGCTCTCCTTTGAGGTTGAGGATGCGCGTGTCGAGCGCGCCATCGACGCGGCGTACCGACGCGTGGCCAATCGCGTGAACATCGCGGGCTTCCGTCGAGGAAAGGCGCCGAGGCCGCTCGTCGAACGGGTCGTGGGCAAGGAGTCCCTCCTCCAGGAAGCTCTCGACCATCTGCTGCCCGAGGTGTACGTGGAGGCTCTTCGGGAGACCAACCTTCCCGTGCTCACCGCGCCGGAGTTCGAGGTCGAGAGCGTGGAGCCACTCCGGGCCAAGGCGACGGTGGTCGTTCGTCCACCAGTCGAACTCGGTGACTACCGCGCGATCCACCGCGACCCGCCCGATGTTTCGGTGGCGCCCGAGGAGGTCGACTCCGTCCTCCAGCAGCTTCGAGAACATCACGCCGAGTGGATCCCCGTTGAGCGACTCGCCGAGATGGGCGACCTGGTCGCGATCGATGTCGTCGGGAGCGCCGACGGAGAGTCTCTTTTTAAACAGGAAGACGTGGAGTACGTGCTCCGCGCCGACAGCACGGCGCCCGCGCCCGGCTTCGCTGATCAGATCGTCGGGATGAGCGCCGGCGAGACGCGGTCGTTCGACCTGGACGCCCCCGCGGATGCTGAGGACCGCCCAGCCGGGAAGAGCATTACCTTCCAGGTCAGCCTCCGGGACGTGAAGGCCAAGGAGCTGCCTGAGCTGGATGACTACTTCGCCACCACGGTTGGATCGTATGGGAACCTGCAGGAGCTGAGCGCCCGGCTGGAGGAGCAGCTTCGGGAACGGGCCGAGCAGGCAGCTCGACTCGCCCTTCAGGAGCAGGTGCTGGACGAGGCGATCGCATCCACGACGCTTACGATCCCGAAGAGGCTCCTCGATCAGGAAACCCAGAACCTCCGGGATCGGTTGCTTCGTGATCTTGACAGTCGGTCGCTGACGATAGAACAATATCAGCGGATCCGTCGCGTGAGCAATGCCGATCTCGACGCCGAGCTTCGCACGAACGCCGATCGCTCGCTCAAACGACGCTTCACACTCGAGAGCATTGCTGCGCGCGAGGGGCTCGAGTTTTCCGATCAGGAAATCAGCGCGGAGATCCGCGACAGCCTCCAGGCTGACCGTGCTGACGAGCGTACCATCGAGCGGGCCGTCCAACGGCCAGAGATCCGTGATCGAGTCCGAACGGCGATGATCGATCGAGAAGCCCTTCGGTGGCTCGTCGACCATGCGACGAACCCGGCCAGTGCCGCGCCGGCAGAGAGCGCCGCGGATGCAACCCAAGGAGACACATCATGACATTTCCACCGAGCAACCTTGTGGTCCCGATGGTCGTCGAGCAGACCAACCGCGGAGAGCGCGCCTACGACATTTATTCGCTCCTCTTGAAGGAGCGCATCGTCTTTCTCGGGACACCCATCGATGACCACGTGGCCAATCTCATCATCGCCCAACTGCTGTTTCTCGAGCGGGAGGATCAGGACCGAGATATCCTCCTGTACCTGAACTCGCCAGGCGGGATCATCTCGTCGGGACTGGCCATCTACGACACGATGCAGCTGATCCGTCCTCAGGTCTCGACCATCTGCATCGGCATGGCGGCGAGCATGGCCGCTGTGCTTCTCGTCGGCGGAACGAAGGGGAAACGGTTCGCCCTGCCGAACGCGACCGTGATGCTGCACCAGGCGGCCGGGGGGTTCGAGGGGACGGCGTCGGATATCGAGATCCGCGCGCGGGAGATCCTTCGACTGCAGAACCGCATCCGCGAGATCCTTCACCTCCACACAGGTCAGCCTATGGACCGCATCGTTCGGGATTCCGACCGGGACTTTTTCATGACCGCCGACCAGGCGCTGGAGTACGCTGCCGTCGACCAGATCATTGGGCACCCCAAACTCGCGGAAGCTTCTCCGGACGGCGCTGCCAAGCCGGAGACGGCCGAGGGGAAGACCCGTTCGAGCAGCAGCTAGCATCGGCGCGTTCCCGCGTAGACGGTGGCCCGCATCGGGCGGGGGGTGGGGAGAAGTTGGCAATGGTCACATCTCGCGGCGGTCGCGGACCGTACCACTGCTCCTTTTGTGGGAAGAGTCAGGATCAGGTCCGTCGGCTGATCGCCGGCCCGGGCTCCGTGTACATCTGCGATGAGTGCGTCGAGCTCGCTCGAGAAATCATCGACGAGGAGAACAAACCGTCGGCGCGCCCGAAGCCACCCGCTCCGAAACTTCCGACGCCCAAGAAGATCTACGACCTGCTGAACCAGTACGTCATCGGCCAGGACCGGGCGCGTAAGGTACTCTCCGTCGCCGTGTACAACCATTTCAAGCGGGTCAGCGCCGGTGCAGACGTCGATGACGTCGAGCTGCAGAAGAGCAACATCCTCATGATCGGGCCGACCGGCTGCGGAAAAACCTTGCTCGCGCAGACCCTCGCCAAGATCCTCGACGTGCCCTTCTGTATCGCCGACGCCACTGCCCTCACGGAGGCCGGCTACGTGGGCGAGGACGTCGAGAACATCCTCCTGCGGCTCATCCAGGCCGCGGATTTCGACGTCTCGCGAGCAGAGCGGGGGATCGTCTACATCGACGAGATCGACAAGATCACCCGGAAGGCCGACAATCCCTCCATCACCCGCGACGTGTCAGGCGAAGGCGTGCAACAGGCGCTGCTGAAAATCCTCGAAGGCACTGTGGCGAACGTGCCCCCCCAAGGGGGGCGTAAGCATCCCCATCAGGATTTCATCCAGATCAACACCACGAACATCCTGTTCATCTGCGGCGGCGCCTTCGAGGGACTCGACGGCGTCATCGGGACCCGCGTCGGCGGCACACGCTCGATGGGGTTCCAGTCGCTCGTTCGGCAGGTCGAGGACAAGTCGGCGCTGCTCCGGCAGGTGTCGTCCGATGACCTGCTGAAGTACGGCCTCATCCCGGAGTTCGTGGGGCGACTACCCGTGGTCGTGACCCTCCAGCCGCTCGACCGGGACGCGCTCATGCGCATCCTCGTGGAGCCGAAGAACGCCCTGGTGAAGCAGTACGCGAAATTCCTCTCCCTCGACAAGGTCGAGCTCGTGTTCACGCCGGACGCGCTGGAGGCTGCCGCGGAGCGGGCGCTCCAGTACAAGACCGGTGCGCGCGGCCTCCGGACCTTGATCGAGGAGGTGCTCCTGGACGTGATGTACGAGATTCCATCACGGGGGGATGTGAAGAAGTGCGTCATCAACGCGGACACCATCTCCCAGGGGAAACCACCGATCCTGTTGACGCGCACCGACCGCGTGGTTGAAACGTCTGTGCTGACGGACGCCTCGGCCTAGAGGTGCGGCCGAAAACGCCTTCTGTCATCCTGAGCGAAGCGAAGGATCTCCCCTTAAGCGTAAGTTGGCGGTCACGAGAGATCCTTCGTCGCTGCGCTCCTCAGGATGACGGGGCTTTGCGGCCGGGGTTCTAGAAGCACGGCAGCAATGTGTCATTCTGGGGATTCATGGGCCTTGCGGCCCACCTCGAGCGAATGAAAGTGTCATGCTGAGCCGAAGGCGAAGCATCTCGGTTAACAGAGATCCCTCGCTCACGCTCGGGATGACATTTTCATGAGAGGCCGCACGCCGAAGCCTGCCCTGAGCAACGTCGAAGGAAATCCGTGCCTGCAGGGGACAGATTTCCTTCGCGGAATGCGAAACATCCCCTGTTTACCCTCCAGCGAAGCGAAGGGCTCAGGATGACAGGGGCCTCGCTTGGAGTCTAGATGTCGCTGTAGAGGTGGAACTCCCAGGGGTGCGGCCGGAGGCGGACCGGATCGACCTCCCGCTCGACCTTGTATTCGATCCACGTGCGAATGACGTCCTCCGTGAAGACGTCGCCCCGGAGCAGGTACTCGTGGTCCTCCGCAAGGGCGTTGAGCACCTCCTCCAGTGAGCCCGGGGTCGACTTGATCTTCGCCGCTTCCTCCGGTGGAAGCTCGTACAGGTCCTCATCGATCGGTGCCGGTGGCTCGATGCCGTTGAGAACGCCGTCGAGGCCCGCCATCAGCAGCGCCGAGAACGCCAGATACGGGTTGCAGCTCGGGTCCGGTGTGCGGAACTCCAGCCGCTTCGCGTTCGCGCTGGACGAGTACATCGGGATGCGAACGCACGCCGAGCGATTCCGCATGGAGTAGGCGAGGTTCACGGGTGCTTCGTAGCCGGGCACGAGCCGTCGATACGAGTTGGTCGTGGGCGCGGCGAAGGCGAGGATGGAGGGAGCGTGCTTCAGCAGCCCGCCGATGTAATGGCGCGCCATCTCTGAGATGAGAGCGTAGCCGTGTGGGTCATAAAACAGGTTCTGCCCATCCTTCCAGAGGCTCTGATGGACGTGCATACCCGAGCCGTTGTCCTGAAAGAGCGGTTTCGGCATGAAGTTGGCGACGAGGCCATGCTGGTTACAGATGTTGCGCACGATGTACTTGTACATCAGCACCTGGTCTGCCATGCGCCTGAGCGTTCGGAACCGCATGTCGATCTCGGCCTGGCCCGCCGTCCCGACCTCGTGGTGGTGCACCTCCACGTCGATCCCCGCCTCGATGAGCTTGAGGATGATCTCGGACCGCACGTCTTGCAGCTTGTCCGTCGGAGGGACGGGGAAGTAGCCCTCCTTGAAGCGAGGGCGGTAGCCCAGGTTGGGGACCGTGTCCCGACCGCTGTTCCAGATACCCTCGTCCGAATCGATGTAGTAGTAGCCGTAGTTTGGACCTTGATCGAACCGGATCGAGTTGAACATATAGAACTCGAGCTCCGGGCCCCAGTAGCTGGTCGTGGCGACGCCCGTCTCGATCAGATGCTCTTCTGCCTTGCGCGCGACGAAGCGCGGGTCGCGCGAGTAGCGTGTTCGCGTCATCGGGTCGACGACATCACAGACGACGCTCATCGTCGGGACCGTGAGGACCGGGTCGATGAAGGCGGTCGCGGGATCCGGGAAGAGCAGCATGTCGCTCTCATGGATCTTCTGGAACCCGCGGATGCTGGACCCGTCGAAGCCGATGCCATCGGTGAAGAGGTCGGCGGCGAGCGCCGTCGCGGGGATCGAGAAATGCTGCCATAGGCCGGGCAGGTCGATGAACTTCAGGTCGACGATCTTGATCCCCCGCTCCCTGGCCAGCGCGAGCGTCTGCTCCACTGCCTCCTTGTCTACAGTCACCGCGGCCACAGCGGATTTGTCCGTAATCAAAGCGCACTTCCTTCACTTGGTGTCCGACCAATCATATTCAACTAGCCAATAACACAGGTTGCAGCTTAGCAGTCGGTTTGCGCGCGCCACCACGGACAAAGTGACCGAATGGCGAGGGCCGGACTTTGGGCTAGGTGCACAACGCGGCGTTCGTGACGCGGCTGTCCGTCCCGCCGCCGTGGAGGACCGGACGCGCTCAATAGGCCTGGTAGCGGTTCGTGATTGGGAGGCGTCGGTCACGACCGAACGCCCTCGTCGTCACCTTGATGCCCGGTGGCGCCTGGCGTCGCTTGTACTCGCTCCGATCCACCAGCGCGATGACGTGCCTGACCGTATCCGGGTTGTGTCCGAGCCGTACGATCTCCTCGAAGCTTCGGTCCTCCTCCACGTAGAGCTGGAGGATGGGGTCGAGGATGTCGTACGGCGGCAGCGAGTCGGTATCGAACGCGCAATTCGGCGCTCGGCGACTTGGCGAAAACCGTCTCGGGAATGACCGGTCGTCCGTCCCGGGAGTTGCGATACCGAGCGATCCGGTAGACGAGCGTTTTCGGGACGTCCTTGACGACTGCGAGCCCCCCCGCCATGTCCCCGTAGAGGGTGGCATAGCCGGTGGCCATCTCACTCTTGTTGCCCGTCGTGAGCACGAGATGGCCGAACTTGTTCGAGAGGGTCATGAGCATGTTCCCGCGGATTCGCGTCTGGAGGTTCTCCTCAGCGATGCCGAACGGAGTCGCGCCGAGCGCGTCCTCGATGGAGGAGAGGGATGCGGCGTAGGCTGCTTCGATCGGGATGCTGAGGTAGCGGATGCCGAGCCGTTCGGCCAGCTCCTCGGCGTCGGTCTTGCTTCCCGGGGAGGAGAACCGGGAGGGCATCGAGACGCCGACGACGCGCTGGGGTCCAAGCGCGTCGGTGGCGATCACCGCGGTGAGCGAGGAGTCGATGCCGCCCGAAAGGCCGATCAGCACGCTCTCGAACCCATTCTTCCCCACGTAGTCACGGACGCCGAGGACCAGGGCTTCGTAGATCTCTCCCGACTCATCGAATCGCACGAGGTTCCGGTGCGGGATGGGCGGCTTCGCATCCCCGACAGGGGGCGCGCTGAGCGCCGTCCGGACGACCGGCGGATCTTCACCGGTCCGCCGCTCCAGAGTTCTGCGTCGCCGTGGGTCGTGAAGACGCTGGCGGAACACCGATTCCACGTCGACGTCCACGAGGATGAGCTCCTCGCGAAACTGACCCCCCTCTGCCAACACGTTACCTCGCTGGTCGAACACAATGCTGTTGCCATCGAAGACCAGCTCGTCCTGCCCCCCGACCATGTTCACGTAGGCAATCACAACCAGGTTGTCCACGGCCCGTGTGCGGAGCATGTGATAGCGGAAATCCCCTTTCCCTGCGTGGTAGGGGGACCCATTGATGTTGATGATGACCTCGGCGCCCGCGTAGGCCTGGCTGGTCGTCGGTCCGCCCGGGTGCCAGATGTCCTCACAGATGTTCACGCCGATGACGGTGCCATCGCGCTCCACAACCGCGGCCGAGTCGCCCGACTGAAAGTACCGGTTCTCGTCGAACACGCCGTAGTTGGGGAGGT
>WHTR01000052.1:8021-21957 GCA_009377635.1 Chloroflexota bacterium
GAGGTCCGCGCCGAATTGCCGCGCCTCCTCCATCGATTGGACGATGCGGGCAGTGTTTCCCGGCAGGTCCCCCACCGTCGGGTTCAACTGCGCGAGAGCGAGACGTAGCTGGCGCACGACGCTCGGCTCCCTCCCCTTCAGGCGCGCTCGTGGCGCTCGTCTCCGAACGCCACGAGATTATAGGGCGGCGCCACGCACGCGGGCTGCGCAACCACTGGCCTGGAGGGTGTCGTCAGCCGATGGACCGAATCACCGAGACGAGCTTTCCCTGGACGCGCAGATCCTTGGCGTCGACGTGGATGGGCTCCATCTCCGCATTCGCCGGCTGCAGCCGGACGCGGTTCCCGTTGCGGTAGATGCGCTTCAGCGTGGCCTCGCCCTCATTGGAGGGTCCATTGGTCAGGAGCGCGACGACGATCTCGCCGTCGTCAGCTGAATCTTGCGGCTTCACGATCACCACGTCGCCATCATCGATGTGGTCGTCGATCATCGACCGTCCCTTGACGCGCAGCGCGAAGCAGCCTTCTTCGACGAAGCGTTGGGGGACCTCGACCGTGTCAGACGGGTCGGATATCGCCTCGATCGGCTCGCCCGCAGCGATAAACCCAAGAACTGGGATCGATGGTCCAGGTGAAGCGCCTCGCCCTCGGTCCGACAGCTCGATCCCTCGGGAGAGCTCCTTCGCCCGCCGCAGATGCCCGTCTCTCTCCAGACCCCGAAGGTTGTAGTCGACCACGGACGTCGAGCTGATGCCAACCGCCAGTCCGATCTCGCGGACGGTCGGTGGTCGCCCGTGCTCGCCGAGGTACTGCCGAATGAAGTGCAGCATTCCCAGCTGCCGGTCGCTCAATGTGCGCACCTTTACCCCCTCCGCCGCAGACACATAATTGGGAACATCCGTTCTGTGCCAATGATACCAGCGGGCGGGGGCGGGGTCAACGGGCGAGCGGGTGATGACTAGGTCCGTGAGCAACTTCGATGAGCTCTGATGAAAGGGCCCTGGGGATGAAAAGGTCCTGTGGGAGGATGCGCTATGCGCCCGCCTCACCCTCTGCGGACGTCTTGCGTCGGCGCGTCGTTCGTGCCGGCCCGCCTGAGGCGGGCTCGGACGCGGTAGCGGCGGGCTGCGCTGGCGCCGTCCGAGGGCGAGCGCGTCTCGCCTTGGGCGCGCTTTCCGGGGCTGCCTCGACGGCCGGGGCCGTCTCCGCCTGGGCCTGCGCCCGAAGCATGACGGCCAGCTGGTGCATGAGGCGGCTCTTTCGACGACCGGCCTGATTCCGATGGATCACGCCCTTGCTGGCCGCCATGTCGAGCCGCTTGGTCGCCAATGCCACGGACGTCTGTGCCTCGTCCGTGGACTTGCTCGCAACGGTGGTCCGTGCCCGTCGGATGAATGTACGCAGGGCTGACTTCACCGTGCGATTGCCTACGCGTCGCCGCTCCGACACTCGGTGTGCTTTTTCCGCGGAGCGCCTGTTCGCCAACCGATCCTCCTTGGATGATCACGAGTACACGATGTGACCCGCAGAGTATACCGTACCGTCTGCCCTGGGCCCTTCCCATGCTGCTGGGCCGCCGCCAGCGAGAATCCTACCGTCGAGGGGCTTCTCGGTCCGGCGTCGCGGCAGGGGCGCCCTGCCGGTACGTGATCCGGCCCCGGCTCAGGTCGTACGGGCTGAGCTCAATCTTGACGCGGTCGCCAAGCGCCATCCGGATGTGGAACTTCCGCATCTTGCCGGACGTGTACGCGAGCACCCCCTGGCCGGTGTCGAGCAGGACCTTGAACTGCCCGTCGCGCAGGGCGTCCGTGATGACGCCACTGACTTCGATCGCCTCGGCTTTCGGCATTCATACCTCCCGAGAACATCTCGCCGCCGACCGCTCCCGCTGCTTGGCTATCGTTAGTCCGGGCGTTGGGTGCGGATCTGCTGAAAGCAATCCGAGCAGTACACCGGGCGGTCGGTTCGGGGCTGAAACGGCACCCGAGCTTCCTGGCCGCAGTTGCTGCAGACCGCCGTGAAGTACTCGCGCTCCCGGGCGTACCCACCCGAGCTGTAGCCGTAGCCGCCACTCTGCGCGGCACGGCGTGCAGATCTGCAGCTCGGGCAACGGCTAGGCTCGTTCATCAACCCGTGAGTCGCGTAGAACTCCTGCTCGCCGGTGGTGAAGCTGAACGTCTGGCCGCAATCACGACAGGTGAGGGTTTTGTCCGCGTAGTTCACGCTGACTCCTTCGCGCAGAACTTGGATCGGATTTCGCCAGCGCGAGCAAGGCAGAACGAAACCCGACCGCTACCAGGCTCGAGACGCGTGTGCGCCCTCCAGCCCTCTGTGTACGCATCGTGGTCAGTATAGCACCGTGTCAAGCACCAGGGTCCGCTCCGGGCGGTCGTGTGCCAGGAAAGTATCTGTCGTGCCGGCGCGGCGTTGCACGCGGGTACAGGGGCTGGTATGCTGGCTTGGGCCCGAACCGGGCAACCGAAGGCGATCAATCTTTAAGGGTGGATGCATCGATGAGTGACGGACACGACATTCCTGGGTTTGATCATTCTCACGATCTTCTCCAGGGAGAGAACATCATCACGGAAGAGATCGAGGGGCTCGAGATGTTCACCCTCCGCAGCGTCGGCATCGACATCGGCACCTCGACCACCCACCTCGTCTTCTCCCGCCTGACCCTGCGGCGAGAGGGCGCTGCCTTCTCGGCGCGATTCAGGGTCACGGACCGGGAGCTGCTCTACAAGTCGAACATCATGCTGACGCCGTACGTCAAGGGAACCCTGATGGACACCCAGAGGATCCGGGAGTTCGTCCATCAGACATACCAGGATGCCGGCTTCACGTCTGACGATATCGACACGGGCGCCGTCGTGATCACCGGTGAGGCGCTCAAGAAGGAGAACGCCCGCCCGATCGCCGAGTTCTTCTCGCAGGATTCCGGGAAATTCATCTGCGCCTCCGCAGGTCCGAACCACGAGGCCGTCCTCGCGGCCTACGGGTGCGGAGCGGTCGCGCTGTCCAAGGCCGAGAAGGCCGTGGTGCTCAACGTCGATATGGGAGGCGGAACGGCCAAGTTCTCCCTCATCCGGGACGGCGTGGTGGCGCAGACGGCCGCGGTCAACGTCGGAGCCAGGCTCATCGCGTTCGACGCCGAGGGGATCGTGACGCGGGTCGAGGAGCCGGCCAGGCGCATCATGGCCGAGACCGGCGGGACCGTCGCGCTGGGCGAGCGCCTCGACGAGCGGGACACAGAGGAGTTCGCCCGCGCAATGACGCGGGTCCTCTGGGACGTCATCCTCGGCCGCTCCTATTCGCCGCTCACCCAGGACCTCATGATCACCGATCGGCTGGCGATTGCCCCCGACCTCGAGGGCGTCGATGCCGTGGTGTTCTCGGGTGGGGTGTCGGAGTACGTCTACGACCACGAGCGTACCTCGTACGGTGACCTCGGGCCCCTATTCGGACGGTTCACCCGAGAGGAGGCGACGCGGCTGGCGAAGGATGGCATGGTGCGGGAGCCCGTCGAAGGCATCCGAGCCACCGTGATCGGGGCCGGGGAGTACACGATGCAGGCCAGCGGCAACACGAGCTACATCTCGAGCACGAGCGCTCTTCCCGCGTTCGGCCTCCAGGTCGTCCGGCCCATGATCGAGGATGGCGTCGCCGTCGATCGCGCGGTGCGCAACGCGCTGGCCAAGTTCGACTTGGAGGAGATGATCCCCGGGCTGGCGCTTGCCATATCGCTGAACGGCCAGCAGAACTACCAGACGCTCCGTCGGGTGGCCGACGGGATCGCCTCTGCCAGCAAAGGCTTGGACGGGCACGACGACCCGCTTTTTCTGGTACTCAACATCGACGTGGCGAAGTCTCTGGGGGGTATCCTGCGCGAGGAGCTTGCCGTGGGGCGCGAGATCGTGGCGGTGGACGGCATCGACGTCGGCGACCTCGAGTACGTGGACATCGGCCGTCCGGTCGGAACCTCGGAGGTGCTCCCGGTGACTGTCAAGTCGTTGCTCTTTCCATCGGAAGCCCAGGCCTAGGGAGCGCCTGCTCGTCGGCGAAGCTGTCCTCCCACATGCTTCTGACGCGGGGCGGGAGTCTGGTGTCGTGCGCATCCCACGTGTGGGTGCTGCGCCCACCGGCCGGGTCGCGTAGGCCGAGGTGATCTATCCCGGGCCCTGCATCAGGAAGACATGTACCCGCCAAAATCGGTACTGCTGCAGCACTGGCGAGCCAGCCAGAAACGCTCGCGCCTCACGCTCGGCGATCTCGTCACTGCCCGAGTCAAAGCCCCGAACATACCAGAACCGCGCCCGTGGTTCGATGGCATCCCGAAGGTCGGAGGGATCCTCGATCCACGACGTCTGTTCTAATTCGTCGCGCGTGTAATACGCGAAGGGCAATTCCGTATGGAGCGACTCGTGGACCACGAGGTCGCCCGGCCGGGCATTGGACTGAACCAACTCGGCCGCGGATCGCAGATCCATCCAGTTGGAGGCGGGGTCATACAACGGCGGAAGGTTGAACAGCATGCACGTAAGGAGCACAAGGATGACTCCTCCGCGGACCAACTGGGCGGGGACGACGTCGATTCCGCGGGCTGCAACGATCCAGAACGCCGGGACCGTGAACGAGACATAGCGGAGGATGAAGATCGGCACGACAATCCATGACACGAGAAGACCGAATGCTATCGGGACCAGGATCGCGAGGGCCGGCAGCAGCACCTGAGGCCGGCGCCACGCCGACGCCAGGCCGACACCGACCATGCTCAGCGCAAGCCACCAGCCCCCGTTGACGAGGAGTCGCAAGCGTGGGTCGTGGACTGGGGGCGAGTAGAAGGCGAGGTCGTGCAAGGTGTCCCACCACGCCCAGACGCCTGGCCGCTCGATCCAGAAGTCCGCGCTTGTTACCATGAACCGGTCCACAAAGACCGGCAGCCACGGCAGGTAGAGCGCACCAGCACCAGCCATGGCAAGACACGGCCTCCAATCCCACTTCCGGCGAAGAACCATGATCAGGAGAACGTAGCACGCCTCACCAGCGAGGAGAAACCACGCGTAGTGATGCGTGTAGAGCGCCAGTGCGGTAACGATCGCGTAGCCCAGCCAGGACACGCCACCGGATGTCTGGGCACGATGGAGGAGGAGGATCGAAACGACCGTGAGCAGTGTCAGGAGCGCGTAACCCCTTGCCTCCTGGCTGTAGTCGATCTGCAGCGAGGATACGGCGACAAAGAGGCTCGCGAGGATGCCGGTACGCCATCCGACGAGCGCCCGCCCCAAAAGAGCGGTGACCGGCACGACCATCGTGCCCAGGATTACGGATGGAAGGCGCAGCCAAGCATCACCCTGGCCGAGTTTGAGCCAGAAATGAAGAAGCACGAAGTACAGGGGCGGATTCGAATCACGGGAGACCTCGTCGAGCAGCGCCGGGAGGGGCGGCTCGGCGAACCCCACGCTGGCGGCTTCGTCGAGCCATACGCTGTCGCGCTCGAGGCCCCAGAGGCGAAGGATTAGGGCGATGCCAATGATCGGGATGAGCCAGAATGCTGGGTGGATCTGCGGTAGGGTAATTCGAGGGCCTGAGGCAGGCGCCTCTGCTTCTTGGGGAAGACCCGTGGCGTTCACCGCCAACACGTAACGCGGACGAGCACGGTCTGCGGCGTCTCGCTGGGCACACGGCACTGACAACGCACGTTCACTGCCGACGCGCGTGGCACGCGCTCAATGGAGTACATCGTTGGACGCGGTAGGCACACTTCACAGGTCCGATGGCGAGTCGCGGTGCATTCTACTGATATCCGCGCACGTCCGCCATCGATTCGATGGGCGGGCACGACGCGTGCAACAGAGCCGTCAGTCGGCGATGACGAGCTGGCCCTCTCGCAGGTCGAGCAGGTGGCCGGACATCGCTATCGGCGCGGCCGCGGCAAGGACGAAGCGATTGCTGGCCAGCTCCGGACCGGGCATCCGCTGGCGCGCCTCCTCCGGCGCGTCCTCCGTGGCGATCGCGCCGCCGGGACTCAGGCAGACGATGCAGACGTTGGCCTCTCGCTCCTCTTCGGCGACGAATCGGGTGAAAACCCGGATCGCCTCCTTGGACACGACGTAGGGCGCCGCCCCGATGCCGCTGCCGCCTCCGTGAAGGCTGATGACGTGTCCCGAGCCACGACGCTCCATGTGGGGGAGGACGTGCTTCGTGCAGAGAAAGGCGCCTCCTAAATTTGTGTCGAGGACTCGGTCCCAGAAGTCCTTCTCCATGCTCTTGGCCGGCGCCCAGCGCGGAACGCCCCAGGCGAAGTGAGGAACGATCCCGGCGTTGTTGACGAGCACATCGATATGGCCATATGCGCCGACGACGCGGTCGACCGCGGCCTGAACCTGAGCCTCGTTGCGGACGTCGGCGTTGACCGCCAGCACGTCCGTCTCCATCTCGCGGAGCTCGCGCGAGACGTTGTCGAGCGACTCAATGTCGGCGACCGCGAGCCGCGCTCCTTCCCTCGCGAACGTGTGTGCGATGTAACGACCGATTCCTCGCGCAGCGCCGGTAACGAAAACGACCTTCTCCTGCATCATCACCATCTCCTCCTGCTCTATACGGAATCCGCCGTGAAACCCGCACGGTAATGTGCATACAGAATGCAGGTCTCAGGATGGAATGAGAATAGCGCGTGGTGGATTGTTCCGAACCGCCGTTCACATGGCAAGTTGAGGGCCATCGTGCAAGGGACGAGCTATTGCATTCATGAATAGTTTAGGTGTATAACAAAACGAGAGACAAACAGTATTCGACATCATGGAGGTGTTCCCAATGACCGATTTCACACGAAGTGCTCTCTATCGCCCTGGTGCGCGTCCCGCTGCAGTCCGGTCGCCCCTCGGGCCGTCACGCGGCTGGAGCGCCCAGCGCCCAGCGGCATCCTACGCAGAGCGGCTCCACAACCCGCTCGATCAGACGGAGAGCATCGTGTACCGAACGCTCGTCGAGACGTGGGGCTGGGGCTGAGCTGTTGAGGAGCGCGTCCTACTGCGCACTGACGAACGCGCCGGACAGCTCCCGAAGCGGCGTTCCCGCCCTCCCGTAGCGCGCTGCCACGACCTCGGCCATGATCGCGATAGCGATCTCCTCCGGTGTCCGCGCCCCGATGTCGAGCCCGATGGGCGCACGAACCCGCCCGAGCTTCTCATCGGACATGCCCTGCGCCCGCAGGCGCGCCATCCGCTCGACATTCGTCTTGCGGCTCCCGATGGCGCCGATGTAGCTCGCCGGCGTTTCCAGCACGCGCCGCAGCACCGGCTCGTCCAGCTTCGGGTCGTGCGCGAGAACGACCACGTAGCTGTTCTCGTTGAACGGCACTCGCGCGACGTACTCGGCTGGCTGCTCAATGACGAGCTCGTCCGCCTCCGCGAAGCGCTCCCGTGTCGCGAAGACGCCTCGGGGATCGATGACCCTGACGCGAAACCCCAGGATCTTTGCGAACCGTGTCAGAGGGATTCCCACGTGCACGCCACCGAAGATGAGCAGCGTGGGCGGTGGCGGGTAGACGTCGAGAAACACGTCGACGTCGCGACCCGCCTCGTCTCGAATCGACACTGATTTTGACACACCCTGACGAAGCAAGCTGGCTCCCTGCTCGCGGACTGCCGCATCCAGGCCTGGAGCTCCCAGAGATCCGTCAAGCTGACCGTCCACGACGAGCACCCGACGTCCGAGCATGGGATCCGGCCGAAGGACCGTCGCCACGACAACGGGCACCTCGTGTCGGACGAGGTCCGCGACCTCGATGTACGGGGTGAGGGGTGGGGGCTCGATGAGCACGTCGATGGAGCCGCCGCATGCGAGGCCCACGGTGATGCCCATCTCGTCGCTGATGCCGTACTGCACGAGGCGGGGCCGTCTCTCCTGCATGACCTCGAGCGCGTGGAGGGCGACGTCGGCTTCGACACACCCGCCGCTGACCGAGCCGGCCAGCTCGCGATCCTGGCTGACGATGAGCTTGGCCCCTGGTTGGCGGGGCGTCGAGCCGGAGGTGCTCACCACCGTCGCGACGGCGGTTCCGCGGCCTCGATCGTGCCACGCCTGGATCTGCGCGATCGCTTCGTCCATGATCGTCCTCCTCGGTCCCCACATTCCTCAGATCGTCATCGTGTCGTGTGCTCAGTGCCCTGCCAAAAACCAACTTTTGCACACATGCTTCTGGACTCCGATGAAGTCGAGTGGCTCGACGCTTTCGCCCTGGACCTCAAGGCAGAGCTCGACTGCCTCGCGTACCCTGGCCATCAACGCGTCAAGCGACGTTGCCTGCGTATGACAACCGCGCACGGCGGGAACGGAAGCCACGTAATAGCCCTCGGTGTCCCGCTCGATAATCACGCTGAACTCCCGTGCCATCGGTTTCCCTCCGGAGGCGATTCTACGCCGAGACATTGCGCCGTGCTTGGTGCGGCGAACTTGATATTGGATGGACACCCCCTCACTCTCGCCCTCTTCCCCTGTCAAGTGGGGAGAAGGAATTTCCGTCACCACGCGCTGGCCTTCCGGCCGGACGTCCCCGCATTGGGACGATCGAGTCGGCGAGTCGCTGGAGGCTGGCCAGGTTGTGGGCCGCCGCAAACACGTCAACGTAGGGCAGCGCCGCCAGCATTCCCCGAGCGAGAGGCTCATAGCTCTCCCTCCCAAGGAGTGGGTTCAGCCACAGGAGGCGCCCACACCGAGCCTGCAGCTGCGCCATCTGCCGGCCGAGCAGGTCCGTCTCTCCCGTGTCGAGCCCGTCGCTGAGGACAACAACCACCGTCCGCGGGTCAACCAGGCGACGTGCGAATCGTTCGTTGAACGTCCGCATGCTCTCCCCGATGCGCGTTCCCCCCGACCAGTCCGGAATCTCTTCAGAGATCTCGTCCACCGCGGTCATGATGTCCGTGCGCTTGAAGTACGACGAGACGCGGTGCAGCGACGTGCTGAACACAAATGACTCGACCCGGCCGATGACGTTCTGCATCGAGTGAATGAATTGCAGCAAGAACATGCTGTACTGCTCCATGCTGCGACTGACGTCGCATATGAGAACGATTCGGGGCTTGCGGATTTTCCGCTCCAGCCTCGCCAGCTCGAGGATCGTTCCCCCGTATCGAAGATTCCGTCGGATGGTCCGCCGCGGGTCGACGCGGCTTCCTCGGTTCGTCGGCTTGACGCGGCGGCTCCGC
The DNA here is from genome assembly GCA_009377635.1 of Chloroflexota bacterium. Lineage (GTDB taxonomy): Bacteria > Chloroflexota > UBA6077 > UBA6077 > SHYK01 > WHTR01. Next base: position 17,227 of record WHTR01000052.1, read on the forward strand.
CGCATCGCGATCCGGCGCGCGATGGACACGCACGTCCGTGCGACCGCCGCGAGCTCATCGGGCCGAAAGTCCGAGAAGTCCTTCTGCATGAGGGCGACCATCGGGCTGTACGTGGGGCCCTCCGGTTGGCGCATCGACTCGCTCCCCGCCTCCGGCATCGTGCGCCATTGCTCCTGCGTCGGCATGGCGTCTGCCTCCGGCCCGGCGCCCCAGAACTGCTCGAACAGCTCGTCGAACGGCCCGCGGCGATCCGGGTCGCGGAGGAGGAGCGCGCGCAAGGAAAGGTAGAAGTCCGACCGGTCGCCGAGGTCGATCACTCGGAGCGAGCGGAGCACGTCGTGCACGTCCGCGGGGTTCACGGAAATCGCGTGATCCCGGAGCAGGCGGCCGAAGTCGATGACGTTATGAGTCAGGTCCGCGTGGCTGGCGCGGGTAGCGTCGCTCGGCGTCACGGCTCGGTCCTCGTGCCCGGTGCGACCGAGGTGAGGAGCTGCGGCGCCGAGCTCGCGAGGTCCTCCGGCGGCAGCGCCGTGATCATGCTGACGATCTGCTCGATCCGGGGACCGGCGTAGCTGAGGATGTCCTCGCGGTCCTTGAAGATGCATCCCAGCGTCTCGACGACGACCGCTGGATCCAGGTGGTCCTGGTGGAGGGCCATGAGGCTGACCGCCCAGTCGAGGGTCTCGGCGATGCCCGGCACCTTCGTGAGCTTGAGATGGCGCGCCACCTGCATGAAAGCGACGACCTGCGCGGCGAGCTCGCGACTCGAGCCGGGGACCTTCGCGTGGATGATCCGGAGCTCCTTCTCGAACGACGGATACTCGATCCACAAGTACAGGCAGCGCCGTTTGAGGGCGTCACTCAGCTCGCGCGTTCGGTTCGACGTGAGTGCGACGTACGGCCGGTGACTTGCCACGATCGTCCCCAGCTCGGGGATGGTCACCTGGAAGTCGGACAGCACCTCCAGGAGGAAGGCCTCGAACTCCTCGTCGGCGCGGTCGATCTCGTCGATGAGGAGCACTGGGGAGCGGTCCGGCTCGGTGATCGCCTGGAGCAGCGGCCGTTTGAACAGGAACGCCTCGCTGAAGATCAGGCGCTCCTTCTCGTCGGCTGCGAGGGCGCCGTCCTCCTCGACCTTCATCCGGAGCATCTGCTTCGGGAAGTTCCACTCGTAGAGCGCCGTGTGGACATCGAGTCCCTCGTAGCACTGGAGTCGGATGAGGCGGGTTTCGAGCGCGTCAGCCAAGACCTTCGCGACCTCGGTCTTCCCCACCCCGGCTGGACCCTCGATCAGAATTGGCTTGCCGAGCTCCATCGCGAGGTACACGGTCGTCGCGATGGCCCGGTCCGTGATGTAGTTCTCGCGCTCCATCAGCTCCTGGATGCGTCGAATCCCCTCGATCACCGATCATCACCCCCGCCGTCAATTGTAGAGTGTAGAGCCTGTTATACTCTCGACGTCGTTGCCGGAGGCCGCCGTGGCCGATCTCCCGTTCAGAATTGCCGTCGTTCCGCATCCGCTGTCGGACGCCGGGACGCCTCCGCCAGCGCTCGTCGCAGGCACGCGCCGTTCGTGGCTGCGGCCGAGCCGGCCGGAGCCCTTCGCGGCCTCCATCAGCATGACGGGACCGGTCGGCTTCGCCGATGAGGTCCTCCACGAGATCGAGTCGGGCTTCCGTCGCGCCTCCCGGTATACCGTGACGACGAGCCTGAGCCGGGCGCTGCTCGCGGGTCACGAGGCCGTCCGGCACGAGAACAGCCTGTCCCTCGCTGAACACTCCCGATGTGCGTCGGCGGTCGTGGCAGCCGTCCGGCCGAACGGACTGTACGTGGCACGGAGTGGCGCCGCACTCGTCGCGCCTGGGCGTGCCTCTGACGTGTGGGGGACCGTGGGACGCGCTGCCAGCGACGGGCCGTCCGACGGGAGCCCAGAGATGGGCCGTGAATCGCCCCCGCAAGTCGCCAGCGAGCTCTTCTCACTGGAGCCCGGGGACGTCCTCCTTCTGGTGCCAGGCATCACCTCCCCGACCATGCGAGCGACCACGCTCTCCACAGTGCTTCGGGCCCCCGTGAATCTCGGGGCAGTTGCCGAACTGCTGAAATCGGCGCCGCTGGAGACCGCGGCGCTGGTTGTCTGGTGGCCCTCGGTCGACACCGCGGACGAAATCGACGAGCCGTGGATGATCTGGACCCACTCGAGCGCTGAACGTGGGGCGCGGACACCTGAGCAACCCATTGCCGAGCCGGAACCCCTCGAGGATGAGCCCGTGGGGCGGCCTGTCGATGGGCTGCCCGCGGCGTTGTATGCGACGGAGGAGGGGGCGAAGGCGACAAGCCGGGCTCGGTCCGCCGCGGTCCGGATTCCGGGCATAGCAGCGTGGTCGCGAGCGCTCCCCCTCATCCCGCTGGGTATCCTCGCGGTGCTTGCCGTCGTCCTGCTGCAGGGAGACCTCCCCTTTCCCGGCACCGGTGATATCTCTGCGGCCGTAGAAGATGGTGGGGGGCTGATCCAGCAGGCGGTCGCCGAGTCGGACCGCGACGCGTCCGTTCGGCAGCTCTCTCAGGCGATCGTCACCCTCGATCCCTACGCCGATCGGAGCGCGGAGGCCCGTGCGCTGCTGAGCCAGGCACATACGGTTCGCGACCAGCGGCTGGGGATCGTGCGTGTCGCGAACGCCCAGCGCCTTCCACTGGCTGGGGGCGACGGGTTCCGGCCGGCCGGCGTGTGGAAGGCGGATGGAGAGCTCTTCATCCTTGACCTCGGCGGGCAGCTTCTGTATCGAACCGACCCGTCGACGCGCGGATTGTCGAACGTCCTGCGACCAGGGGAGCCAGTTGAGGGCCACCCGCTGGGGCAACCCGTCACGGCCGCGTGGTCCCCCCCGAGAGGGGCGAACACGAACGGCCAGCTGATGGTCGTCGACCATACGCGGAGCGTCATCGTCCTCGGCCCGGACGGCTCGGTGCAGCGCTGGTGGCCTCCGGACAATGCCAGCTGGCAGCGCCCCGGCCCTTCTGCCGCGACCTACGACGACTTCTTCCTCCTCGATTCCGAGCGCGGGGAGATCCGCCGCTATCCGGCTCGGACCCCCGGCGCCGAGGGGAGTGTCGTTGCCAGTGCCGCGGAGGAGCCCCGCCTCGCGTCGGCGATCGACCTGGCCACCGATGGCAACCTCTACCTGCTCTACGCCGACGGAGAGATCGCGAAGCTTGCACCCGGCAGTGGACGGCTGCCTCTCGACATCGCGATTCCAGGTCGTCCGTTGACTGCGCCTGTTGCGCTATTCGCTCACCCGGACCTCGATCGACTGTGGGTCCTTGAGCCACGGGAGGCCCGCGTTGTCGAGCTGACCACGGATGGGTCCTACGTACGCCAGTACGTCTTCCCGCCGGACCTTGCAGAGGACGCCGTCGCGCTGCACGTGGACGCGACGGCGGGGGAGCTGCGCCTGTTGACGCCTCAGCAGGTCGTCCTGGTAGAGTTCGAGTAGGAGTTGGGAAGGCGTGATGCGCATGCTCGCCATTGAGAGCTCGTGCGACGAGACCGCCGCGGCCATCGTCCGAGCGGGACGGTGGGTCGAGGGCAACGTCGTCGCAAGCCAGATCGCGCTGCACGCGACGTACGGCGGGGTCGTGCCGGAGATTGCCTCGCGGGCGCACGTGCAGGCGCTCGTCCCCGTCGTGCGCCAGGCGATGGAGCAGGCGGAGGTTGGTTGGGATGATATTGACCTCGTCGCGGGCACGAAGGGGCCCGGACTGGCCGGCTCGCTCCTCATCGGGTTGAACGCGGCGAAGGCCATCGCATATGCGCGCGACCTCCCGTTTCTGGGCGTCAACCACCTGGAGGGGCACATCTACGCCAACTGGCTCGCCGAGGCGTCGGAGGAGGGGATCGCTCCACCGGCGCCCGAGTTCCCCCTGCTGTGTCTGATCGTCTCCGGCGGTCATTCCGATCTCGTCCTCATGCGCGGTCATGGGGATCTGGTGCGCCTCGGACGGACGCGCGACGACGCCGCGGGCGAGGCGTTCGACAAGGTCGCCCGCATTCTGGGCCTCGGCTTCCCCGGTGGGCCCGCGATCCAGAAAGCGGCGGAGCGCGGAGATCCATCTCGGTTCCCCTTGCCCCGGGCGTGGCTCCCCGGCACCTACGACTTCAGCTTCAGCGGCCTGAAGACGGCGGTTCTTCGGTTGGTTGAACCCCTCGGAAAGGACGTTCCCGTCGCGGACGTCGCCGCGTCATTTCAGGAGTCTGTCGCCGACGTGCTCTCAGCCAAGGCGACGCGGGCCGCCGCGGCATTCGGCGTCCACCAGCTGGCCATCGCCGGGGGTGTCGCCGCCAACAGCGCACTGCGCCAGATGGTCGTGGAGCGTTCGCCAGTCTCCGTCCGGCTGCCGGCGTTGAAGTACTGCACCGACAACGCGGCGATGATCGCCAGCGCAGCGTTCGGCCGGTACATCGCGGGCGCGCGGTCAGACTTCGCCACGGATGTCTCGCCGAACCTCCCCGTCGCCCCCGCGGATCGAGCGCTGGAGGCGCGGCGCTGAGACGCGGAGCTGAGACGCCCGTCGTCGGCGCGACGCGCGCTTGCAGCGCCGAACAGCATTCGCTACCATATGCTGGCTAGCACTCCGAGCCGATGAGTGCTAAACCGTGTCCGAATCGCCTGCCTGATGCGAATCTTGTCACACTGATCGGAGGAAGGCTATCCATGGCCAAAGCGCTCCAACCCC
>WHTR01000053.1 GCA_009377635.1 Chloroflexota bacterium
AACGCCTGTGACATCGCCCACGTCCTCTACACCCACTACGAGGCCCTCCAACGGGAGACAGGCCAAACGCCGCAGCGTGGACCAGGCTACTACCGCATGCCCACGTCTGAGGAGACCTCCTACGGTATTCGAACTACGGTGGAAGACGTCCAGGGGAAACGGCAGTTGTTCTCCTTCCACATGCCCAACGCCAACCAGGATGATAACCGCGGTGCTTTGCGCCGCCGCGGCATCCTCAACGCTTCGCCGAATTCGAGTGCAACGCGCATTCGCTGGCGCGTGCCGGTGAATGATGGAATGAATGTGACCTTCAGCGTGACCAAGATGAGCATCACAATAGAAGAGGAGGGGCCCTATCGGAAGAACCGGGAACAGTATCTCGAGTTCCTCCAAGACTCCTCAGTGCGGGAGGTAGCGCAAAACATACTCGACGGAAAACAGTCCGTTGAGGATGTGGAACCCCGCGCGACCCGCGCTAACATGTTTTCGATTGAGGACTTCGTCTGCCAGGTTGGGCAGGGGGGCGCGGAAGAGCGCGGCCGCGAACGTCTCGGCCGTATCGATGCGGGGGTTGTTTTGCTCCGGAACATCTGGCGACGCGAGCTGCAGGCGTTCGCGGAAGGACAGCCAACGAAGCACTGGAGCGTCAGCAGCCAATAGCGGCCGAAATGGGAACCCTCAACATTTCAGGGAGGCGAGCTACTGATGGAAACAGTACTGGCAGCCGTGAAGACCGGGATTAGGGCGACTGAGTTGCGACGCTTCCCGTTGCCGTCCGTCGGCGAGGATGGAGGGTTGCTCCAGGTGGATGCGTGTGGCGTGTGCGGCGCGGATGTACGCACCTATGACCAGCCGGTGTCGAACGGAGTCTTCATCATGGGCCATGAGATCGTGGGACGAGTGGCCCAGCTCGGGAAAGCTGCAGCGAGGCTCTGGGGGCTTAGAGAAGGCGACCGTATCGTAGTGGAGAGCTACCGGGTCTGTGGTCACTGCGACGCTTGCCTGACTGGATATCTTGGCTTCTGCCCCTCAGAGCTAGCGCTCCACGATCGAGGGGCAGAGCCTGAGTCGGACTGCTTGGCCGACTTTCAGCCGTCGCGGGGCGGCGGCTACAGTCAGTACCTCTTTCTCTGGCCGACCCTGCGCTTCCACAAGGTCCCGGACCACGTACCCAGCGAAAGGGCGGCTCTGGCCATCCCATTCGGTAACGGCTGGCAATGGGCGCACCTGTCTGGAGGTGCTGGGCCGGGGAAGAGTGTGCTCGTCGTGGGCCCGGGACAACAGGGTCTCGCCTGCACTGTGGCTGCCAAGGAGGCAGGCGCCGGACCCATCATCGTGGCAGGGCTCGCGCGGGACGAGCGTCGGTTGCAGGTGGCAAAGCGACTGGGGGCCGATCACACCATCAACGTGGAGGCCGAAGACCTCCGGGAGCGGGTGCGCGATCTGACCGGGGGGGAGGGCGCTGACGTGGGTATTGAGGTCGCCGTCGGGTCGGCGGAGACCGTGATGCCCATGATCGACGTGCTGCGGCCTCGGGGCACGCTTGTGGTCGTCCCAGCCAAGGGACCTCTCGATCAGTTCCCCATGCACGTCCTGGGGAGGAAGTCCCTGACGGTGAAAGGAGTGATCGGGCACAGCTATCAGGCGGTAGAAATGGCCGTTCGCACCATCGCCTCGGGCAAGTACCCGTTGCACGAGGTAACAAACCACCAGTTCGGTCTCGACGAGGTTGACGATGCCATCAGGGCCACAGCCGGGGAGTTCCCAGACGTTATCCACGCGTCGGTCCTGCCATGGAAGAAGGCAAGCGACCTGCGCGAGACCGCGCGAGCAGTGGCGAGGTAGTGGTCGCTCGTTGGTAGGGCGCAAGGAGGGACGGTACGCTCCTTCCCCGCCCAGAGCCTCGCCGCCTGACGTACGAAGATCGTGCTGTGGACCTGTCGAAGCGCCGGGAAGAATGCCTATAGACATGTAGAGGAAAGTCGGCCGGGGGAGTGGACTGCCGGGAGATCAGGCAAGAGGTCTACGGCGTCGTTGCTCCGTGTTGGAGGCCGCAGACCGATCTTGCTTCGGTCGAGAAGCCGATCGACCTGACCCCCACCACCCTAGGAACCACGCCCGAGCCCCTCGGGCGCATCGTCGGCCAGCGTTTCGTCCAGGAGGTTCTTGCGAAACCGAACACTTTCTGCGCCGGAGGCCGGCTTCGGACGGGTGCGTCGCATGTCGCCGAGCCTCGTCAGACGTTTCTGAGCGCAAGCGGTTTTTGGCGGCCGGTCGGGGCCATGTCCATCATCGGCACAGTCTCACCGGAGGGAAGAACACATGGCAGCAATCGAGGATCCGAAGGTGGCGAGAGAAGGTGCTGCGCTCGAGGAATCGACCATTATCCCCTCCGAAGTGCCGCTTGCCCCGGTGCTGGGATACCGCAACTACTGGTATCCGCTCATCGAGGGTCGTCGTGTGGGGTCGAAACCAGTCGCGGTGCGTATCGTCGGAGAGGATTTCGCGCTGTTCCGCACCGCGAAAGGCGTGGCGGCGCTGATCGACCGATGCGCACACGGCGGATCACGCCTTTCCCAGGGACGAATACTGTTCCGCGACGCCCCTTAGCTGCCGAGTGGCCGGGGGGAGTCGCACCCCCCGGCCACTCGGCTTGCAGATCACCCTGATTGCGCACCGCGTCGCCAAGATGGAGCCCTCGATATCCTCTGGTGCGGCGTCCAAGGCCTGGAACTCCCACCTGTGGGACCTCAGGAGTTGAGCCATGCGTGACCGCTTGCGGGTAGGCCTCATTGGCGTGGGCCACCGAGGTCGAGCGCACCTGGCGACCTTGGCGGGGCTGGAGGAGCTGTTCGACCTGGTCGCCATCTGCGATCCGAGCGCTCGCAATGCCGAGACCGCCGCCCGGCACTGCCAAGCCACCGTCTACGCTGACCCGCTGGAGCTCTTCGGGTCTGCTCGCCTGGACGTGGCCATCATCGCGACCCCGCCGGAATCCCACCACGGGCTTGCTGGGCTGGCAGCTCGCCATGGGGTCCACCTGTTGATCGAGACGCCCCTGGCCCCGACCCGCGCCATGATGGATTACATCGAGAACGCCGCTGCCCGAGCCGGCGTGAAGGTGGAGGTAGGGGAGAACTCGTGGCGGCAACCGGTACACCGCCTGAACCGAGCAGCCCTGGACGCAGGGCTTATCGGCAGGCCGCTGCGAGCGACGTGCTTCTACGAGATGGGCGGCCATCCCGATATGTTCTATCATCCCTCCAATTTGCTGCGGTACTATGGAGGCGCCGCCGCAGCGGGCACCGAGGTGCGGGCGTTCGAGATTCGCTCCCAGGTCGACCTGCTCCTAGACGACAGCGGCCGGCCCGTCAATCCCGAGGTCTGGAGCCAGGCGTTCCTGGCGTTCCCCAACGGGGTCTACGGCATAAACACCCAGGTCTCCACGTGGAGCGGGCCGCTGCGGCGCTCCCACCCCCGGTCCATCACCGTCGAGGGAACGGGCGGACTATTGGTTGGGGGTCGGCGTGCGGTGAATGCGCTTCATCGGCTCGAGCACCAGCGTGAGGTCATCTACCCCCTGAAAGTCGACGTGCGGGAGCGCGACGGCAGACACGTTCCGACGCGGTACTCGTACGAGACGGACCCCCGGGTCGAGTGGGCGAACCCCTGCGCGGACTGGCCGATTCCCTATGGTGAGGCCACGTTCGGCGTGGAAGATGACGTCGCACGGGCCGACGAGCTCAGCAGCCTGTACAAGGCCGTCACGTCCGGAATGCCGGTCGTCTACGGGATTGCGGATGCCCGCCAGGATCAGGAGCTGAGCATTGCAATCAACGAATCAGCACGACTGGGCGGGCAGCCGGTAACCCTGCCTCTGGGCTCCGAGACCCCATGGGAGCGGGCGCAACACGATGCCTTCCGCAGCAAGTGGGGCTGCGATCCCCTCGGAGAGCCCGGAACGGTAGCAGGCACCAACTTTGGAGCCCGGGGTTCCAGCTAGGAGGAGAAGCTCGATGGTGACGAAAGAAGAGAACGAGTTGCTGACGAAGGTCGGGGCCGGTACTCCATGTGGGACGTTGATGCGGCGGTACTGGCATCCCATTGCCGCGAGCGCCGAGCTGCTCAAGAACCCGGTCAAGAAGATCCGCATCCTGGGCGAGGACCTGGTCCTGTACAAGGACCGCCGGGGCCAGCTGGGATTGATTGGCGACCGATGTTTGCACCGGTACATGGACCTGCGCTTCGGGATACCTGAGGAGACCGGCCTGCGGTGCCCCTATCACGGCTGGCTCTACGACGCAACCGGGCGGGTCCTGGAGACGCCACTTGAGCCCGTCGACAGCCACATCAAGGACCACGTCCGGCTCCGAGCTGGCCGCGTCGAGGAGCTGGGCGGGCTGGTCTGGGCGTATCTGGGTGCCGAGCCGGCCCCGCTCTTGCCCCGCTGGGACCTCTTCGCTCGGGAGGATGGCTTCCGCCAGATCGTCACCCACACGCTGCCCTGCAACTGGCTCCAGGTAATGGAGAACCGGGGCGATCTGGGCCACGGCGTCTACCTACACGGGAGGCTCTTCCAGTACGCGCTCGAGCGCGCGGGCCGCCTCACCGACGATCCGAACGCCCGCTACAACGCGGCGATGCGCCAGCAGGCCGACCGGTTGCGCCGCGGCGTACATACCCGCTATCGGCCCATCTACAACGAGTACGGATTCACCAAGGCATCGCTGGAGTCTGATCAGAGCGAGGATAGCCCATCGTGGCAGATGGGAATGAACCCGGTGCTGTTCCCGTACATCCTGCATTCGGGCCACCGTGAGCGCATCCGGCAGGTCTACCAGATTGGGGTGCCGCTGGATGATACGACGACGTGGCACATCTCCTATCATTGTTACAACTTTCCGCCCGGTGTAGACGTACCCAAGCAAGAGGTGGTTCCCCATGCGGAGGTTCCGCTCAAGGATGAGCGAGGTGAGTACATCCTGGACTATGTGCTTGGGCAGGACATGGTGGCATGGTACGGCCAGGGCGAGACCACCGACCGCTCCCAGGAACACCTCGGCGCCTCTGACGAGTGCCTGGTGGCCTACCGAAAGTTGCTGCGCGAGCAGATAGACCTGGTGATGGAGGGCGGGGAGCCGACCAACGTGTTTCGCGATCCGGCCGCCAATCGGCGGCTCGAGCCGCCCGTGCCCTCTCAGCGTGAGCTGCGGGGCGGATTCGCAGGAGCAGCGGGCGGCGGGCAGTACTATCGCGCGAACTACCACAAGGCCAGCGAGGGGGGCTGGACGTACCTGGACGACGATGTGGAGCGGTACGCCCCGGACCGCGAGGTGCTCCTCGATCTGTACCGTCAGGCGGAGGAAGGGGCTCAGCGCGGCTGATTTGGAGGAAGAAGCGTGCTGCAGGAAGAGAATGACCTGCTCACCCGTACCGGGCCCGGCACGCCGTGCGGCGAGCTTATGCGCCGCTACTGGCAGCCGGCTGCCCTGTCCGAGGAGCTGCCCCGAGGAGGGCCTCCCATCCCCGTGCGCCTGTTCAGCGAGGACCTGGTGCTGTTTCGCGACGAGGCGAGTCGACCGGGGCTGCTCGGGCTCCACTGCTCGCACCGGGGCGCGGACTTGAGCTACGGACGCCTCGAAGACGGAGGCCTCCGGTGCATCTACCACGGCTGGCTCTACGACGTCCACGGCCGCTGCCTGGAGCAACCCGGGGAGCCGGTCGGCTCCACCTTCCACGAACGCATCCACCACGTGGCTTATCCGTGCCAGGAGGTGGGCGGCATCATCTACACGTACATGGGACCGGGCGCGCCGTTACCACTGCCACCCTACGAGTTCATTCGCGTTCCCGTGGAATACCGTACGAACGCCAAGGTCTTTCAAGACGACAACTATCTCCAGGGAAACGAGGGAAACTTCGACCCGGTCCACCTATCATTCCTCCATCAGCTTCGGAGCGACGATCCGGAGTCCGCCCAGTCCTTGAATGCCGAGTGCCGCTCACCCCTGATCGAGGCCGAGGAGACCGACTACGGGGTTCGCATCTACTGCGTCCGGCAGGTGCACGGAGGCCGTAACTATGTACGAATCACGAACTTCGTGCTCCCCAATCTGTGCGCGGTGTCCGGGACCGCCGATGGCTACCAGACCCTCTGGCATGTGCCGATCGATGACACCCACCACTGGCGCTACATGATCTGGTTCAGCCGATCGACCACTCACCCCAACCGCTATTTCACCCGCTCCGATGAGATGACGGAGGGGCATCGATTGGTGCGCAGCAAGAGCAATCGCTACCTCCAGGACCGTGCATCCATGCAAACCGAGGCCTACGCCGGTCTGGGCACGAACTTCCTTCCCCACGACACCTGTGTGACGGAGGGTGCGGGCCCGATCCTGGATCGCACGCGTGAGCACCTCGGCTCCACGGACAATGGCATCATCGCGGCGCGCCGGCGACTGATCGATGCCATTCGGGCGGTGCAGGCTGGGCAGGAGCCCCCGGGCGTGGTCCGCGATCCAAATGTTCGGTGGGATCCCGAGGTGATGGCGAGGAGCGACGTGCTGCTGCCCAGCTCGGTCGACTGGCGGGATTACTGGAAGAACGAGTTGCTCAGAGCGCAGCTGGCTACGGTGATGCCGGGATAGCCAGAGTGACGCGGTCCCACCGCTGACAACCGTGCTTCACGCCTGGATCAAGAGGAGGCGTTCGACATGCAGACGCAGTCGCAGATGCAGGAGCTCCACCGGCAGCTCGAAGAGCGGCTCCGCCCCGCGCCAGCCCCACGGGTCATCATCGATATTCTCTTTCCTCCGTTCAAGACGCTGGTCCACGACCCGGCACTCCCGGAAAAGAAAGTGGTCGTCGGTCAGTGGTATGACTGACTGCATCTCAGCCGCCACCGCGGCTGCGCGTGACGGCGAGATGCTGGATCGGAAACGGTTGCGCTTCTTGAACAGCAATGGAGATCTATACCTGGTTGATTCGGGTGTCGCAATTGGAAGTTCGGCTTAGGAGGTGGGTTCCATGGCAACTCGGGTGGTTATCTCAGCGCCCCGGCCAGCGCCCTTTTTCACGCCCCTTTTCGTGGCTATCGACAAGGGGTTCCTGGCCGAGCAAGGCCTGGAAGGAGTCATGCGTTATCAGGTGGGCCTCGAGGAGATGGCGCGCGGGGAGGTGGACTTCGCCGGCAGCAGCCTCGCCTATCGGTCCTTCGTCGAGGGCGCGCCCGTTCGGCAGATCTGCGGCCTCTCCAGCCGGGAGACGTCCCACATCCTCATGGTGCGGCCGGAGATCGAGAGCCCCCAGCAACTGGAGCACATCCTCATCCCGAGCAGCACGGGACGCGTGGGGGACCGGTTCGTCGACGAGCTGCGGAGCATTCTCGCCCTCAACGGCGTCGCCCTGGAGCAGTCAAGGATCGAGAGCCAGGGGGTCGACGGCTCCCATAAGGAACAGTGGCAGATGCTCAAGGAAGGGATCGGCGACGGCGCCACGCTTGGTGCCCCCTGGTGGATCATCGCCGCGCGAGATGGCTTGCGGAGCCTTGGCCACCAGTCCGACTACCGCCCGAGCGCCTCGGGGGCGGGAGTGTACGTTGCGCCGGAGACCATCGCCATACGTCCGGAGGTCGTGAGGGGATTCGTCCAGGCGTACGTGAAGAGTCTGAGGTACTGCCTGGAGAACGTGGATGGGACGCTGGAGACCGTCATGAAGTTCTCGCGGGAGTGGGGAGTGGACAGCCTGGAGATCGCCAGGGGCGCCTACGATGAGGTGGCCCCCTACTGGAGGCCAGAAATCGATCTTCCGAGCCTCGATGGGGCCATCAAACAGGCGTGCGAGAAGCTGGGCAAGCCGGCGCTCTCGGCGGACACTTTCGTGGACATGCGTTTTCTGGAAGAGGCGCTGTCTCGCTGATGGCGGGGAGAAGGTGTGCGCTCTCATTCGGGTTCACGTGTCCGACTTGCCTCCAGCCGCCGACCTCGATCATCCGCCAGCAATACGAGGAGGGTTCGCCATGGCAGAGGCTCCACAGGCCGAGTACGACCCGGTTCTCGATCATGGGTCGTACCGGTCGCCCTACGAGCGGTGGAAAGAGGCAGAAGGGCTGCCATCCGTGCACGGGTATTTCGTCCAGAATCTCCACGACCTCGATCTGGCGCCGTGGAAATCGCGCGGAGGCTCGGCCGCCTTCATTAACCTGGAAGGGACGGGTGGTCTCAAAGACTCGTATCTCTACGAGTTAGGAGCTGGTCAGTCGTCGGTCCCGGTCAAGCACATCTACGAGGAGACGGTCTTCATCCTGGGTGGGCGCGGAGCCACAGAGGTTTGGATCGACGGGAAGCCGAAGCAGACCCTTGAGTGGAGAGGGCGAAGCCTTTTCGCCATTCCTTCCAACGCCTGGCACCAGTACCACAACCTGTCCGGGGCCGATTCGGTCCGGTTCCTGGGAATCACCAGCGCTCCGATGGTGATGAACGCCTTCCGCAACCGCGACTTCGTATTCAACAACTCCTTCGTTTTCGCGGATCGGTTCGACGGGGAAGCAGGGTACTTCCGGGAGACAGAGAAGCCCTCGGGGCGAGCCCGCTGGAAGACGAACTACGTGGCGGACGTACTGGCCCGAGGACCTCTCGCGATCAGGGAAGGAGCGGAAGCGCCGGCCACCTGGTCGTTCAGTACGGGCTTCGTGACCGTGAACCAAACGGCCAGCTTCTCGATGGTAGATAGCACCATTCAGGCCCACACGTCATCCTGGCCGATCGGGACGTACAAGCCAGCGCATCGCCACGGGCCCGGCATCCACATCATCATCCTCCGAGGGCACGGCTACTCCCACATGTGGCCGGAGGGCCGGCCGGTAGAGCGCATCGATTGGGGCCCGGGAAGTCTGTTCGTGCCGCCGGACAACTGGTTCCACCAACACTTCAACGCAGGCGCGGAGCCGGTGTTCTTTCTGGCCATTGGGTCAGAGAACGAAAGCCAACGACCCAGCGGCCGACCGTACGAGATCTTCCGCAGCGTGCAGGACGGCGGCGACCGGATATTCTACGAGCAGGAAGATCCAGCGGTTCATCGCGACTTCGAGGCGGCCCTGGCCAAGGTGGGGGTACCCTGCGGCATGGGCGGCATCCACCCCTTCTGCTCGCAGCGCTAAATGATCGAGTTTGGACAAACGCTGACCCAGGAGACTGGAGAGCTCGCGGTCAAGACGAGCGGGGCCGCATACTCAGGGCCCTCTGGCGCACCAACTGCCGGATCTGCAGCATGTGATCGATTAGGCGGCCAGTTCCCACCAGTTGCCGTTCACGTCTCGAAGGATAAACGACGCTCCCGCGCCGTCGGCCTCAAGACTCCCTAGATCGGTCAGCCCCACCTCGCTCCTCCTGGCGGCCAGCTCGGCATGCGCGTCCTCCACTGCCTGAGCACTCTCCAGGCCGATCGTGAAGCGGAAGTTCGGTGAGAAGCTCTGGGGCTCCGGGACCTGCAGTGCCACAACGAAATGCTTCGTGGCGGGATGTTTGATGTACCGAACAGCCGCGTACGCGCGGTGCGCCTCAAGGCCGAGCACAGCTTCGACGAAATGGCCGTACGCATCCGCATCCGTGGCGCCCAGCGTCCCGTGGGTGAACGCCAGCGGCGTATAGCCGCGGGCAGACGCTGGGGCATCCTCGTCAGCATGATCCCAGTGGCGAGAGCGCACGCCACCCAGGCGCTCCTCCCCGGAATCCTTCCGGAGCACATCCTCGTAGCACTCGATCTCCCAGAAATTGGTTCCGGGCTCCTGGAGATGGATCGAGTACGACCCATGGCGGACAACCTGCGGGTCGATTTGGCGCAGTCCGTACTCGTCGCGGTGCGCGGTGAGGTACTCCCAGGCCGCATCGATCTCTGCCCTGTGCTCGACTCGCACGCCGAAATGATGGTGGCGAGGCCGATCAGGGTACGACTGGGCGCCCTCATGCACGGTGAGCGTCCAACTGGAGTGAGGATGCCGGAATATGGCCGTACCCGGAGTTCGACTCACCTCCGCGAACCTGAGGAGATCTGTCAGCACAGGCCCTGTCTCATCCAGCGATACACATTCCATGTGTGCGCCCGATAGGGCAATAGGTCGGATTGACATCCCCACCCTCCAACTGCGAATCGTCGTTCGAGTGCAAGTCTAAAGGAGACCCCGTCACATGTCTATACGACCGCCCCCCGCTTGGTTACTGGATCCCGGGCACGAATAGCTGCTCGGATTCGACAGGTCGGTCGAAGGCGCCCAGGCGGTAGAGGAAGTCGACGAAGGTCGCCACGTTGTGCCGAGCGTTCGACCCGAGGCCGTGCCGATGTGGGTCCTCGCCCAGCAAGTTGACCTCCTGCCGGGCGAGGGCGGCCTCCTCGGCGCCCATGTACTCGGCCGCCAGCGTGTTTGCTTCAGATAGGGCCTCAACCAGCCCGGCGGGCAGCTCCGGATGCCGCTGGACGAGATCCGGTGTGACCACCGCGAGGTCCGTGATGGGGTAGAGGCCGGTCCGACGGTAGATGTCGGCAATGGCGTGTGGATCTGCGATCAGAGGGCGCATATCCGAGACGTCGCCGCGCCCGAAGTGGAGGAGGTCCGGTCCGAAGAGGGACCAGTGGCGGGGCCGCAGGGTCACGATGATGGCATCGAGATCTCCGGAGCGGAGCGCCTCAAAGGTGCCCGCGACGGAATCCGGTCCGCGGCTGAGGCGGAGGCCCATGCGATTCGTCGGGAGGCTGGCGGGGTCGCCCAGGCGCCAGTCGACCTCCGTAAGGGGAATCTCGTAGCCCTGCTCCAGCATCATGAGGACGCCGGCGCCGGTGCCCGAATGCGGAGTGAGCCACGAGCCGACACGCTTGCCCACGAGCTGGCGCGCATGAGTGAGGGACGAATCCTGTCGCACGAAAATGTTGCGCTGCATGTGCTCTCGCCCGAAGAAGACGGGGATGGCCGTCGGGGGCGCTCCGCGCAGATGGTCGAGCACGAGGCGGCGGACGCCGTTCTCGCCTACATCGTGGCTCGAGGAGGCGACGAAGCGTCCCGGCGCGTCCTCGATGCCGGTGTTGCACTCGTAAGTGACACCGGGGATGCGAACGCGCCCGTCCGCGAGGGCCCGCGTCCACGGCGCGGGCGGCAGGACCATCTTCACGTGAAGGTCGTCCGTCTGGGCCATGAGGTGCTCCTTGCGCGCCGGTCAAACCGGCATGTTGCAGTGGATGAAGGAGTTATACGGTGCGCTCCAGGAGCCAGTCCATCGCCCCGTACAGCTCGTTCTCGCTCGCATCCTCGATCTCCAGGAGCGGGCCCAGGCTCGTGGTGGGCAGGAGCCGGGTGGTGGCCAGGTTGGACGCTGGCTGCAGGATGCGCTCCACGACCATGCCGAGCACCACGTCGCGCCGCTCGCTACCCGCCGCGCAGCTCGATGACGTCGCGGTCGCGAAGCACGTAGCCGCGTGCCACTCGAAGCGCCGGCCGGTCGGCCGGCCAGAGCACGGCGTACTTGAGCTTCTCCGGCAGGCCCCGGTGGATCTCCTCGGCCAGGTCGGACACCGTCGCGCCCCGCGGAAGCACGAACGGGCGGTGCAGGTCGGGTGGGCGGCCCGGTGGCTTGGCGTAGATGCGCACGACGCGCAGCGCCTCCACGATGCGGCGGCGGAGGTCCTCCAGGCCGTCTCCTCGCGTGGCCGAGACCGTGAGCAGCGGGAGCCGGTCGCCAACCTCCATCGTGAGGAGCTCCGCGATCTCGAGGGCATGCGACGAATCGACCTTGTTTGCGACGAGGATGGCGGGCTTTGGGATGTGCTCGCCGTCGTCGTCGCTCGAACCGTCCGGTGGGACCGCCTGGATTCGGAAACCCTCGAGCTCGTCGAGAAGCGCGTGGAGATCCGCGAGCGGATCGCCGCTGAGATCGACGATTAGCAGCAGGAGGTCTGCCTGGCGGAGCAGTCCCCGGACCCAGCCCGGCG
Source organism: Chloroflexota bacterium (assembly GCA_009377635.1). Classification (GTDB taxonomy): domain Bacteria; phylum Chloroflexota; class UBA6077; order UBA6077; family SHYK01; genus WHTR01. Next base: position 11,980 of record WHTR01000053.1, read on the forward strand.
TCTCGGCGGGGACGATCGGCGGCAAGTCCACGAGTTGAACGTGGATATCCTCGAAGGGCATCATAGCTGGCTGGGGCAGTTGGGTTGTAAACGGATAGTCCGCCACGCGTGCCGAGGCGTCCGTCAGGCTGGCAAGCAGGGCAGACTTGCCCGCGTTGGCACGGCCGGCCAGCATGGCCTGGCCGGCGCCCTCCTTGCGCACGGTGGAGAACTGCGTTTTCCCGCCAGCGCTCCGCTGGCGCTCCGCCTCCTGCGCGAGCTTGGCCATGCGAGATCGCAGCTCTGCGCGCAGGTGATCGGTCCCCTTGTGGTGGGGCATGATCGCCAGCATGCGCTCGAGCGCCTCGATCTTCTGCTGTGGCGAGCGAGCCGAACGGAATTCCTTCTCGGCTTCGATGTACTGCGGTGGCAGGTTGGCCGGCATCGTCGTGACCCCGCGGACCGAGTGCTCAGGAACCTGAGCAACGCGCTGAACCCGTTGTCGAACTAATAGTAGCGCGTCAGACGACAGCAGGAGACCGGGGTCGTTCATCCGGCAAGAGCGCCGAGACGTTCGCTTCTATCGCGACATCACGTTCCAGAGCTCTGCATCCGAATTCAGGACCGCTCGCCAAGGACTCGTGAGCGACCCTCCTCGGCGGTGGGCGGCTCCTGGCCTCGATGACCGGAGGGTTCGGCGTCGGCTCCGCGGCGGACCTCCTCGGAGTCGGGCAGGTAGTCTGTGCCGTGCGGCTCCGAGTCCCGCTTGAAGGGATCGCGATTCGCACGGTCGTCGGCTGGTCGTGCCGGTAAGGCTGGGACGCCCTTTCCGCGCTCCGCACCTATGGAATCTGGGCGCTGCGCTGGGGGGCGTCCCTCCCCGTTACCGGTTCCTGACGGGGATGTCTGCCCTTGGGCAGGTGCCAGACGCCGCTGAGCCGCCGGTGTCTCTGGTCGTCCGATTGCCATGTTCTGATGGCCGCAGCCGCCTGGATGGCTGCTGCTCGACGAAGGCTTCCCACCAGATTGGCCTCGTGGAGGGGCTATCGACGGTCCTGTCTCGTCAATGCTGACCGCTATCTGTTCAGTTGCCGTGCTTTGTTCTTCAGCCGATCCACCCTGCAGCGTCGTCGGCTCGTCCTGCTGATCAGACAGTGCGTTGTCGCCGTCCTCCGCCAGCGCCGGCAGCTCCGGCGATCCTGGTTCGGTCAGATCGCGCGTGTCGGCCCCGGCCGGCGGGTCGCTCTCGGGCATCTCTCGCTGGTAGGAACTCGGTCCCGGAACAGGGTCAATTCCAAGGCGCTCCAGGACTTCGTCAATGTCCTCCATGAGGTCCAGTTTCCCGGATGCAGCGCTTGCGGTCAGGCTCGCGGCGATCAGGACGACGGCTGCGAGGGCGACGGCGACGCCTCGGCCCGGCAGCCTCGAGAGCCGCTTCCGCCCGTCTCGAGCCTCCCCGTGGGCCAGGGCGTCGAGGAGGCGCGCCTTGCCCGTGCGAACGCTCTCCGCTCGCGGTTCCGGGATGACCGTCCCAGCGGCAGTGCTCAGCCAGTGGATAAACGCACGATCTTCCTCCGACGCCGTGGCCTTACGCTGCCGGCTCGCTAGCGGGGAGCGGGCAAGGAGATCCCGGAGCAGGTCGAAGCGCCCCCGGTTCTCGTTGGCGGTCACGGCGACGATGTCTCCAAGAGTGGCGAGTGGTCCGCGAGCTGCCTCCGGAGCGCGTTGATCGCCCTGGCCTGCAACGAGCAAACCGCCTCTTCCTTCTTCCCCAGAATGTGCGCGACCTGCTTCGTCGGCAGCGAGACGAGAAATCGGAGGATGATCACTTCCCGCTGGTCCTTGGTGAGCTGCGAGACCGCATCCAGGAGGTCGTATGCGTCGACCATGTCCTCTGGAGCCGCGAGTGCAGGCGAGACGGTGCCAGCGCGAAGACGGTCGAACGTCTCGCCGAGCGATCGCCTCCGTCGGAGGTGTTCAGCCACCAGATTTCGTGTAACGCGATAGAGCCACGCCAGCAAGGGTTTTCCGCGGTAATTGAACGTGTGGATTCCGCGAAGCGCCACCATGAAGGCCTGGGAGGCAACGTCCTCAGCGTCTTCGCGCAGGCGCAGGCGGGCGTACGCGTATCGGTACAGCGTCGGGTAGTAGCAGTCGAAGAGGACTGTCCATGCGGAGGCATCGCCCGTTTTGGCGCGAGCGATAACCTCTTCCTCTTCGCAACTGCATGCCGCACTCACGCCCAGCCGGTCCACGGCACTCGTCACAGTCGTCCTTTCGATCAGCGTGCTCATGAGCACACGTCTTCGGCCCGTGGGTGACGATGCGGAACGTCAGCGATTGTTCTTCGAGACGCGCGAATTCGCGCGTCAGGCCGAATGGTTTTCGGCGTTACCAACATTAACTATTGGAACGATGCAACTGCAAGGCCCGCAGGCGGGCCAGAAATGGAGGTGGTGCGGTCGGAACGTCGATAGCTTTCAAAGCGCGATAAGCATTGACCGACACAGCGCAACGCTCGAAGGAGGGCAATGGTGAAAAAGAGGCTTCTTGCTCTTATCGCGACCCTGACAGCGGTGGCCGCCACGCTTGGTGGCGCCGGCCTGGCCCAGGCGACCCACGGGGGCACCGGCAATGGCGCGCCGAACGGCTCCCACTATACGCTGAACATAATCGGGGTGCCGAAAGACAAGACGGCGGAGATGAAGGACTCCAGCCGCCACACGATCTTCGTGCCGCTGTGGGGCAGCTGCGCCATCAGTCTCGTGGTCGGTCCCTTCCAGGTGAACGACGGCAACTGCACTGACCGGGATGGCGCCGAGTTCCAGCTGCCCAACCCCGACCCCGACGGTGACGGAACGACCGTCTATTCCGTATTCGCGCGGGCGCTCGGAACGCCGGGCGGCAGCTCGAAGACGACGACGTGCGCCACCGATCCGGACGACGGGAGTCTGGTCTGTTCGGTTATCAGCCTTGAGCTCAAGCGGGACGCTGGCCAGACGCAGTTCCAGAACGCCAGCAAGTACCTGCTCTACATCTACTGGGACGGCAAGCGGGTGTCGCTGTTCGACCCGGCCCTCGAGGATTATTTCTGGCAGTACGACAACAACGGTCTGAAGCTCGCTCAGCTGCGCTTCTACGACTGCTCGACCGTCGTGCCGCCGGCCGATGACCCGAAGGGACCGCAGGACGACACCGACTGCTTCAGCGGGTCTCATTAGCCCGGGAGGAAGCACGGGCTCAATCGGCGGAGCCAGCTCTTCCATGCAAGGGCTGGCTCCACGATCAGCGCAGTAGAGAAGGCTTGTCTGATCAAAGGCTCAGGCACAGCAATCAAATGTCGGCTGTATTGGGAGGAGACGGATGCGAACTCTGTCTAGATTCGTCAGGCCGCTGGTGGCCTTCGCGATCCTCGGGCTTCTGGCAGTCGGAGCTGTCGCTCCGGCCACGGCCGGCCATTCGCCGGCAGACAAAGTCGTTGCATCGGCGAGCAACGTGGAGATCCTCGGTCCTATCCAGTTGGTGCCGGGAACCAGCTCAGCGACCAAGACCCTGCTGAGCACGTCAATGAGAACATCCAACACGTCAGATCTAATCTTGCAGGTGACCCTCGAGTGCTCGTTGGTGACGGACGTAAAGACAGTGGGGAATGACGATTCAACGGCGATGGCTTCCCTGGTCGTTTGGGTGGAGATCGACGGTGTCGCGGTGCCGGTGAGCGAGGAACCAAAGGCCGATGATGGGAAGGCCACGTTCTGCCAGCGACTATTCCGAATCAAGACGAGCGAGTTTGATGACCAAAATGCGACGATTGAGGCCTTCCTCAGGACGAAGGCGACGCATGGGTTCAACTGGATCGCTCTGAATCCCGGACACGGCATCCACAGCATCGATGTCAAGGGCGTGCTTACAGCGATGGTGGCCGGGAAGGGACAGGCTCAGGCAATCGTCGGAAAGCGGACCCTGGTGGTCGAACCGGTTCATATGGCGAACGACGCCAGGAGGTGAGCGGAGCGTTCCGCTGAGGCGAGAACGCCCAGCCCCCAGAACGGAGCCAGGAGGTCACTCCTGGCTCCGCCTTCGTCTCAGCCCTCGTGGGAGGGCCCGCCGATGGCCGGTGTCTCAGATGCAGAGACCTGGTGGGCGGCAGCAAGGCGCTGCTCGATCCACAGAAGGGCGGCGCCGGCGATGGCGCGGTGGTGGAGCGAGGAGAAGAGGAAGCAGGCGCCGGTCTCGCGCAGGCACGCGGCGGCCGCGTTCGGCGGGAGGTCGTGGGCGACGCCCAGCGCCTCGATCAGGTCCGTGCTCCCGCACCGGCTGCTGCGGGCTCGATCGTGGCACTTGGCGACCTGCACGCCGGCAGCGGCCGCCACGAGCGCCGCCATCGTGGAGATGTTGAAGGTCTTCGGGAGAGCGGATGGACGGCTCACTCCGGTGCAGCCTACAGCCCGGACGTCGCCGTGACCTCGACCGGGAGCGTCTCCCAGCTTTCGCCCGCGTCGTAGGTAGCCATCAGGCTGCCGAGCCCGTACGTGGCTGCGTGCTGCGGGCCGCGGACCAGATCGCCGAATCCGGCAAACGCGCCATGCGGGTTCAACGGATGGTTGACCAGCGTATAGGCCCAGGGCCCCATGTTCTCCGGCAGCCCCGCGCCGACACGCTCCCAAGTCTGAGCGCAATCCGTGCTGCAGAAGAACGCTGTTTGCGCGTGCTCCGGCCGGTCCCAGTAGCCTGGAGACTTATCCGCGGTGGCGACCAACATGGTCGGAATGCCTCCATCCTGCGTTGGGGAGAGGAATACGAAGTCGTGGAAGTAATCCCGCGTGAATCCGTTGTGCGTGGGGACCCAGCCCCTGGCCGGATCGTCGCTCGTAAAGAACGCGCGTGCTGAAGAAACGAAGTATCGACTGCGGCTGCCCGGGAGCGCGCGCAGCACGTGCATGTCCAGATAGTCGATCCCCTTGCTGACGTCCTCCCAGGTTGCTCCGCGGTCGAAGCTGCGAACGACGCCGCCGTGTTCGAGGCACAGGTAGATCGTGCTCGGGTCATCCGGATGGACGAAGATGTTCGCCACGTGCCCCTCGTGCGGAGGATTCGGACCCCACCAGTTGAAGCGCACCTCCTCGGGGAAGTCCTGCAGCCCCGTCAGCTCCTCCCAGGAGCCGCCGCGATCCTCGCTTCGGCACAGGTGAATCGGTTCCGTTCCCGCGTAGACGACGTCCTCATCTGTGGGATCGACGGCCACAGCTCGGACGTCGCCCTCGACACTCTCGACCAGCGCGCGCCGGCATCCTCCGTCGCGTACAGGCCGTCGTGCGCTACGGCGACATAGACGCGCTCGGGGTGTCGCTCAGAGCCGGCGAAGCACTCCGACACGACGCCCGGCAGCGGCAGGCCCACGCGCTCCCAGCCGCTCGGGGTTGGCCCGAAGATGCAGACACCCTCATGCGTTGCTGCGTAGAGGCGAACGTGCTCGGCCATACAACACTCCTCATGCACTCGATCGAGTCGACGCTCACGAGAACGAATCTGGCGGAACGCCCAGTAGGCGCCTACATTCTCCTCAGGACTGTGTCAATTCGACGTGGGGCCGGAGCAATCGCCGCTTGCTATCATAGCGTCCAGCACGAGGAGGTGCAGGCCGATGGTTGTTGACCGCGTGCCCACGATCCTTGCCGAGCCGGAATGGCGCGTCGAGGGGCATCTCAAGGTCACCGGGGCGGCGCGCTACACGAGCGACCTCCACCTGCCGGGCACGCTCCACGCCAGGTTCCTCACCAGCCCGCTCCCGCACGCCCGCTTTCGCTCGATCGACGCCTCGGCGGCACGGGCCGTGCCCGGCGTGCATGCGGTTCTGACCGGCGGGGACATCGGTCCGCGGCGCTTCGGCAAGGTGCTGTACGACCAGCCGGTGCTCGCCCATGATCGGGTGCGTTTCATCGGGGAGCGAGTCGCGGCCGTCGCGGCGGAGAGTCTCGAGGCGGCTGAGGAAGCGCTCGGGCTGATCGAGGTCGCGTACGAGGAGCTCCCGGCGGTCTTCGATGGAGAGGACGCGCTGCGCACTGACGCCCCGATGCTCCACCCCGACGCGGCGGACTACTACTACGCGATGGGCGATCGGCCGCCAGTGCCGCACCCAAACCTGCAGGGCTACCGTGTCCATCAGAAGGGCGCAGCGGACCTCGCACCCCTCTTCGCGCATGCCCATCGTGTCTTCGAGCACGTGTACTACCAGGCGCGGCAGCACCAGGGCTACATCGAGCCCCACGCGTGCATCGTGTGGATCGACGAGCAGGGTATCGTGCGTGTCTACTCCACAAACAAGGCCCCCTTCGCGCTGCGTCAGTCGTTGGCCGTCGTCACCGGCCTGCCGGCCCAGCAGTTCGTCGTGGAGAGCATGTTTATCGGCGGCGACTTCGGTGGCAAAGGCCTCTCAATAGATGAGTATCCGTGCTACTACCTTGCCAAAGCGGCGAATCGACCGATCAAGTCCGTCATGACCTACACGGACGAGCTCGGCACGGCGAATCCGCGCCACGGCGCAACCTGCTACCTGCGCACGGCGGTCGATGAACGCGGGCGTATCGTCGCGCACGAGTCGCGCGTCTACTTTCACGACGGCGCCTACGCGGCGGGCCGCCCCCTGGCCGGGCCAATCCTCGACGGGTGGAGCGCCCTCGACGCCTACAACGTGCCGAACGCACGCATGGAGACGTTCGTGGTCTACACGAACACGGTGACCGGCGGTCAGATGCGGGCCCCCGGCGCGTCCACGACCGCGTTTATCGGGGAGAGCCACGTCGACGAGATCGCGCGCGGCCTCGGGATGGACCCGCTCGCGTTTCGCCTGCTCAATGCTGTTCGGCCGGGCGACACCGGCGCGAGTGGCGACCGCATGCGCAACCCGCGGGCCGTCGAGGTGCTCGAAGCGCTGCGCCGGGAGACCGACTGGGGCAAGCCGCTGCCGCCGCATCACGGACGCGGCGTGTCGCTGCGCTCGCGCGACGTGGGCGGCGGGAAGGCCGCCGTCACCCTCCGGCTGCTGGAGGGAAGCGCCGTCGAGGTGCTGCACGGCGCCCCGGACCAGGGCGGTGGATCGGCCACGGTCATGCACCGGATCACCACCGCCGTGCTCGACGTGCGCCCGGACCGCGTCCACATCCGCTACGCTGCCACGGACGAGGCGCCACCCAACCCCGGGGCGGGCGGCAGCCGTCTGACGCGGATCCTTGGCCAGGCGACGATCGAGGGCGCGACGCACATGAAGCGCCGGCTGCAGCAGCTCGCGGCCGAGATGCTGGGCTGGCCCGCGGATGGGGTCCGTCTGCAGGGGGATCAGTTTGTGCTGGCCGACGGGTCCGCCGCCCCCGTCCCGTTCGACAACGTCGCGGACCGCATGCTCCGCGGAGGCGCGGTCGAGACCGGCGGCAGCTACGATAGCGCGGAGCACGAGCATGAGGATGGCGCGGACGGCGGCTTCTGCGCCTACATGGTCGAGGTCGAGGTGGACCCGGCGAGCGGCGCGGTGCGGCCGGTGGACGCCGTGCTCGTCGCGGACGTGGGGACCGTCATCAACCCGCTCGCGCACCAGGGCCAGCTCGAGGGCGGGTTCGTGTTCGGCATGGGCAACGGGCTCATGGAGGAGCTACGCATCGAGGACGGCAAGGTCACCACCCTGAGTCTCGGTGACTACAAGCTGCCCACGGTGGCCGACGTGCCCCCGCTCCGGACGGTGCTGCTCGTGACGGACACCGGCCCCGGGCCGTTCGGGGCCAAGGCGGCCGGCGAGCTGACCAACAACGCGGTGGCGCCCGCCTACGCGAACGCCGTCGCCGACGCGGTTGGCGTCCGCATCCGGACGCTCCCGATCACGGCCGAGCGCGTCTTCGAGGCGCTCCGGGGTCGCCCGGCGCCGTCGGAGCGCGGTCAGAGTCCGTTCTGAATGCGCCACGCGCGGGGGGATCGGGTCAGCGGCCAAACATCTCAGCCAAGGTGCCCAAAACCTTCGACGCCGTGTCAGCGTCCAGCTGCCCGACGCGCGTGAGCAGCCGTTCCCCATGGACCGTGCGGATCTGGTCCAGGGCGACCCGGCCGGCCTTGCCGGCGAACGTGACGGAGATCCTCCATGGATACGCATGCCCCTGCGTGGTCATGGGTGCGATGACCACGGTTCGCAAGGCTCGGTTCATCTCATCTGGGGAGATCACCACGCACGGCCGCGTCTTGCGTATCTCGCTCCCGCGCGTGGGGTCGAGCCGCACGAGGACCACGTCGAATCGGGACGCGGCTACCACTCCCACTCAGACGCATCGAAGGCAGTCGGCGTTTCCGGCTCGAGAAGTCGGTCGTCCCCACGCTCAGCCATCGCACGGGCCGCCTCAGCCCAGCCCTCACGCACGCCCCGCACCGGATGCACAATAAGCCGCCCTTCCTCCACGGAGAGATCCACCGTGTCGCCGATGCCGCAGGCCTCAAGAAGCGCTTTCGGAATCCGCAGGCCCCGCGAGTTGCCGACAGGCACAATGCTGGCACGCATCATGACTCCTCCTCAGAGCGTTATGAGCTGAACCGCGAGGCCGAGGATCGCCGCGTTCCGGGCGAGCTGCTGATCGGCCGTGACGAGCTGCAGGCCCTCGGCTGCGGCCGCCGCGAGGTGCAGCGCATCCGGCGACTTCAGTGGCACGTCGAAGCGCTCGACGAAGTCCCGGGCCGAACGGAAGTGGCCGGCATGCAGATGGATCCGGGTGTACCATCCCCCATCCAGGTGGGTCAGGAATAAGCTGGCCACCTGTTCCGCCTGCACGCGCAGTAGGTCGCCGACCCGCATCCTTTGCGACAGAGCGGCAAGGAACTCCAGCTCCACCAGCTCGCTCACTGCGGGCGACGTCTGCGCAGCGTAGAACTCCTGCGCACGGGCACTTAGCGGCTCGGGGAGATAGTACGCCACCACCACGCTGGTATCGAGATAGGGCACGGGGCTCAGTACCGGGCGTCGCGTCGCTGGCGGACCACGGTCTCGCTGGCCGGCTCGCCGGTGAGCGCAATCGACGCCCGGAATGCCGAGAGGTCAGGGAACCGCTGGGGCTCGCGCTGCGGCGGCACGAGCCGAGCGACCTCTTTCCCCCGGCGGAGGATGACGATCTCCTCGCCTGCTTCCGCGCGAACGATCAAGGCTCGCAGGGTGCTGCGCGCCTCTCGGATAGTAACGTGCGCCATGCGCGCACTCCCGGTTACCTTGGTACACCACAAGGGTACACAACATACTGCCTCCGGGCAAGGACAAGGTCGTCTTGTCGCCTCAGCCCCCTTTTACCCAGGGCTTGGGCCTGTTCGAGCTGGGGACGGAGGCGCTGAAATCTCTCACTGCGCTGGGGGCCCCTTTGCCAGGGCCAATCGCCACCGAGCCGGAGCCGCGCGGTCCTCGGGCTCCCGGCTGCTTCAAGCCTCTTCGAACAGACGGTCGTAGGCGAGGCCCCAGGGCGGGCGGAGGAACCCGAGGGCACGGACGTCCTCGAACCAGAAGCCGAAGGGGGATTGGCGCGCGTAGACCCCGCCGCCCAACACCCGGCAGATTCGCCCGAGCACGGATTCGGCGAGCTGCGCGATGGCAGTTTTCCCCCGGATGACGCTCAGGAGGGGTTGGTGCTGCCCTTCCATGGCCCGGAGCATCCCCTCGTACGCCTGTTGGATCAGCCACCCCTCCAGCTCCGCTTTGGACCACTCCACCTGCTCGTAGGCTCGGAGCGAGCTGCGCCGGACCCCAACCGAGTTGCGGGCGGCATCGAGGGCGGTGTCGACGATTCCCATGATGACCGCCGTAAAACAACATCCGACAGTGCCTCCGTTGCTCTCCGCCAGCTCGCGCCAGCTTCCCGCCCAGGCGAAGCGGGTGGCCGGAAAATCTTCAAACTGGAAGGCGTGGCTCTGCGTCGCAGCCATGCCGTGGCCGTCCCAGGCGGCCAAGAGCTTCATGCCACGTGACCC
>WHTR01000054.1 GCA_009377635.1 Chloroflexota bacterium
TGCTCGACCAGGTGTTGGAAAGCGGCGTGCCACTCGAGATCGAGCGCAAAGGACGCCGCCTGCGGCTGATACCGACGGATGCCCCCGCGAAGCTTGACCGCGTTGCGGGGCATGCGGATTACATCGTCGGCAATCCGGAAAACCTGGTCCACGTCGACTGGTCCCACGAGTGGCACGCGTGATTCTGCTCGACACGCACGTTCTGGTCTGGCTGTATGGGGGTGAGCGGGATCGCATTCCGACTACCGTCCAGCAGCGGCTTACCCTTGAGCAGCTCGGTGTGTCCCCCTTCGTGCAGCTCGAGCTCGCATATCTGTATGAGGTCGGGCGGGTGAGGAGGTCCGCGCAGACAGTCATCCACGAGCTAGGACCGCGGTTGGAGCTCGTCGTCGCCGACGTGGCAGCCGGGGCTGTCTGTAGCGAGGCGATTGGGCTCACCTGGACGCGCGATCCGTTCGACCGCCTGCTTGCCGCGCATGCCACCGTCATGAACCTTCCGCTGGTCACCAGGGACGAAACAATGCTCCGGCATGTTCCTCTCGCGTGGTGGGGCAGATAGCCTGGACCCTCCTCTCGAGAGAACTTTCGATAGAAACGCCAGCTTGCATGATCTCGTCCACGTCCTCCAGCCTCCCACGAAATCCGTCGCGGCCCTGAAGGGCCGGTCACGGATCGTACCCGGGCCCGCCGTTCACGGCGGCGGGTGCCATTTCATACCTCGGGACGGGCCGGAAGCCTATGACGCCTCAGGAGCAGAGTCCGGCTCGGCCGGCGAGCCTCCCAGGCGACTGCCGGCCAAGCCCCTCGCCGCCGGCGGCAAGCGATGTCGTTATTCAATAGAGCTTGCTGATGCTGGAGAACAACGCTCGGCTTCAGCAGCGGCGGCTCGTGATCGCGCCGGCCGCCGTCGGCTGCAATCCGATGTTGGGCCGCGATCTTACTGCTGGCTTTCCGCAAATTCGCGCGATCCGCGGAACACCGCCACGATTTCGACCGAATCAGGGCGCCGACGGTACACGACGCGGTAGTTGCGCACGATGATCTCCCGCAGCTCAGGTGACTGGCGTTCGGGAACCATCCGGCCTGAATCCGGGAACCTTCGCAGGCGCTCCACCGCGGCGACAATGCGCTGCACTGTCAGGTCCGCATACACCGGCGAGTTCTGCGCGATGTATGTACGGATACCGTGGAGGTCTTGGAAGGCCTGGGGTGACCACCGCACCTCGATCACAGGCCAAGCAGGCGCTTGACCTCGTCGTGGGGGATACCCTCGCCGCGATCGAGTTGCGCCAGGCCGGCCTCGATCTTTGCGAGAAACACCAGCCGCTCGATCGCGTCATCCACATTCGCATCGGCTGGAAGTTCGCGGAGGGCCTTGATGATGCCGTCACGCGTTAGTTGACTGGACATTTCAATTCGATTCTAGCGCCGTTCCCCTCAGGATAACCAGATGCGCTTCGGGCCGACGCCGGGGACGTCGTCCAGCGACGACTTGAGCGCTCCTTTGCCCCGGCTTGCTCGATGGTAGGTGATGGCGAATCGATGGGCCTCGTCGCGGACGCGCTGGAGGAGAAAGAGCGCGGCCGCATCACCCGGGAGCACCACCGGATCCGAGCGGCCGGGCAGGAAGACCTCCTCATGCTGCTTGGCCAGCCCGATCGTCGGGATCTCCAGCTCCAGCTCGCCCAGGACGACGACCAACGGTCATATACCTCGATTGGTATATTCTGGGCGTGTGGGTCGTCGTCTACCATCCCGATGCGCTCGGAGAGCGCGAGGAGCTTCCGACGAGGGAACGTCAGGCTCTGTACAACGCCATTCTCAAGCTGGAGGCAATCGGGCCGGCGCTCGGCTATCCGCACACCAGTGCTATTCAGGGGGCGTCATCTGGGTTGCGGAAACTTCGGCCGCGGGCGGGGCGCAGTCCGTGGCGGGGCCTGTATCGGCTCGTCGGCGACCGATTCGTGATCGCCGCCGTCGCCCCCGAGGCACAACGCGACCCGCACGGCTTCACGCGGGCGTGCGAGGCAGCCGTGCAACCTCTCAGCGAGTTGGAGGTGTGACGATCATGGGGGAGGGGAAGCCGTCGGAGTTGCCCACGGCCGACGAGGTCCACGAACACGACCTGGCCGACCCGGCCTACCGGGCGGAGTACGAGCGGACCCGGTTCGCCAACGACATCGCAATCCGGGTGTTGCGCTACCGCACCGAGCATGGCCTGACGCAGACCGAGTTTGGTCGGCGGATCGGCATGCGCCAGCCGCACGTGGCCCGGTTGGAGTCCGGCGAACACGAACCGTCGCCGTCCACCCTGGTCCGCCTGGCGGCCGCCTTGGGGGAAGACTTCATCGTCGAGATCAAGCCCGGCGGAGCTCGCCTCCGCCAGAGCGTGTAGCTCGCTCCCGAACAGGTTTGCGCCGGAATACTCACGTTTGTGTCAGCAGGGTCCGGGAGGCGGTCCGGGGCCTGTCATAGGCTCACGGTTGTGACAAAAAGCGTGAGTAGCACCCGGAAAGCGGCCGCTTCGTTGAGGAATTGTTGCGCGAGTCGATCGCAGCCTGCAGCACAACGGCGATGAGCGAACCCCATGCGTTGGGACTCGCGCGCCGTCCCTTCATCCCGTGCTGCGAACGATGATCCGGACGGTGTACGCCCGGTCTGGGACGAGGCAGGGCGGCGATGCATACCGGCAGGGGTGCGACTGGATGATGCGCAGCGTTGTCTTGCCAGGGGCGATCGCGCGGAAGCGGGGCGGCACGGGAGGGAAGATCATTATCGTCGGCAACGGATCGAGGATCGAGGGGTCGTCGACCTGGGCGCGCCAGATGGCGTCGCCGCCCGGATCGACGACCACCATCTGCCCAACATCCAGCTCGACCGTGCCGCCGAAGTCGGCGGCCGTGATGACGCGCTCCTCCTCGACCACCACCTCGACGGCGACGGTCACGCGGTAGTCATCCGGGTCGATGGGACGCGTGGTCTTCGGATACGGCTGAACGTTCAGCACCGTCACGACGGTACCCTCGATGATCTCGGTTGCGGGACGGCCAGCGAACGTGATCTCGAATCCACGCACGGCGCCATCGGCGTTCTGGACCTCGAACGCGACAACGACCTCGCCCGCCCAAACGCAGACCACGTCGATCGGACAACGGGAATCACTCGCCACGCGGCTGAACGTCAGACGCGTTCCATCCGGCAGCACCACGTGCTCTCCAGGACCGAGCACGACGGTTCTGTCCGACGAGGCCTCTGCTGCGCTCGGCGGGGTCGAGGCCCGCCATGCGCCGAACGCATCGGCCCCTTGAGCCGGTCCCAGGACGACCGCCACGATGGCGAAGACTGCGACGACGGCCACGTGGACTACCAGCCCGTGCTTCACCCGCCCCGGATGCCTGAGCGCTCGCACAACGTTCCTCCCCCGCAGGTGCTGCGGTCCGGATGCTATTCTCATTCCCCTGTGAGACCCGCTTTCCGTACGCACGCTCCCGTGCGGGTTTCACCGTAGATTCCGTTTAGCAGGTCGTGTTCGCCTTCAGGTCGTAGCAGGCCGTGACCGGCGTTTCAAGGCTCCCGTCAGCCCGCTGAGGTCGGTACTCGACCGCGACCTCGGAGAAGTTCAGGGAGATCTCGTCGATCGGGTGAACATCCGCGTTGGCGCTTCCCGTCTGATACGAGGAGATCAGGACATCAGTAAACGTCACCTTCAGGAACTCCTGCCGGGTTTCGGGCCTGCGGACCACGAGCACGGCCTCCTGGATCTGCTCGCCGCTGGCGACGGCCTGGAACACGCGCGGCGAAGCCTTGTTGATCTGCATGGTGAAGTGGAAGTCCTCCATGCTCACCCTCCCCGCCCCTGCACCAGCTCCAGGCCCTGGGGCTCCAGCCTGCGAGGCGCCCCACGACCACGACAGGATGTCAATCTCGCCTCGGTGCTGGGCGTCGGCAGATTCTCCTTCGATGCCGTCGATCTTCAGAAAGGCGTCCACGTTTGCGGCCTGGGCGGACGTCGCGGCGACGAGGGCGAGCGAGTCACCGTCCGACACCGTGCTCTGCTGGGGGACCGAGAACGCCGTGCCCGCGAGTGGCACGACGATGAGTGCGGCCGCAGCGATGGCCACCCCGACGGTTACTCGACCCGATTTCAGAAATCGCATGATCATGCTCCTAAATCAATATGCGACAGATGAGGGCTCCTGTGCGGACGTTCTCGCCTCGGCAGAGCGCCGGCTCGTCCGACGGCCGAGCGCCGTCCCGAAGCCGGCGCTATTCGAGCGCCTCGTCGCAGGCTTTGTGTGAGCCCTCGTGCAGCTTGGCGATCGTGCTGTAGATGGTTCCCGGGGGAACCCCGGGGAACTCTACGTCGATGAATTGCTTCACCGCCGGCATTCCACCGGGGAACTCATCAGACGATCCGGGGGGAGAAATCGCCGAAGCCTCGTGGCCCATACAGCTCGCGCGCGAACCGGCATCTGCGAACGCTGGCACCACCGAAGCGAGCGTGACGCCCACCACCAGACTCAGCCCAATCGCTATCGACGTCAGCCGGTGCTGTGCTCTGTGCCTGAAGCTCGCCGACATCCTGCCGATTCCGTCCTGCTCAGTCATCGTTCCTCCCCTTCCCATCCCCTTCTCTGAATCCGGCCGCGTTCCGGCCATCCCGTCGGCGGGAAGTGTAGCGCGACGGTGTGCGCGACCCCGTGGAGCACCAGGTGAGAATCGGTTGAGAGATGCGCAGTTGCTCCACGAGGCTGCGCCAACAGTGCGGCCTCGATACCCCCGGCTCGCTAGGGACAGATCTCGTACAGCGCATTGATCGGGTCCTCGATGGGCAGGAGCCGCACAGAGCCGAAGCCCGCCTCGCTGCACAGCTCGCGGACCCCGGTCCCCGGCATGCCGAACGTGCCCAGACCCTCGCCATTGGCCGCCAGAGATGTCGTCATGCAATAGATAACGCTGATGCTGTAGAACATGGCGCCCAGCGGCCCAGCGTTCTCCTCGATCCTGTCCGAGCATGGCGAACTGGCTGGACCGCCCGACGAGAACGGGACGGAGCATGCTCTCCGGCATCATCTTCCCCTACCAGGCTGCTGAAGATCCCTTCCTGTCATCCTGAGCCCTTCGCTTCACTCGAGGGTGAACTCCGCGACGGATCTATCATGAGCATCAAATGCCGTGCAGGATGATGCAGTTCAGGAGAGATCCTTCGGCCTGTGGCCTCAGGATGACAGTTCTTCAGCACCCTGCTATAGCCGCTCCTTGAGCGTGGACGCCGTCCGTCGGGTCATGCCCGGGACAGCGGCGATCTCCTCGATCGGGGCTGCCCGCATGGCGTCGAGGGAGCCGAACCGCTGGAGCAGCGCGCGCTTGCGCTTCGGGCCGACGCCGGGGACGTCGTCCAGCGACGACTTCAGTGCTCCTTTGCCCCGGCTTGCTCGATGGTAGGTGATGGCGAATCGATGGGCCTCGTCGCGGACGCGCTGGAGGAGAAAGAGCGCGGCCGCATCACCCGGGAGCACCACCGGATCCGAGCGGCCGGGCAGGAAGACCTCCTCATGCTGCTTGGCCAGCCCGATCGTCGGGATCTCCAGCTCCAGCTCGCCCAGGATCTCGAGCGCGGCATTGAGCTGCCCCTTCCCACCGTCGATGACGACGAGGTCGGGGATGACCCCCCACTTCTCGTTCTCCGGCGTCGGCGTCCGATTCTGCTCGACGAGGTGCCCGAAGCGTCGGCGCAGCACCTCCTGCATCGAGGCGAAGTCGTTGTTGTGGTCCACGGTCCGGATCCGGAAGCGGCGGTAGTCGGAGGGCCTCGCGCGGGCGTGATCGAGGACCGACATGCTCGCGACCGTGTAGGTTCCCTGAACATGGGAGATGTCGAAGCACTCGATTCGATCGGGGATCGTCGGCAGCCCCAGGATCTCCTGGAGCTCCAGCATGGCACCGGTCGTCCGTTGCTGCTCAGTCGTCCGCTCCAGCTCCATGCGCTCGAGCGCCTCCGTCGCGTTTCTCGCCGCGAGCCCCATGAGCCGCGCCCCGTCGCCGCGCCTCGGCACCTTCAGGTCGATCCGGCGGCCGGCGGTTTCGGCGAGCCACTCCTTCACGGTCGTCTCATCCTCCGGCGCCTCGGAGACGAGGATCCGCTTCGGCACATGCGGGGCGTCCCTGTAGAAGAGGAGCAGGAACGCCTGGACGAGCACCCGCGCCGTTTCGCCCTCGGCATTCTGCAGGACGAAGTGTTCGCGGCCCACCATCCGCCCATCGCGCATGAAGAACACCTGGGCGCAGGCGTGCGTCTCATCGCGAGCGAGCCCGATCACGTCGAAGTCACCGCGATCCGTCGTCATCACTGCCTGCTGCTCGACGACCCGCTCTGCCGCGCGCAGCCGGTCCCGCATCACGACGGCCTGCTCGAAGTCCTGACGGTCGGCAGCCTCCTCCATCTCGCGGCGCAGCTCCCTGAGCACTTCGTCGGTCCTCCCGTCCATGAACCGGATCACGCGGTCGATGAGGGCGCCGTACGCTTCATTGGAGACCGCGCCGATGCAGGGGGCGACGCAGCGGTGGATGTAGTAGTACAGGCAGGGTCGCGGGTCGGTGCCCGTGATCTCCTTCGTACAGAGGATGTACGGAAACAGCTTGTTGAGGGTGTCCATGGTTCGGCGGACCGACCCGGTGTCGCTGAACGGACCGAAGTAGCGCGCGCCGTCCGGCGCGATGCGTCGCGCGATCTCGACCCGCGGCCACTCCTCCTGAACGGTGATGCGGACGTAGGGGTAGTGCTTGTCGTCCCGCAGCACGACGTTGTACTTCGGCCGCTCCGTCTTGATGAGGTCGGACTCCCACTGGAGGGCCTGGAGGGGTGAGCCGGTCAGGATGTGCTCGACGTCGGCAATCTGGGAGACGAGTATTGCCGTCTTGCCGCCTCTCGCGTCGGTGGCCTGGAAGTAGGAGCGGACCCGATCGCGGAGGGACGTCGCCTTGCCGACATAGAGCGTGCGGCCGGCCGCGTCTTTGAACGTGTAGATCCCCGGCTCGCGGGGCAGGTTGCGGAGCTTCTCCGCCAGAGGTTCTGGAATGCTCACCGGATGGCTCCTGCTCTGAAAGGTTCTCCTTCCGGATTCCTACCGCTTTCCAGCGGTGAGGCCCCGCACAAAGCGGCGCAGCACCCAGCGCATGAAGGTGCTCGCCGGTAAACCCTCTTGTGCCGCCGCCCGCCTCAATACCTCCACATCACGCCGAGGCAGCCGGAGACTGACGTTCACGAGGTCCTGGTCAGGTACCTCGCCCACTTCCTCCATGCCTTCCAACTTAGTGGTGTCCACCTGGTCGAAGAACGCTGCCAGCCTCTCCAGATCTTCCGTGTGGGGCGGGTACATGGCCCGCTGCATAGTCATCTCCCGTACCGATGTCGCTCATTTGCTGTCATATCTCTCGCCGTCACCGGCATTCCCTGTCGCTTGCCGAGATCCAAGAGGACCACCAGCAGGTAGCGCCCCGCGTGGGTACGCCCATACGCATAGTACACATGTCGGGTCTGATCGCGGACGGAGCGTGGACCCCGGAAGAGCCTCCGGTCGGGGTCGTCGAATAGCGCCTCTTCCACCTCCCCGGGCGTGAGACGGTGCTTGGCAATGTGGTCGATTCGGTCAGATCTCCACACCAAGTCATTGAACACCCATGGGCACCTCCAGATTGTATTACAGAAGCCCACAGGAGCATACGTCCGGCCGCCGCGCATTGCCAGCCAGACCCGAACTTCAGGTAACGCTGCACGCATCCGTGATGACGTACATGGGGATTGACCCTGTGCTCGTCGGCCTCGTCCGCGAGGGCGACGGCGTCGCGGTAGGCGTGCTGGAGAGCCTCGGCGTCAGCCCGCCTGAGATGCGCGCGCAACGCTCTTCAGCCGCGATCGGCGGGGCCGGCGCGCTTGACCAGTCATCATCGACGACTCCACCGTTCAGTCCTCCACTGCCGCGGGTTCCGGTCCCGCAGCGGATCGCGCCGATCCGCAGCCCCTGGCCGTCATCGTATCGAATATGGCGCAGTCCCTCGATCCGCCCCAGGCTGATGAGATAGCCGTACGACACGCCTCAACCGGCCTCAGAGATCGTACTCAATCGTCGTTGGTCGAATCGATCCTTGACAATCCCTCACAAACAGGTCACAATGCGCAGTAGGAGCAATTGATGGACCTTTCTACCAGAACGATTCGTCTTCCGGCCGCGTCGGGAACACGAGACGGTCAGGAGGAGCGCGCCAGAAGGCGCCGGATCGCGTGGTGGTTACTCTGTATCGGACTCGCGCTCGGCGTGGCCATCATCGTCATCTCAGCCGCTCTCGTCTTCGGATCCCCTCAGCTCACAGCGAGCATGCCTCGCGGTACAACGGAGGTGTCGCTCGACAGCACGATCCGCGTGACGGCTCAGGGCTGGAGCGCCTACGTGGACAGCGCCTCGCTCTGGATGACGCCGCTCGCTCCTGCAAGCGGCGTGGAGGCGTCCGAGGTGCAGATCCAGGTTCAGGCGATCAGCGAGCCGTGGCCCCCCGGACAGACGGTGCTCCTCGTTCTCCCTGCCGAAGGGGCCCTCCGCCCTGACGCGGCGTACCGCCTCACCGTTCAGGCATCTGCCCTCCCGATCCCCCTGCCGTGGCTAGCCGCCACGCCGCTGGAAGAGCAGATCCGCTTCACGACTCAGCCGTCACCACGGCCGCTGGCCAATGAGACGGTGGAGCTGAAGACCTGGGGGGCACCGCTGGCGATCCGGTGGAGCCTTCCGCTCGAGGACTTGCAGTACGAGGTGACGCCGCCCGTCGAGAGCCGCGCGTGGATCGACGGCGCGGAGCCGAATGTGGCCTACATCCTGATCGAGGAGCCGGAGGCCAGCCAGTACCGGATCACGATGACCGACGCGCGCGCGACCAACGGCGTTCACCTCCAGCAGCCGGCCGATTTCACCATGGTGCCCCCGGCGCAGCCAAAGCCGCTGGACACGGAGGAGCCTCTGCCAATCCGGCTCGGGGCCCCATTCGAGATTCGCTGGAACGTGCCGCTTCAGCACATTGCGTACCAGATCAGCCCGGAGACGACGGCGACATGGGAGATCGACCAGGGCGACGCGACAACCGTCCGACTGCGCCTCGACGGGTTGCGCCAGGGCACAGAATATCGGCTCGAGGTCCTTGATGCAGTAGCCGCGAGCGGCGCGCCGCTCGCCGAACCGACGACGATCCGCCTCGTGACTCCGCCCGCGCTGCAGCCCCCTACGCTGCAGACGGGAACCGGCGCGTCCTGGGCGCCGATCTCGGCGCGACCAACCATCGCCTTCAACACGCCCATCGCTGACCGAGCCGCAGCAGTAGCGGCCATCTCCGTCGAACCCGCGGTGCCCGGCAGCTTCCAATGGCTCGACGACCGCCGCGTGCAGTTCGTCCCGTCGCAGAGCTGGCCGTTCGACCGGTTGGTCACCTTCCGGGTTCAGCCTGGACCTGGCCATGCGAGCTCGGCCTCCGGAAGCTATCTTGAGAAGGCAGCGGTCCTTTCGTTCAGAACCGAACCGCGGAAGATCATCGACGTGGATATCAGCGACCAGCGGCTGACCCTCATTGAGGGCGACCAGTCGGTTCGCAGCTTCCTCGTGGCGTCCGGCATTCCGGGGGCCGACACGCCCCTCGGCGAGTACCGGGTTCTGTACAAGATGCCGACGGCTCATTTCACGGGAGTGAATGAGATCGCCAACGTCGAGTACGACCTGCCGGACGTGAAGTGGGTGCTTCCCTTCATGGGCGACTACACGATTCACGGGGCATACTGGCGGGAGACCTTCGGTCGACCGGGCAGCAACGGGTGCGTGAGTCTGAGCGACGACGACGCAAAGGTCGTCTACGACTGGGCGCCTGTGGGGACGACCGTCCGAATCCACGAGTGACGGCTTCGTCGCTCACGTCAGCAGGCCCGTGTGCCGGCTTCTCTGACTGATCGGGTAGGGGCATGTTGCAACATACCCCTACCATGTGTCAGGTCATCCTCCTGACGAGTTCATCGATGAATCCCTCGTCGTCAAGCTGCTTCACCCAGTGAAGATCCCACAGCGTCAGGGGATTTACCCCCTTGCCACCGGGCCACTCGGCGATGGCCACCTCGTAGCTGTTGGCGACCGCCTCGATCGTCGGGTAGGGCCGGAGCTCCAGGCGGCTGGCGATGGCGTCGAAGCGACGACGCAGCTCGCGCTCGTCCTCGATCCCGATGCGGCGCCTCGGCTCTTGGGAAACGATCTCCATCGCCTCGTCGGGGCGATACTTCATCAGGCAGATGGCGTGGATGACGGCAGCGACGTAGCGGCGCATCAGCTCGTCGTTGGCTCGCGCGAAAGCGGACAGGCACGCGTGGGGGTAGTGGCCGACGATGGGCACGTCCGGCGCCGGCAGCACCGTGAGCCCGGCGTCGATGGCGGGCGGCAGGTACTCGTCGGAGATGAAGGTCGCGGCGGACGCTCCGCTTGCCACGCGCTTCCACTGCGACCAGCGCCCCACGTCGGCGTCCGGCACGATCTGCGTCTCCACTTGTCCCTCGAGGCCCATGGCACGAAGGCGGAGCATCGTGACGTGGGGCCGCCCCTGCGCGCGGATGACGATCTTCCGTCCGAGGAGATCGGACACCTGGCGCACGTCCGGCGCCACCACGAGCTCCGCCTCTGTTCGGAGAACAGGGGCGCAGAACAGGGTGACCCGCTTCCCACTCGCTGCCTCCGCGTACAGGTACTCCACATGCTCCACAATGATGTCGGCGGCGTCTTCGAAGATGGCCGCTTCGTACTCCTCGGTCCCTCGGATGTGCAGAACCTCGACATCGACATCGTAGTGCCGCGCCGCCATCTCTTTGACACAGAAGATGAACGGCGTGCGGTCATTGTCGCGGTACGCGAGACGGATACGGCTCATCGCTCGGGCTCCATGGGGCCGTCCTGCACCTGGTGCGCAATCATATCACCATACGACCAAGCGGCCGCAAGCGAAGGTTCGATGGTTGTCATCCTGAGCGCCAGCGCAGGATCCATACCCCGTCCCTGGGACGGATTCTTCGGGCTAAAGCCCTCAGAATGACATTTACGCGCGCTAGCCCTCGGCGGCCTCGCCGATCGCCCACACCAGAAGCACGACCACGAGCACCGCGAGCGCCACGGAGACGAGCCCCATCACGACGCACTCAGGCCCATGGATCGTCGATGGAGGCCCACACCATCCGCGAGTCGATCTCGCCACACACCGGGCACCGAAGAGGCGGCGATACCATGGACATCAGCCGGTACGCCTCGAGCTCGTCGTCGATGACCCTGCGATCGGCGCCGCATTTCGGGCACTGCTGGGGAGAATCCACCGCACCGCGCACGGCCAGCACGCACACACCGATCACGCCGCTGGCAATCACCATAATCCACATCCAGTCCACGAAAGTCCTCCGGCCTTTTCTGCTGCTCTGGATAGTCGCGATTCTCATCGTCCGGTGGCGCCCGGAACCATCGGATCATCGAAAACTCGACGGAATGGAGGATACGACCGCGCGATAATCGGTTTACCAAGACGCCCCAAGGGAAGGCTCAGAGGTTCAGGAAGAAAGAGGCAGTGGGATCAGTGCCCCTGCCGCGTTCTGTGGTATCCTGCGTGCGTTCTCGCTGGCCGAGGCTTGTTTCCCGCTCCGAATGGTCGCGATTCTCATGCTCCGATTGCGCCCGGTCCTTTCGGGTCAACAAGATCTCGGCACTCCGCACAGTCCCTCACGCGCGAAACCGCCTGAACTCTGGAGTCGCATGACACTCACGCGCGGGACAGCGATGGGCCCTCGCGCCGCGATCGCCACCCCGCACTTTCTGGCGACGTCGGTCGGCTTCCGCGTCTTACAAGACGGCGGCAACGCACTGGACGCGGCGATCGCCGCGAATGCCATGCTGGGGGTTGTTCGGCCGGACCAGTGTGGCATCGGCGGCGATCTCTTTCTTCTCATGTGGGTTGCACCTGAGGAGCGCGTGGTCGCCCTCAATGCGAGCGGCCGGGCTGGATCTCGGGGCACGCCCGAGTTCGTGCGTGCCAGCGGTCACACGGATCTGCCCGACAAGGGGCCGCTCAGCGTCGTGGTACCCGGTTGCGTGGCTGGGTGGGCGGAAGCGCTGGCAGCGCACGGAACGCGTCCTCTCGGCGAGCTTCTGCAGCCGGCCATCGACATCGCCGAGGACGGATTCGCCGTCGTCCCGCTGGTCGCAACGCGCACGCTGCGGGAGGCCGCGAACTTCAATGAGGCTGCCCGAGAGGTGTTCCTGCCCGGCGGCTCCTCACCGAGGGCAGGGCAGGTTCTCCGGCTCCCCGAGTACGCCGAGTCGCTGCGGACGATCTCGCAAGAAGGGCCTCGATCCCTGTACGAAGGAGCACTTGCGCAGTCGGTGGGGACGTTTCTTGAGGACGTAGGCGGGCACCTGCGCGCCGCCGATCTCGCCGAATTTCAGCCGGAGTGGGTCGAACCCGCCCGCGTGCCCTTCGGCGAGTTCAACGTCCACGTGGTCCCGCCCAACAGCCAGGCGATCCTGCACCTCATGGCCCTCGGGATCCTGGAGGGCGTCGACCTCGGAGCGCCGCTGAGCGCTCGAGCCATCCACCTGCAGATTGAGGCGATGCGGCTCGCCTACGAGGATCGCTGGCGGATCGCCGACCCGGCGTTCGTGGACGTGCCGCTGGTGGAACTGCTCTCGCCCGAGTACCTGGCGCGCAAGCGCGAGCGCATCTCCTTCGACCGAGCCGGGGGCGCGCCCACGGCCGCCGGCGGGGATACCGTCTTCATCGCGGCGGCCGATCGTGAGGGCAATGCCGTCTCGCTCATCCAGAGTCTCCGCAAGCAGTTTGGATCGGGCCTCGTCGTACCGGGAACCGGCATCGTGCTGAATGACCGGGCGCGCGACTTCGGCATTGAGGCGGGAGACCCGAACCAGATCGCTCCGGGCAAACGGCCTCGGCACACGCTCAGCCCCGCACTCGCCCTGCGAGGCGGGAGGCCTGCCGTGGCCTACGGAACCGCTGGCGGCGACGTCCAAACCTTCACGATGCTGCAGCTCAGCTGCAACCTCTTGGCATTCGGCATGGGCCCTCAGGAGGCCGTGGACGCCCCGCGCTGGACCGCCATCCCGCCAGAGCCCGGCCCGGCCCGCGCGAGGGTCGGACTGGAGGGGCGGTTTCCGGCCGGTGTTATCCAGGAGCTGGAGTCGATGGGGTATCACGTGACCCTGCTGCCCGCGTTCGAAGTCGAGCCGAACGTTGGGAGCGTCGCCAACATCGTGCAGATCGACAACGACCGCGGCGTCTACCTCGCCGGAGCAGACCCGCGCGCCGACGGCGTGGCCCTGGCGTATTAGACGGAATCCAATGATTAGACCCGCATGATGGCATGCCTGGGGAATGCGGGTGTCACGCTGGAATGAGAGATGGAGGGGGGTGTCGACTGAGGCGCGTTTCCGTGGTCGGCACGAGCGGGTCGGGGAAGACGACGGTCGCGCGGCAGCTCGCCGAGCGGATCGGCGTGCCGCACGTCGAGATCGACGCCCTCTATTGGGGTCCAAGCTGGACCGCGCGTCCGGACGAGGAGGTTCGTCGGCTCCTTATCGAGGCCGTTCAAGAGGAGGGGTGGGTCACTGAAGGAAACTACACCCGCTTCGTGCAGCCTCTCGTGTGGGAACAGGCGGACACGGTCGTCTGGCTGGACTTCCCGCTGGCGCGCGTGATGGGGCAGATCCTGGTGCGCACCGTCCGCCGGGCCGTCACGAAGGAGCCCCTCTGGCACGGCAACCGCGAAAGCATACGAACCGCGTTCTTCTCTCGGGACTCGATCCTGCTCTGGGCCCTCCAATCTCACGGTCGCCAGAGGCGCCGCTACACGGAGGCGCTGGAAGACCCCCGGTGGGCGCACCTCCAGTTCGTGCGCCTCAGCTCGCCCGGGGCCGCGCAACGCTGGC
This sequence comes from Chloroflexota bacterium, assembly GCA_009377635.1. Taxonomy (GTDB): domain Bacteria; phylum Chloroflexota; class UBA6077; order UBA6077; family SHYK01; genus WHTR01. The sequence goes on from WHTR01000054.1 coordinate 13,998, forward strand.
TTGCCTCAGTCCACGTCAACGACCCGACAAGCGCGCGGATAGTGCCAGACGGCCGAGAAGCGCAACCCGGACGCGTGTTGGGCGGCTAGGCAACCCCAGCCGGGAGCCTGTTGCGTGCCCAGAAGGCCGCAAGCGCTTCGGCCATGCCTCGCGGGTTCTGAACCTGTTGGAGTCGTTAAAAAGTCATTTGTCGGCCCGATAGTTTGGGGGTCGTGCGCAGGCGTGGGAGGGTCATCCGGTAGGGCGGGGGCTTGTCCCCCGCCGCCCGCTGAGCGGAGGCACATTGAGGGCGCAATACCCGCAACGCAGACGGGCGAGGCTGTCGGCAGCGAACTACGCCAATACCAACGAGATCTGCTCGGTCACGATCACAGTAAGGGGCAGACAACCCGTTTTCGCCAATTCGCTGGTTGCTGCAGGCGCCGTCGCTGTCCTCCGCTCGCTCGCTGCGGCTCGCCAAGTCCGCATATTCGCCTTCTGCGTGATGCCAGATCACGTGCACCTCGTCATGTCTCCGTCGGAGCGTTGCTCGGTCATCACGTTTGTCGGCCAGTTCAAGAATCTGGTACTCCGATCGAGTTGGAAGCACGGAGTGGTCGGTTCCTTCTGGCAGCAAGGGTTCTGGGATCACTTTCTGCGAGCAGACGAAGAGCTTCGTGGTGCGGTTGAGTACGTCCTCGCCAATCCGGCGCGGGCAGGGTTGGTCGAGGACGCTCACCTGTATCCGCACTCGGGCTCGATCGAGTTCGCACCGTGAGCGGCGGGGGACAAGCCCCCGCCCTACCGGATGACGCATGCCCGGTGCCTGGAAGTTACTTCTTTACGGAGCCTGGCGCAACACAGCGTGTGATGTTCAGCGCGGGGATTGCTCGTCTGACTCGGGGTGTCGCTGCGAGTGTCCCTGGCGGGCCACTCACCGGCTCGCGGCAAGCTCGTCGACGAGGTTGCGGAGCGCGGGCATCCAGGCGGCGCCGCGGCCGAGCGGCATGCGCACCTGATTCGCCCGGACCCCTATGGGTAGGCCGGCGGCCCGGCCGAGCGCGCCCCCGTCCACGGATCGGGCGAACGGGAACCGGACGACGATCTCCGAGTCGTCGACCTGGATCTCCTCGACGCCTGCCCGCATCGCAGTGAGCCGGAGGCTGAGCAGGTAGAAGAGATTGACCGCGGGTTCCGGGAGCGGGCCGAAGCGATCCTCGACCTCGCTCATCAGCTCGCCGAGGGCAGGTCCATCACGCACGGCGGCCAGCCGCTGATAGAGGCTCAGGCGCGCCGCCTCGTCGGCCACGTACTGAGCGGGAAGCGACGCAGAGAGCGGCAGCTCGACTGAGACCGAGGGCGTCTCGGCCAGCCATCCCTGGAGCGCGGCAGCGGGCTCTGTGACCATCGTTGCGCCATCAGCCCCCAGCGTCTGCTCCCGCAGCGCCTTGAGCTGCTCCACCGCCTCGCCGAGAAGCCGGCAGTAGAGCTCGAAGCCCACCGCGCTGATGTGCCCGTGCTGCTCGACGCCCAGGAGATTGCCTGCGCCTCGGATCTCCAGGTCCTTCAGGGCGATGCGATACCCCGCTCCGAGCTCCGTCGCTTCGAAGATGGCCCGCAGCCGCTTCTCCGCCACCTCGCTGATCTGGCGATCCGACGGGTAGAGAAAGTATGCATAGGCACGACTCGAGCCCCGGCCGACGCGGCCGCGAAGCTGGTAGAGCTGAGAGAGCCCGAACTGGTGCGCATTGGTGACAACGATCGTGTTGACGTTCGGCAGGTCGAGCCCCGCCTCGATGATCGTCGTGCAGACGAGGACGTCGGCATCGCCGTTGGCGAACCGCAGCATGGCATCCTCGAGCTCGTCGTCGCTCATCTGGCCGTGGCCTACCGCGATCCGCGCCTCCGGCACGAGCGCCGACAGACGCGCCGCCACCGTGTAGATGGAGTACACCCGGTTGGAGACGTAGTACACCTGCCCCCCGCGGTCCAGCTCCCGGAGGATCGCCTCGCGCACCAGCCCGTCGTCGTGCTCGTTCACATACGTACGGATGGGGAGCCGCTCCTCGGGCGGCGTCTGCATCATGCTCAGGTCCCGAACACCCACGAGGGACAGGTGGAGCGTGCGGGGGATCGGCGTGGCCGAGAGCGACAGAACATGGATCTCGGTACGGAGCTGCTTGAATCGCTCCTTGTGCACGACGCCGAACCGCTGCTCCTCGTCGATGATCACGAGTCCGAGGTTCTTGAACTCCACGTCCTTCTGAAGTAGCCGGTGGGTTCCGATGACGATTTCGACCGTGCCGTTCTTCAGACCGCTGACGACAGAGCGCGCCTCGCGGTCGGAGAGGAATCGAGAGAGCATCTCCACGCGCAGCGGGAACGGCGCAAGGCGCTCTCGGAACGTCGTGAAGTGCTGCTGGGCGAGGACCGTCGTCGGGACAAGGACGGCCACCTGCTTCTCATAGCTCACGGCCTTGAACGACGCGCGCAGAGCCACCTCGGTCTTGCCGTAGCCGACATCTCCCACAAGCAGGCGGTCCATCGGCCGGGGCTGCTCGAGGTCGTCTTTGACCTCCCGGGTGGAGGCGAGCTGGTCCGGCGTCTCCAGGAATGGGAACGCGGCCTCCAACTCCATCTGCCACTGGGTATCCGGGCCGAGAGGCGGCGCCTCCGCGAGCTCCCTGCTCGCGTAGAGCTCGACCAGCTCCTTCGCGATGCGGCGCACTGCCGAGCGGATGCGCTGCTTGGCCCGTTGCCACTCACCGGTGCCGAGCTTCGTCAGGTTCGGCACGGCCTCGCCCGACCCAATGTATCGACTCACCCGGTCGGCGTGTTCGGCGAGCACGCGGAGACGGCTGTTCTCGGCGTACTCGATGTCCAGATACTCACGTTCGATGCCCGTCGCCCGATCGGCAATCGTCACGAGCCCGTGGTACCGGCCGACACCGTGGTCGATGTGGACAACGAGCTCACCGATCTCGAGATCGCTGAGGAAGCGCTCGCGCGCTGCCGTGCTGAGCCGTTGTCCCGCGCGCCGAACCTTCGCCCAGCCGAAGAGCTCGCGGTCCGTGAGCACGACGAGGTCGATGGCTGCGTTCGACCAGCCCTCGCCCAGCGTGCCGTGGACCAGCAGGACTGGGGATTGGGGTAGGTCTACTCCCCGCTCGGCGAACAGGTCGGCGAGGCGGGAGGCTTGCTGACTGACAATGACGAGCCCCTCACCCCCAATGAGGTCCGGCAGCCGGCCGCTGTAGCTCGGCGCGGGCACGAAGCCGGTGTCTAGCACCTCCGCGTCCAGAACGAGATCCAGACGAAGCGGCGGCGACGCGTTCTTCACGACCGTCGTCCCGCGGCCGCCGAGTCGCGCGGTCTCGACCAGTTCCTCCCACGACCAGTACGGGCGCGGCGGATTGCCGGGCGCCTCACCCCGATCAAACAGATCGATGCGCAGCTCCTCGGCTTGGCGGTGCAGCTCCCGAGCCGTCGCGGCGATAGCGCCCGGCTCATCGAGGACGAGCAGCCCATCCGTCGGCAGGTAGTCGAGGATGGACGCCTGGCCCAGGAGGCCCCGGTACCAGCCGAGCAGTGGGAAGGCCTGGCCGTCTCGAACGAGACGCAGCTCCCCCTCGACCTCCTCGAGCGCTCGAGGCCGAAGCCGCCGAAGGTCCATCGCCTCCAGGGCCGCGTGCGCCTCGGGCGACAGGTCCGGAAGCACCTCGTGCGCTGGTCCGACCACGATCTCGTCCACGGACTGGGTGGACCGCTGGGTGGCTGGGTCGAAGGCGCGGAGTGACGCGATCTCGTTGCCCCACAGCTCGATGCGGACGGGGGTTGGGCGGACGCTGCGCCAGCTCGCGTCCGGCCGAACCCCTATCGGCCAGACATCGATGATGCCGCCGCGGCGGGCGAGCTCGCCCGGGCCCTCCACGACGGACACTGGCGCATAGCCGGCCCGAAGCCAAACGGCGACGAGCTGATCTGGACGCACCGGATCTCCCACGCGGAGCCGGCGTGCCGCGGACTGGAACGTCTCGGCCGCCATGATCCGGTCCATGGCTGCTCGCGCTGTTACGACGACGAGCGGGGGGATGGGGGCTGGGATTTGGCGGCCAGGGTTTGGGGGTTGAGGGCTGGTCGCGAGCGCTCGCATGGCGCGCAGACGGTCGTCCATGTGCTCGACGCCGGGCAGCATCCGCTCGTAGGGCAGGGCGTCGAGCTCCGGGAACAGGAGCACGGAATCCGGTTCTTCGGCCCAGGCGGCCAGCTCCTCGGCTAGCTGCCGAGCGCGCGCGCCCCGGCTCACGAGGAGGATCGTCGGGCGCCCGAGCTCGGCGTGGAGCGCAGCCAGGAGGCCCGGCTTCGCGGCGTCGAGCACGGAGAACCGATGGGGCTGCCCCCGCTGCGCGGACGAGTGCGCCCCTCTGTTCCGTGATCCGGCCGTCGAGGCCCACTCGCGCAGCTCGGCGTAGCCGGGGTCGCGGCGAATCGCCGGCAGGAGGTGGTTCAGCCGAACGGCCCCACCGCGCAGCGTATCGGTGCGGTGGTCACTTGTCTGTGAGGACGAGACCCTTGCCATCGATCCATTGCTTCGTGTTACTCAAGACTCCCACCGGGATGTCATCCCGAGCGTGAGCGAGGGATCTCTGTTAACCGAGATGCTTCGCCTGTGGCTCAGCATGACAATTTCATTCGCGCCAGGCGGGCCGAGAGGCCGAGGTATTCCTCATACGCTGGCGAGCAGAGCGCCCACAGTGAGTTTACGCTCCGCTCTGCGGCTCCGGCCGCCAGCCCTCTGGCCGCCAGCCCTCTGGCCGCCAGCCATTGAAGCGGCTGATTGCGGCCGCCGGACCCTCCTCAATCCAGCACTCCGCAGCGTCGGCCGCCACCTGGATGACCTCGTCTGCGACGCGCTGCTCCTCCGGCCGAAAGCGCGTCAACACAAAGTCCAGCGGGTCCTCGCCGGGAGGCGGGCGCCCGATGCCGAGGCGCAGACGGGCGAACTCCCGGCTGCGGAGCGTGTCGATGATCGACTGGAGACCTCGATGCCCGCCGGCGCTCCCCCGATCTCGAAGCCGAATGGTTCCCAGCAGGAGATCCATATCGTCCAGGATGACGAGCAGATCCGCCAGGTCACCTACGCCATACGCGCGCTGGAGCTGGGGAAGGGCGCGACCGCTCAGGTTCATCATGGTCGTTGGCTGCGCCAGGACGACGGGCTCTCCAGCGATGCTCCCCTGTCCAACGACCGCCGGTCCCCGAGCAACACCCCGGATTCCTCGCCGATCGGCGACGGCCGCGACGACGGAGAAGCCGAGGTTGTGGCGCGTGTGTCGATAGCGGGGGCCGGGGTTGCCCAGGCCAATGATGAGCCTAGTCATCGGCTCGCGCCGCGCCATCGATCCGACGAAGTCCGGTCCCACCCCATCATGATCGCAGGATGCGGCGGTGGCCAGACTGTCGACTCACGGACACCTATGGCTTGGCACGGAGAAGGCCTCTGTGCCCGTGGGTAGCCCACGTGCGGCAGATCCTATTCTCAGTCCAGCGAGACACCTGCATTCCGGAGGCACGCCATCATGCGAGTTTCACCCTGGATTCCGTTTAGAATGGCAAGGTGTCAGGACTGCAGCACGGGCTGGTGCAGGCATAGGTTTCCCCCGATGCCGCCAGCACCACCTCCTCTGCCGCGTCAAGAAGCGTGGTCACGGAGGGGCGGGCGAGGCCGTACCAAACCTGTCGGCCATCCTGCCGGCGGGCGACCAACCCGGCGGCGTGGAGCGCGGCGAGGTGCGTGGAAACGGTCGATTGCGACTGCTCAGTCATATGGACCAGATCCGCCACTCGTTGCTCGGCCGGCACGAGCGCCTCGAGGACCGCGAGCCGCCCCTCGTCACCCATGGATCGGAAGAGGCGGGCCTCGAGGGGAATGACGTTCACGGGACGAATCATGTGACCTCCGAAATCATAGTTATCTTACCCCCTCCACGCCCTAGAACGCGCTATCATGCGGGGCGCAAGGCGTGAGACCGGGCGAAGCGGGCCAAGGCTTCGAGCCTCTCCGCATCCGCCGTCATCACGCCGCTCGACCTCGCAACGACAGTGGAGGAAAGACCTTGAATGGTGCATGGAGAGAAGCGGCCGGGTTGCGCTTCGTGGAGCTGGAGACGGACGATTCAGGTCCGGATCTCCCCGTCGTCTTCACTATGCACGGACGGGGAGCCGACCCCACGGATCTCGCCAGCCTCGCCCCGGCCGTCAGCCCGAACGGATATCGATGGATCCTGCCCCAGGGACTGCGACCGGTCCGCATCGGGCCGGGAGAGATCGGATGGGCCTGGTACGAGCTTGATGAGCGACAGGCGGCGACGGTCGTCGAGAGCCGCGACCGTCTGGCGACCTTCATCGACGAGACGCTCGCCCGGCTGGCCATGCCACGCGGCCGGGCGGCCCTCATCGGGTTCTCGCAGGGTGCGGTGATGGCTCTACACGTCGGCCTTGCGTCGGATGAGTCGTTCGGCGCCATCATCGCCATGAGCGGTCATCTCCCGGCCGCCGAGGTACTCCTACCGCTGCTGCCCAAGCGGCAGGATCGTCATGTCCTCATCATCCACGGTACCTACGACCAGGTGCTTCCGGTCGAGCGTGGCCGGCACGTTCGGGACGTGCTGCAGCAAGCTGGCCTGAACCCTGAGTACCACGAGTTCCCCATGGACCATCAGATCACGCCGGAATCCATCGAGGTCGTCCGCCAACACCTGACGCGGGCGCTTCCTCCAGGCTCGTCCGCCTGACCCACCTCGGACATCACAAACACGTCACAAACGCCGAATAGCAGTGACGCGCTCGACTGGCCTCGTCGCCCCAGGCGAGGCGTACCAGCCTCAGGCCGCGGGGAGCCGCCCGAACAGGTCGCTCAAGGGCAGCTCGAAGCCGGACAGCAGTGGAGAACGTACCGTCTCCCCATCAAGCGCGGTCGTCGCGAGCTCCAACGCAGCGTTCGATCGCCGGTAGATGTCGATCTGTCGCAGCTGCCAGTCGACGATCCAGTATTCGCGTACGCCGCGTCTACTGTACAGGTTGAGCTTGACCTCGCGATCGCGCTGCTCGTTCTTCGGCCCGGGCGAGAGCACCTCGACGACGAGGTCTGGCGCCGCGTGGAGCTTCCGGTCCGCCTCAAGGAGCAGCGGAAGCCGCTCGGCGCTGACCCACACGATATCCGGCGCGACGTTCTGGTCCTCCGAGAAGATCAGCCCGGGCGCGAAGTTCACGACGCCGGCGCCCGTCGACCGGCTCCACTGATGGAGAGCGGCCACGATCTCCGCGCAGATGAACTGGTGCTCCCAACTTGGCTGCGTCGACACAAAGAGCTCCCCATCGATGATCTCGTAGCGCGTGTCGTCAAGAGGCTGCGGAAACAGCTCCAGGTCCTTCGAGGTCCAGCGGAGCGATTGGCTCATGTATTCCTCCCGTGCGGGGTCTGCCGAGTGTCCGTCTAAACGGAATCCAGAATGAGACCCGCGTGATATCGGGCCTTCGGAATGCGGGTGTCACGCTGGAATGAGCATAGCACGTCGGATCACCTACCCGAAGGTCGAGGACGCCGCTAGCCGCCCGGGCGATGGCACGAATCGCACGGCTCGGTATGCTGACAATAGACGGGGCGACCATCCACAAGCGCCCCACAAGAAGGAGAAGACGGAATGAACGTGCAAGCATCCAATGGCGTGCTGACGGCGCTCTCGACGGAGATCGCCAGCACGATCGAACGGGCCGAACAGTCGATCGT
>WHTR01000055.1 GCA_009377635.1 Chloroflexota bacterium
ATGTCTCGATGAACCGGGGGATTCCGGTCGAGCCCGAGGAGGTCGTCGTGGCGCCGGGCGCCAAGCCGCTCATCTTCTACAGCCTCGCTACGCTTGTGAATGAGGGCGACGAGGTCATCTACCCCAATCCCGGCTTCCCGACCTACGAGTCCGTCATCCGATGGCTCGGTGCCCGACCGGTCCCGATGCCCCTCAGCGAGGAGCATGCCTTCGGCTGCGACCGGGTGGGGTTGGCCGGAGCCGTGAGCCGGCGAACGAAGCTGATAATCCTCAACAGCCCCAACAATCCGACGGGCGGGGTCCTGACCCCCGACGACCTGCGCTTCGTCGCCGAGATCGCCCGTGAGCACAACTGTTGGGTCCTCTCCGATGAGATCTACAGCCGACTCATGTTGGACGGCTCGTTCTGCTCCATCGCGTCACTCCCGGGCATGCAGGAGCGGACGATCCTCGTTGACGGCTTCTCGAAGAGCTACGCGATGACGGGGTGGCGGATCGGCTACGGCGTGATGAATCGGGGGCTCGCGCCGCTGATGGCGCGCGTCGAGACGAACGTCGAGAGCTGCACGTGCGCGTTCACGCAGATGGCCGCCGTCGAGGCGCTCCGGGGGCCACAGGATGACACGGAGCGGTTCAGGGGCGAGCTGCGCGCGAGGGCTGACCGGGTGGTCGAATTACTGAACAACATCGACGGCGTCTCCTGCCTCCGCCCTTCTGGTGCCTTCTACGCATTTCCAAACGTCACCGGCGCGTGCCGGCGCCTCGGCTTGAGGGATGCCGACGCCTTGGCGGAGGCGCTTCTCTCCCATGCTGGCGTCGCCGTGCTGCCTCGATCGTGCTTCGGGAGCCGAGGTGCAGACGAGCTTGGCGAATACGTTCGGCTGAGCTTCGCGACCAGCGCGGAGCAGATCGACGAGGGCATTCGCCGAATCACGCGGTTCATCGAAGCGGATCGGTGAGCGAGGCGCGCGCCTGGTCCTGAAATGCGCCCTCCAGACACGCGATCGCTCCGCCGAAGTCGAGCAGATCCTCGACGTCGGCGCGAGTCAGTAGGTGTGGCACGGTGCACCTCCGCCATGTTGCCGGCGAGCGGCAGCGCGACTGCCCGTTTGCCCGTGACGTGGCACGGCCCGCGTTTGAGACGCTGAGACAGCGGGAGACGCGACGGCACACGATCAACGGATCCTGGACGAGCCTCCGGCCAGGCGAGCCCAGATCGCGAGGAGCATCGCGACGATCGCGAGCAGGAGCAGGTTTGTCGACTCGACGACGAATATCGCCCCCGCCGTGAGCCGGTTCACGACAGCGCCGAGCACAAGAATCCCCATGGCGGCCAGCCCCAACGATTCCACCCACGACGGTGGGATCAACATCGAGACCCTCCTCATCGTCCTTGATCTGCCCGAGCCAGGCGGAGCATTGCACAGGCGCGCGACGTTCGTCAAGCGTCCGTCTCGATCACAGCTGCACCCGAACGCGACCGAATGCCCCTCCCCCCGGACCGATACATGGGTCAGGGGGTTCGACACGGGAACTTGAGATGCGATTGTTATCTTCACCTCCTTGCCGTCACGCTCGCAGAACGATAATCGAGATGCACGGGATCGCCCGCATCGGGGCGTGGTTCGCTCCGTGAACTGGCTTCCACTCGAACCACGATTAACTGATCTAGAGGTACGACCGAAAACGGCCCTGTCATCCTGAGCCCTTCGCTTCGCTCGAGGGTAAACTCCGCGAAGGATCCGTCGCTTGCAGGCACGGGGCCGATGTGATTTCCGGTATCTGGGGGCGCCGCCGCCTCATACGCTCAGAAGGGGCTCTTTGATCGATTACGACAGCTTGAAGGAGTGCGCCGACCCAGACAACTACGACATCTGGTGCTCGCGTAGTCGTCGCCTGGAGACTATCGGGCGAGGCTGTCCGGCTCACAGGACACGGACACCCGGTATGCGCTCAGTGAAGTGAGCTCTGTGCGTGCATCGACACGCGTGACCCACTCCAGCGGTGCCCGTCGATCATCGACCGTCAGCTCGGCGCGGCGCCGCTTCGGTCGGTCAATGACGTTACGGATCTCCGGCCGACGCACTGCTATTCCCATCGCTCTCCCGCGCGGACGCTCCTCCCATCGAGTCGGACCTGCAGATACTTCACGCGGTTGATGCCAAGCCCTACGAGGCGCTCAGTGAGGAAAGGTCGGCCGCACAGGAATCTGATGGGAACCGTGGGGGTGTGCGCGTTGTAGAGCAGTTGGCAGCGATAGCGTCGCTGTCAATGTCTTGCTGAGTTACCATCCATGAGACGAGCAATCGCCGCAGTGTGTGTGCTTGTTCCGGTGGCACTTGCCTGCCAGGCGCCCGAGGTCGAGCCGCCGGCCGCCACCGCGGGCGCCGCTGGCGTGGATCCATCGCAGAGCGTCGTCACGGTGGCACGAGAGAGCGCCAGCTGTCCCGACGAATCCACAACCGACCACTTGTACCTTGCCGACCGTCCATCTAGCCGAGGCGCTCGGCTCGTCCCTATTTCTCCGGATACCCTCGACGATCTCGTCGCGTGTCGCGCCATTGAGACAGTGTCACCGGCTTGGAATCTCTCTGCCGACGGCTTGACGCTGGTCACCACCGAATACGACGGACGAGCCGATCAGATCACGCGGCCGGAGCAGATCACGTATGTGGTGCGGGACGCAGCAACCGGGGCAGAGCGTGCACGATTTCATCCGCCGGACGTCACAACCATCAGTGACTTGAGCCCGGACGGCTCGCTCCTCCTGCTGCAGCGCCGGCCAATGGGCGAGCCGCGCACGTGGTTCCTGGTGTCCGCCAGCGGCGAGCTCCAGGGGACCGCGGACGCGGCGGAGCTTACGGCTTGGGGTCCAGTCCTCATGAGCCCGGACGCGCGTTGCCTGGTCCATCTGCTGATCCCGTCGTCGGAGTCCGAGACCGGCCCCTGGCCGGCGAGCCTGAGCGTGTACGACTTGGTCGATCCTGCGCGTTCAAATCACGTGTCTCTCGCCAACGTCCTTGCGGGTACCTGGCAGTCCGAGCACCGCATGGGGGATCAGCGCCGTTGGACGAACCTCATCCCCGGATTGGCCCTTTCGCCCGATGGTCGGACGATCGCCATTGCCCATGCCGACGAAGAGGCGATCACGGTCGTTGACCTCGAGCGGCCTGCCGTCGTGCACACAACGGCGTTGCAGCGGCCGCCAGACGTGCTTGATCTGCTTGGGCTCCGCCCTCGGGCCGCCCACGCGAAGGTCGTGGATGGCGCAGCGCGTCAGGCAGTCTTCGGCCCAGACGGGCGATATCTGTACGTCTGGGGGGATGACCGAGAGATTCGCGACGACGGACGCCCGATGGTGCGTTACCATGGCCTCAAGCGCGTGGAGGTTGCGACCGGGCGAGTGGCCGCAGAGGCGCTGGATGGACAATGCGTTGACTGGGTCGCACCGAGCGACGTGGGCGACCGGATCTACGTGTCCGGACCGGAGCAGTCAACTGGCGCCGTGCACATGGGCAGGTCGACGTACGCGCTTCGTGTTCTGGACGCGGTCACCCTGCGGGTCCTCAGCGAGCGCAAACTGAAAGGCTACCGTCAGCATGCGCTCGTGGCTAACCCGGGGATGGTTGACCATCCGTGAATCAGCCGGGGCGGGCGGTTTAGGGCTGACAGCGTCATGGGAATGCCGCCACCAGCCGACTGGCCCTCCGGCGGGGTTCGGGAACCGAACAGGTCCCGGAGGTGTATCAAGGGGTGATGGATCTCCGTGGAGGGCCGGCCACTGGAGGACGCGGAGCTCGTCGCACAGGCATGTCGTGGGGATGAACGCGCGTACCAAGCGCTGCTGGAGCGCTACCAGGAGATCGTCTTCCGCGCGGCGTACCTCGTCGTCGGCGACGCCGCCGAAGCGGAGGACGCCGCGCAGGAGGCGTTCGTAAAGGCGTACGCCGCGCTGGGACGATTCCGACCGGGAGCGCAGTTTCGCCCCTGGATCCTACGCATCGTCGTCAACGAGGCGCGCAACCGGCGCAAGGCGACGAGGCGGCGTGCGAGCCTTGCCCTGCGCTTGTTGGACGAGCGTCGCTCGGGGGGCGCGGCCCCATCCCCTGAGGCGGCCGCCCTCGCCGATGAAGCGCGGCAGCGGCTGCTCGCAGCGGTGATGGGGCTGCGGGAGGAAGATCGGCTGGTCATCGCCCACCGGTACTTCCTTGATCTCTCCGAGGCTGAGACAGCAGAAGCGCTGGGGTGGCCACGTGGCACGGTGAAGTCCCGTCACGCGCGAGCGCTGGGACGCCTGCGGGAGCAGCTTGCTGCTGACGAGGAGCAAGCCATGCACAGTGGAGCTTCCAGGAGGAGCATCGATGGCTGAGCCCGGTCGCGCGGGGAGTGCGCAAAACCTACAAGAGGCGCTGCACGAGCTCGGGGATCGGATCGCCTACCCGCCGACCCCACCCATCGTCGTCGCTGTACGGTCGCGGCTGGCCGCTCCGCCTGGGGCACGTCGGTTTCCCTTGTTCTCGCTGCCAGCGGGCATCCGGTTGGCGTGTGCCGTCCTCGCGCTCCTGCTCGTGGCCGGCGTCGGGATGGCGCTGTCGCCCGCTGCGCGCACGACCGTCGCCGAGCGCCTCGGGCTCCCCGGGATCGCCATCATGCATCTGCCGGCGCTTCCGAGCCTGGATGCCTCGCGTGCCCCAGGTGCCGATGCGACCGCCGTCGGGGCGCCGGACCGCGAGCGGCTCGGGCTCGGGGAGCCGGTGACGCTGGCCGAGGCGCGGTCCCGCGTGGCGTATCGCGTGCTTGTACCGACCCTTCCTGAGCTGGGCGCACCGGACGAGGTGTACGTGGGCGAGCCGCCGCGCGGCGGTCAGGTGGCGCTGGTCTATCGGGAGCGGCCGGGGGTCCCGTTGGCCCCCGAGACCGACATCGGCGTCCTCCTCACCCAGTTCGACGGCTCCCTGGTGATCGGCCAGTTCGGCAAGGGGCTTGGCCCAGGTACACAGCTCGAGGGGGTCCAGGTGGCCGGCGCGAACGGGTACTGGATGGAGGGAGCGCCGCATGTCGTCTTCAGATACCAGGATGGCGCCGGGGTGGTCCGAAGCGAGCCAACCCGGCTCGCGGCGAACGTGCTCCTCTGGCAGCGCGGGGACCTCGTGCTGCGTTTGGAGGGTGCCATTGCGAAAGACCAGGCGCTGCGCATCGCCGCCTGGGTTGGGTGAGCGGGAAGATGCACCCGACAGTCAGCTACTGAGCCTGGGTCTGACGAGCAGAGCTGTGTCTGAAGCACATGTGGTGGTGTTTACAGAACGGGAGGGGATCTTTCTGCTGCTGTGCAGCGTCACCGAACAGGCGCCGCTCCCCTTTCGGATGGCCAAAGTCGAGCCAAGGAGGCGACTGATGAGAGTTGGCAGGATAGCTAGTCTGGATTTCCGCGTATTCATCCGGGCGCACCGGCCGTTGTTCCGGCAAGCACTCCTCGGGGCGATCATCGCATTGCTGTCCATTACGGCTTCCGCATTCCCCGCCTACGCCTCTGCTCCCAGGATCATCATCGTCCATAGCGAGCCAGCGATGACCCCCGCGTTCCTCAGAGACTGGAACGACAACCTCACGCTGGTCCGCAGCGAGCCTATCGAGGTTATTCCCGAAGAGCTTGACCAGCGCCCGTACGTCCACCTTGCCCTATTCTTTGGCCCGGAGTGGAATGCGTACATCGATCGAGGGGAGGCCGTGGAGGATCTCGGTCCGGAACAGGCGAGCGAGCACGGACGGTTCTATCCGATGGCGGGGGGCGCTCCCCCATTAATCATCATAGAAGACTCCGTCGACGTCGTGACGAACGAAGGCCTCCGCGTACTCGCGGACGCTGGGGTTCCCGTTCGGGTCGAGGTGCCGCCCTCTGCCGTGCGGCAAGGAGGCGACCAGGCACTGCCGTCACAGATGCCCGCACTTGCCGCGGCGGGGATCGGGGGCATGGTCCTTGGCGTATACCTGTTGGTTCGCAGGCGATCCGCGCGGCGCGTTTCCCCGACGTAGGTGCTCGGCGCTATCGGGCAGCTCAGGGGCGACTCGGGCTGCAGGACGGCGATGTCACACGGGAACCCGCCGCAGCCGCGCGTTGTATGGAAAATGGGTGGACAGCCTGCGATCGGTGCGCTGCCGCATGATGCCAGTGCGGATCATGGATGTGCAGCGACCAGGCCTGAATCGAAGTGATTGTCTCGGCGGAGCTGCAAAATGCAAGTCGCCATAGCCAAGGAACGTCGGCCCCTGAGAGTTCGTTTGGTCCCTCCGTCGGCTACCAGAGCGCTGCACGCAGTGTTTCCATTTCTCGTCCTGGCGCTGCTCCTGTGGACCGTTCAGCCCGCCTCGGCAAAGGAGCCATTCGACCCCGCGGAGACCGCCCCCGGGACGACCGCACTGCTCGCATTTGTCTTGGGCTTTGGCGTGCTCGCTTCGACGTTTGCCGTCGTCGGTACACACTTCCTGCTTCGGCGGAGCGGAAAGCTGCTCGCGCGCCTGTTCGTCGGACCCCACACCCCAGGCGGATAGCAATCGCGGCGAATGTTTCTTGAACAGTCAGAGGCAAATACGGCACGGGGGATCCGTGAAGCTGCCACTGGCTTGCCTCGTTCTGAGCTTGGTGGCCTGTCAGCCTGCACACGCTGAGATTCCGGGGGGCCAGAGCGAGGCCGCGCCCCAGACCGATGCGGGGAGGCCCGCGGATGTCTCGACACCGGCTTCCTCCCAGCCGCAGATCATCGTGACACGGCACGGAGGGGGTTCCCGCCTGGCTGCAGCCCAGGCGAGGTCGCCTGGGTTTTCATCGGGTTGTTTGACGCGTTCAATCGCGGCGACACGAGTCGCCTACACATGTACTTCGATTCGAACTTCGATCTGTTCTCGGTGAGAAAGCTTGCTCCTGACGGTCAGGATGTCGATCAGTTCCTGGTTCACGGCCCGGCGAGCGGTTGGGGCGTCCATCCCCCAGATTGGGCGGGAGCGCTCCGCACGTACGTTGCCGAGCGGCACGCCGCTGGAGAGCGCCTGGGGTTGCGGACCATCGAGGTGAGCCGCGATGTCGGCCATCCGCGCGCCGACCTACCCCTCCTCGGCGAACACCTCGATCGCGGCGCGCAGCATCCGCTCCCGCGTCGCGGCGGCCTTCTCCCGGCGCTTGGACCGGGGCCTCTTGACATCGCTCATCCGGAGGCTCACATTATCAGTATCGTTCACTAGTGACTGTCTCTTGTGAATAGCAACCAAGGAGAGCCCCGATGAGCGCCGTCGACCCGACCACCGCGGCACACCCGGCGCTGTGGGACATGGCCCTGATCCACCGCATCTTCCGCAGCAGCTTCACCGAGCTCGCCCGCCTCGTGACCGAGGTGCAGGCCAGCGACGCCGCCCGGGTGAGCGCCGTCGCCGACCACCTCGGGTTCACCCTCGCCGGGCTGACCGCCCACCACACCACCGAGGACGACCTTGTCTGGCCGGTGCTGCTCGAACGGGCGCGACCGTCCGCCGCGCTGGTCGAGCGGATGGAGGAGCAGCACCACGGCCTCCACACCGGCATCGAAGAGGTGCGCCGACTGACGGACGTCTGGCGCGCCGACCCCTCCCCTGACGTGGCGGGCGAGCTCTCGACAGCGATCACCGGCATGTTCGGGAAGCTGACCACCCACCTTGACGAGGAGGAGCGCGACGTCGTACCTCTCATCGCCGAGCACCTCAGCGTCGCCGAGTGGCACCACTTCGGCAAGACCGCGTTCGACAAGTTCACTCCCGCGCAACGGTTCACCGCGATGGGCCAGATGCTCGAGGTCGCGAGCCCGGCCGAGGCGGCGGCGATGCTCGCGCCGCTGCCGGCCCCGATCAAGGTGCTCTGGCGGCTGGTCGGCAGACGGCGCTACCGGCAGTACGCCGAGGCGTTCCGCGGCACACCCGCGGCGGCAGCCCGGTCATGACCCGCACCGCCGGGGTGCTCGCGCTTCTGCTCGGCCTGGGGTTCGGCATCCCTGGCTTCATCGGCACCCGACACTTCGCGCAGAACCACGAGATCTGGCGGTTCCTCGGCTTCCCGACGTACGGCGAAGGCCCGTTCGAGCGGGCCGGCATCCCGACGACCGTGCCGCTGCTCGCCGGCTTCGTGGTCGTCTGCGCGGCGGAGGTCGTCTTGGGCGCACTGCTGCTCGCCGGCTGGCGCCCGGCGCTCTGGCTGTCGCTCGCGCTGCTGCCGTTCGAGCTGGCCTACTGGACCGGATTCGCGCTGCCGTACGGGTTCGTGCCCGGCGCGGCGCGGGTCGGCCTGACGATCGCCGTGTTGGTGCGTGGCTCGTAACCGGCCGGCCGGCCGACAGGCCGAGCGCGAGAGTGTGCGCGGTGCGTCGTACCTTGGCGGCGAGGTCGTCCGCGTTGGCGCCGCTGAGGCGGACGGGGGTCGGGACCCGTGCGGCGATCGTGACCCGAGCCGCGACGGCTGGCGGGCCTTGTCGGGGTTGTTGCTGAGCAGCGCGATGCGGCCCAGCCTGAGAGCGATTGGAGCATCTGGACCGCAGCCGCGTAGTCGCGTTGGCCCGCGACGTAGCCGAGTGTGCGAGTTTGGCGTCGAACGTGTCGAGCCCGGCGTCCTGCAGGAGGTAGGCCTCCAGCCTGGGCTAGAGACCGATGCCCCGCCCTTCCTGCCGCAGGTAGAGCAGCACGCCACCCTCGACGTAGAGACGCTAGAGCGACTCCCGCAACTGCGGCCGCAGTCGTAGCGCTGGTCCGCGACCGCGTCCAGGGCTTCAACGTCTCGCGATCCTCATCGCTGATCGCCGAGGCAGATGACAGCATGCGCCATCATCAACCATCCAGACTGTAAATCAAATAATGACGCGCAACAGTAGGCCGAAGAACGTTCGGCGCGCCCTCGAACGTCGATATCCGATGAGGGCGTGCAGTCCACTTCCGCCCACGATCGCCTGCCCTCACGTACTTGCGGCCCAGGCCTATGCGCACCTTCCTCTTGGGCACGCTCAGGAAACGGCGACGGCGGGATGGGGGCCGACGCGACCACCGACCTCGAGTGGGAAAGTTGTCACACAGTTGATCTCATAACCCCAGGCCCGTGCGCGGCTCCGACGGGAACGGTTCCCCCCATCAGGGATCTCCTGCCCCTGCTGAAGCCAACCGAGGGCTTGCCGTTACGACAGACCGGCGGGGATGGTGGACCGAACCACTGGACCTCCGAGGCCGCGACGGAGACGGACCTACGTGCGCAGGAATTGGAGACGCACTTCGGCAGCCAGTTCCAGGGAGCTGGCTGGTCGAGACTCGACGCTGGCGCGGACGGGCCGCTGGCCTGGAGCCGATGGAAGAAGACCGGCGACAGGGGCGATGTGCACGCGCTCCTCTTCGTCCTGGAGGGCCTCGCACCTCGACAGCGGACACTGTTCGCTCGGGCGACCACCGGGCCCGGCATCGGCGGATCGGTCTACATGAGCAGTACCCTCATGCCACGGTAGTGCACAGGCGGAATGCCTATCCACGATCGGGGCTTCGGGCTCGCGCCGGGTCGCTTGCGCCGGGCGGCGACTGCTAGCATAATGAAAGCATGCCAAACGTGCTCGTGCGAGACATCCCCGAGGACGTCCACGCCGCCCTCCAGCGTCGAGCTGAGCAGCGCGGGCAATCCCTGCAGCAGTACCTCGCGAGCGAGCTCAAGCGTCTCGCGGAACGGCCGACCCTCGACGAGGTGCTCGACCGCATTGACCGACGCCGAGGCGGCCACGTGGGGTTCCGTCGCGCTGTTGAAGACCTCGGGGAGGAGCGGGCCCGGCGTTGATCGTTATCGACGCCTCCGTTCTGGCCAATCTGATAGCCGATGACGGCATCGACGGTCGGCGCGCTCGGAGCGAGGTCCAAAGTGCGGGAACTATCGCTGCGCCCGACCTCGTCGACGTCGAAACCGTTGCCGTGCTGCGCAAGCGGTGGCTCGCCGGCACGATCTCCAATTCCCGGTTCGCCGCAGCCGTCGAGGACCTCGAGGCGATCGACATCGACCGGTACCCCACGCTTCCGTTCATGCGGCGCGCCTACGAGCTGCGTGCCAACGTGACTGCGTACGACGCCGCCTACGTCGGACTCGCCGAAGTCCTTGGGTGCGAGCTCTTGACGGCTGACAGGCGCCTCGCGAACGCTCCTGGACCCGGATGCGTTGTCCGACTGGTGCCGTGACTCCTTCACCGGGTGGGTGTCCAGTCTCAGGGCCACGGCCGACCCTCAACCAGTGGTCGAGGCAAGCACGTCCGAACATGTCACCTGCGGTCCGCGCCAGCGGACTCGCAGGAACGGCCTGCACTGCACGAATACAGTGACTGCGACCTCCGCCCGGTCGTATGCCCCAACGCTCGCGCGTGCAGTGCTCGCACTCTGTAGCCGACAAGCCTGAGATCCGACTCGTGAGGCCGTCAGTGCGCATGGCCTGCCGGGGCTGGCCACTTACCCCAGTCAGCTCAGCCCCGTTGGTCGACCACCGTGCTGACCGGCGGCGGGCGGAAGGCGAAGAGATCGTCGGGCAGGTCGGTCGTGTCGTCAAGAGAGAGCACCTCTTCAACGAGGACCGGGCGCGCTTCGGACGTGTGACGGACGACGAGGGCTCGCTCGATCGTGTGGGCGGTCCACTCGTTCGCATGGATGGCTCTTCGCCTAGCGCCCGGTCCGCATTCTAACATCGGAACCCATTCGAACTGGCAGCTGTAGATAGGGAGGCGGGCCAACGAAGAAACGATGTTGGCAGCGTTACCGCCGAACGCCGTGAGACACACGCGTGTGGGGCGCACCCCCGGGCTCGGTACAGCCATAGGCACCCGCGGCTGCGACGGACGTCGGCTGGCTCCCTACGGACCAAGCATCGGCTGCACGCCACGCACGCGGACGAGCCAACCGGCCGTGAGCTGGCTCCCACAGGTGTTATGCTGCGGCCGCGCGACAGATGCCCACAAAGCCGTCGGCGTCCGGCAAGAGGCGGGCATGAAGCGCCTGCTTGACAGGAATCGGACCGTTGACACGCGAAGAGGACGTGGATTGAGTCACGCGCCTGAACTGGGCGTCCGCGCATTCGGAATGATGGAGCGCCGCCGACTTCTGCAAGTGAGCATCCTGGCGCTACTCCTGGCCGCGATGCTCGGCTGCGGTTTCCCAGTCCTCCCGTCGGAGGCCCCGGACGAAGCCACGCAACAGCCGAGTTCGCCGACGGACGAGACGTCGTCGCGATCGGCTTTTCCAGATCTGGCCGGAGAAGCTCCGATCTCCCTCACGGCGGAAGACGTGGTAGACCTCGCCCGGTACCGCGGGTGGAACGTGGGCGATCAGGCTGTCTACGTCCCGAGCGTGCGCGAGGCTCTGCTCGCACAGATGATGTGGTCGGAGGCCCGCGACGTTCTGCATCGACTGCACTCGCCAGACCTCGACTCAAGCCGTACCGTCGATTCTCCCGATGGTGCTGTGCTCTTCGTAGTCCTGCGGGGGGCAGTCGTGGCCGGGACCGATGACAACGCGGAGGCGGTAGCGGAGAGCCTGGCCATGGTGTTCACGCGCCGCGGCGAAGTGCGCTATCGCGGCATTGGCCCTCCATGGGACCGGGCTGACCCCCCAGGGAGCCGTCGGGTGGCCGTTACGGACGGTCCAAAGCTCGACGCCGTGAGCCACGCGCGCGCAGAGGTCGAGCTCGGTGGCGCGCTTGCCCGCCCTCAGGCACCGCCGGTCCTCAGCCGAGGCAGAATCGCCGTGAACCCGCCGGGCAGCCACGTCGATCCAACGGGGGCGGTTGTCGACCGCAGGAGCGCGACGTTCGTCTACACCGATGCCGATCAGCAGCCCACGGTTTGGGTCACGCAGACCTCAGTGCTGGCCGAGCTGCAGGTCGATGGGGCGGGTAGCCGGGCAAGGCCTGGCTGCCCGCCCGGGGTGCGCTACGAGTGGCAGGATGACCGAACTGGGCTCCTTGCGTTCGCGTGGCAGCAGAGTGATCGCCTCATTGTGCTGAGCGCCCGCCTCGATACCGTCATCTCCGAACACACACTCGACCGCCTCGCAGGCTCGTTGTCGGATGCGCTGGCGGATATCCGGCGCCGCCACTCGGTGCGGCTGGCGCGCTTCGAATTGCTCGCGAGCAGAGCGACATCGTCGCGAGCGCGGCCCGGCGAGGAATAAGCGCGTGCGGGGAGAGTCACGAGCATGAGGAATGCTCTCGCTCTCTTCCCGGTGCCCCTTTCATGTGGGGTTCCTGACGGGACCGGTGACCTGGCTTCGTAGTGAGCGTATTGAGCAACGCGAATTGGGCCTCGGGCGCCATGACCACCTCCGTTCTCCGACCAGGTCCTGATCAGCGACTGATGCAGTCCGTCGGGCTCATCGTATCTCCGAGGGTTGCGCCGACCCCGCTGTGCGGAAATCCCCGTCAGAACTTGCCGCTGTTTCTGGCCTGCTCGGGTGAGGGCAGTGGCTCCATCGCGTCCCAGTGCTCGACCATGAGGCCGTTGTCGACGCGGAACAGATCGAAGACCGCGTACGGCTGCGCGCCGAGCTTCACCTGGCTGTACGCGGTAACGAAGTTGCCGCAGCCGACGAGCTTGAACACCTTCTCGTACACCATCGCTTCCCCGCGACCGGCGAGCTGAGCGAGAAACGCTCGCAATCCGTCGAGTCCGTCACCCACATGCGGGTTGTGCTGGATGTAAGTCTCCGCGGACACGAAGTCCGTGATACGGTCGACCCTGCCGCCCTGCAGCACCTGCGAAACGAACGTGCCGACCAGGGCCTTGTTCGCCTCGGTACGGTCCAGATCCACGATCGCGGCAGGGCCGTCGACCTGGCTGTGCCCGGAGACCGTCGTCTCTAGGTACGGGGTGATGACGTCCCAGTGCTCGATGATCAGATCTTGCTCGTCGGTGTCGAACAGGTCCATCGTTACCCACGTCGCCTGCCCGCCGTCCAGCGACTGGAAGACATGGAGGAATACGTACTGTTCATCCTCGAAGGCCCGAACGACCCGGACGTCACGCACAGGGTGACCCTGGAGGAACGGTTCGAAGAACGCGATAAAGCCTTCCTTACTGTCGGCGACACCCGTGCTGTGCTGGGTGTATCGGGCCCCGGTGTACTTCTGGACTGCCTCGCGCGCCTTGCCGTCCCGAATGCCCTCCAGGTACAGCCCCATGGCGTTGTCCAGCTTGCGTCCCATGAACGTGCTCCGAAAGGACGGTGAGCTGACGCGGAAACGCACGTTGGCGGAGTCAGCTCATCCAGGTGTGGTGGACTTGCGGGAGGCTGAGCGTTCGTTCATCCGCTCAGGCATGATGGCTGCGGGACGTGGATTCGAACCACGATCAACTGATCCAGAGTCAGCCGTCCTACCGTTGAACGATCCCGCACCGTGCTCGCCTATCATAGCACGGGCAAACCGGGAGGAGCTACGCATCGCGCCGGCGGCTCGGTGGTGGCTCGTCTATGATGCCCTGCCGCGCAGCCGGGCGGCGGCCTCCCGCAGCCGCCGGACGACGCGCTGACGACCCAGCGCCTCCATGGTCTGGAACAGCGGCGGCGTGGCCGTTCGGCCGGTACATGCGACGCGAGTCGACATAAAGATGTCACTGGTCTTCATGCCAAGCTCATCCGCGAGGGCACGGGTGGCGCGTTCCAAATCCTCCT
The DNA here is from genome assembly GCA_009377635.1 of Chloroflexota bacterium. Classification (GTDB taxonomy): domain Bacteria; phylum Chloroflexota; class UBA6077; order UBA6077; family SHYK01; genus WHTR01. The sequence continues at coordinate 13,690 of WHTR01000055.1, forward strand.
GCCGGAACGAGGGGATCTGCCGCGCCACGTCGGCGCTTCGCTCGAGGGTCGCGAGCGTCTGCTCGCGGCCCGCACCGCGCTGCACGAGCAGGCTCCTGTCGCAGTCCAGCGCCTCCGTGAAGAAGTAGGATGTGAGGTCCCGCGCGTCGGACAGGGTGCGGAGCCGATCCTGGACGAGGGTTGTGACTGCCGTCAGCGTCGGGTCGTCGGCGCCGGGCGCCTCGGGCCCGAGAAACGGCCGCATGCGCCGCGCGAGCTCGGCCGGCGAGAGCGAGCGGATGTAGATGCCGTTATACCAGTCCAGCTTCGCGTGGTCGAAGATCGCCCCGGTTCTGCTGACCCGTTCCAGTGAGAATCGCCGGCGGCTGCGCCGGACGTACCAGTTCGACAGGTCGTCCACGAATCGGTCGACGGCGGTGACGAGTGCCGCTGCGTCGTAGGCCTCGAGGCGGTCGTTGGCGTAGACGACCAGGGTGGCGAGCCGACCGGGCCGTGGCATTCCTGAACAGCATCGAAGGCGTCTCCGGTCTCCGCCCGGCGGGCGTCTTCTATGCATTTCCAAACGTCACCGGCGCGAGCCGGCGGCTCGGGTTCCCGGACGCCGATGCGCTCGCGGAGGCCCTCCTCTACGAGGCCGGTGTTGCCGTGCTCCCCCGGTCGTGCTTCGGGAGCCGTGGGCCGGACGAGCTCAATGAATACGTTCGGCTCAGCTTCGCGACGAGCGCGGACCGCATCGACGAGGGCATCGGCCAGATGAAGCGGTTCATCGAAGCAGCTCGGTGAGCGAGACGCCGTCTATTTTCATTCAACCGTGAGACCCGCATTCAGTAAGGACACGAGCGTGCGGGTTTCGCCGTGGATTCCGCTTGGCCCGTTCCTCAGTTTTGTGATACGAGTCAGTGGCCGCGCCATTCGGTGCCACGTCCGAGGGCGATGGCGCGGTCATAGGCCCGGGCCGCGATCGCGATATCCGTAAAGCCGCCCTGTGCCTCCCGGAAGACGACGAGCCCGCCGGGGCGTGAGACATGGCCGGACACTACTTCGCCCAGCTCAGCCACGGACTCCCAGTCGAGGGCGCCGCTGCGCGTGAGCCGGACGAGTGGCAGGTCGTCGGTGACCTCGTGAATATTCAGCTCCTGGATCTTTGACGTCGTCACGATCAGCTTGGCGCGCAGATAGACCTCCTCGTCCAGCTCGGTCCGGACGCCGATGGAGGTGACGAGCACGTCCGGCGGGAGCCAGGCGCCGCGCAACGCTGGTGTGCGCGAGTTGGTGGCGACGACGACGATCTCAGCTCCCGCGACCGCCTCCTCTGGACTGGGCACCGGGATCACCGCCACGTCGAGGGCCGATGCGGAGGCGGCCGCGAATCGGACCCGGTTCTCGTCCTGGCGGCTGTACACCTTGACGGATGCTATCGGCCGGACACGTGCGACCGCCTTGAGCAGTCCGAGGGCGTTCCGACCGGTGCCGATCATCGCGATGTGACGGGCATCTGGGCGAGCGAGACGGGCGACACCGACGGCGACGGCCGCCGCGAGGCGCAGCTCGGAGAACGGATACTCCATGAGGGCAAGCAGCGCTCCGCTCGGGGACTCGTGCAGCAATGCGTACGACGGGTTGCCCGGCCCCGTGCTCACACGCACGCCCATCCGTCCCTGGGCGGCCAGCCCACCCGACCGCAGGATGAGGGGGGCGCCCGGTCCGTTGCGCATCAGCGACGGGGGCCACGGGCTGATCTCGCCGCGCGCCTGGTCCTCGAAGGCGTGTTCCAGACAGGCCATCGCTTCTCCGAAATCGAGCAGATCCTCGACGTCAGTGCGCGTCAGCAGACGAGGCACGGTACACCTCCGCTAGGTTGGCTCCGGCAGCGGCGCAGCCATCCGCTCGGCCACGAGATCTCATGGTCCGTGTTGGAAGACACCGACGTGGCAGCAGGCACGCCGCTACGCGTTGAACGGAACCTGGGGGAGCCTCCGGCGAGACGGGCCCAGATCGCGAGGAGCATGGCGACGATCGCAAGCAACAGCAGGTTTGACGACTCGACGAGAAATATCGTCCCTTCCGTGAGCCGGTTCCCGACGGCGCCGAGCACGAGGATCGCCATGGCTGTCAGCGCAAACGATTCCACCCACGACGGCGGAATCAACATCGACGTCCTCCTCTCCGTCCGTGATGTGTCGCGGCCAGGCGCAGCATTGCACAGGCACGCGAAGTTCGTCAAGCGTTCGTCTCGATCACATTTCCACTCGATCGCAACCGACATCGCCTTCGCGATGGCCGATAACAACATGAGGAAGCTCGACATGGGAACTTGAGATGCGATTGTTACGCTCTCCCTGCTCGATTTGTTTGAGCTCGGTCCGCATCTCCAAGACGCCATCGGGGGGGCTAAACTACCTTCAGCAGTGCCCGTGGCGACGCATCGCACCACGGAGTGAGAGACACGACCACAGACCATCATGCTGTCGGTCTCATGCGGACTGTTGGCGGCGTCTAGGCAGGCTTGTGGGATGGCGACCGTTCCGAACAACCTTCCGCTCGAACTCACGAGCTTCATCGGGCGGGAACGCGAGGCAGCCGAAGTCGCGCGTCTCCTGGCCGAAGCACCGTCCGGGTCCCGGCTCCTTACGCTGACGGGCGCCGGCGGCTGCGGGAAGACCCGGCTCGCCTTGCGCGTGGCGCAGGATTCGCTCGGCGTTTATTCGGGTGGGGTGTGGCTCGTCGACCTCGCGCCGCTGACCGATCCTGAACTGGTGCCGCTCGTGGTCGCTGGCGTCCTCGGCGTGCAGCAACCACCGGGCCATCCGCCGGTCGATGCTCTCGCCGACTATCTTCGACCGCGGTCGGCCCTTCTCGTCTTGGACAACTGCGAGCATCTCGTGACAGCGAGCGGGCAATTGGCGGAGGCGATCCTGCGGAGCTGTCCGCGGCTGCGCATTCTTGCAACCAGTCGTGCGGTGCTGGGCGCCCACGGCGAGACGACGTGGCGGGTTCCCTCGCTCGCTGTGCCTCCGGCACCGAGCGGTGCTGGATCGTCGGTCGATCTGTTCGCCGGTTCGGAGGCGGTGCGGTTGTTCCTCGACCGCGCGGCTGCGGTGCGGTCCGACTTGGCCCCGACCGACCAGAGCCTGTGGTCGATGAGTGAGATCTGTCGTCGCCTTGACGGCATCCCGCTCGCCATCGAGCTTGCGGCGGCTCGGTTGAACGTTCTCTCCGTGGAGCAGATAGCGGCCCGCCTGGATGACTGCTTTGGCCTACTGACTGGTGGACAGCGGACGGCGATGCCGCGCCACCAAACGCTTCGGGCAACCGTGGATTGGAGCTACGGCCTGCTCTCGGAACCGGAGCGGGCACTCCTCCGTCGACTTTCCGTATTCGCGGGGGGCTGGACGTTGGAGGCCGCTGAACGGGTTGGCGGCGGGGAGGGCATCGAACCGTACGCTGTCCTCGATCTGCTCAGTCTCTTGATCGACAAATCATTAGTGATGGCAGACCAGCAGCGTCGCAGCCTTCGCTACCGTTTGCTCGAAACCATTCGACAATACGCGTTCGGCAAGCTCGGCGAAATGGGGGAGGTCGAACGCACGCGGGCTCGCCATCTGGACTACGTTCTCCGACTCGCGGAGGACGCCGAGCCAAAGCTTCGCCTCACCGAGCAACCCATCTGGGCCGAGCAATTGGCGGCCGAGCACGATAACCTCGGGGCCGCGCTCGAGTGGGGTTTGACGGCCGACAGGACGGAAGCCGCGCTCAGACTCAGCGGCGCGCTCGCGTGGTTCTGGTGGCTCCGCGGAACGCACGATGAGGGTCGGCGTTGGCTAACGCGCGCGCTGGCCGCCGCCCCCGAGCGGTCGACTGCACGCGTGAGGGCGCTCCACGGAGCTGGCTGGCTCGCCCACCATCAGCGCGACTCCGCCACTGCGCGGGCGCTGCTCGACGAGAGTCTGTCGATCGCGCGTGAAACAGGGGACCGATGGAGCGTGGCCTGGGTGCTTCACCTCCTTGGACGCGTGGCCTACTTCGAGAACGATCCGCTCCGGACGCGCGCGCTCGCCGAGGATAGTCTGGCGATTGCAGAGGAGCTGAGCGACGACTGGCTGATCGCCTGGGCACTCCACCTGTTCGGGCTCGCGGCGTACATCTCGGCCGACTACCCGGCAGCGCGGGCGTACTATGCGCAGAGCCTTGAGATCCGCCAACGGATCGGATACCAGGAAGGGGTCACAATCCTGCTTCAGCTGTTGGGGATCGCTGCCTTTCGGGAAGGCGACTTCGTGCAGGCGCGCGAGCGATCTCGGGAGTTGCTGGCAGCCATGCGCGGTCACCCCGTCGCTCCCTGGCTCTGGAGCCAGGTGTTCGCCGTCTTCACTGGCCTGGCCGCGGCCCAGGCACAGCCAGAACGCGCCGCACGGTTAGCGGGCGCGACGGCGGTGCTGGGCGAGACATACCACACGCGGCCGATCCCGATGGCCGAAGCGCTGCTGACAGAAGGACTGGCACGCGCGAGCGCCGAGCTCGATGAAGCGGGGTACGCGGCGGCCTGGGGGCATGGCCGTCGGATGTCGGTTGAGGAGAGCATCGCCGACGCGCTGGCCGTCGAGGTCGACGTTCCTTCATCACCGGACCCGCTCCGGCTCGGAACTCACGTGAAGGCGAACCCTGCTGGGCTCACGCCGACCGAGATCAGGGTCCTCCGTCTTCTCGCCAATGGCCGAACGACACGAGAGATCGCCGAGGCCCTGGTCGTCGCCATATCCACAGTGGATCGCCACCTGACCCACATCTACACGAAGCTCGGCGTGCGCAATCGTGCCGCCGCTGCCTCGTTCGCAGTGAAACAAGGACTCGTGTAGCGCGTCCCGCGCGTGCCGTCCAGTGGCGAGACGTCCCCGTGATCACGGATTTCCCTCAGGCCACCTCCGGAAAAGATCCCAGACTTCTCGGATGCCAATCGTCGTGCGGCCGTCTACGCTTATCTGGAGCCAAACTTCACCTGGAGGATCTCCAATGACGGTGAGCGGAATCGGTGTCGATCGCATCTCCCAGGGGGGACCGCCGACCGGCTGGACCGCGGTCGCGCAGAAGCTCGGTCCAGGGTTCGCGTCCCGGGCGGCCGGGTATGACGCCAACGATTCGTTTGTCGCTGAGAACTACGTCGAGCTGAAGGAGCAGAAGGTGCTTGCTGCTGGCGTGCCCGCCGAGCTTGGTGGCGGTGGCGCCACCCATGCGGAGCTGTGCGACCTGCTGCGGGAGGTGGGCCGCTACTGCGGCTCGACTGCGCTGGCGCTCTCGATGCACACGCACCCCGTTGCGACCCTCACCTGGATGTGGCGCCAGGGCCGGCCGGTCGCACCGATGCTCGAACGCATCGCTGCCAATCAACTGGTGCTCGTCACGACGGGCGCCTCCGACTGGCTGGACTCGAGCGGCAAGGCCGAGCGCGTTGCCGGCGGGTACCGCGTTTCCGGTCGGAAGCGCTTTGGCAGCGGAAGCCCGATCGGCGACCTGTTGCTCACGAGCGCTCCGTACGATGATCCCAACGAGGGACCAACGGTCCTCCATTTCGCAGTGCCGATGCATGCCGAAGGGCTCACTGTCTTGGATAACTGGCGGACCATGGGCATGCGCGCGACCGGCTCGAATGACATCCTCCTCGACGGAGTGTTCGTGCCGGACGCGGCCGTAGACCTCCGTAGGCCCAAGGGCGTGTGGCACCCGTTCTTCAACGTCATCCCAACGGTCGCCCTGCCGCTCGTCCTATCCGTCTACCTCGGGGTAGCAGAGGCGGCACGGGAGCTCGCGCTGCGTCAGGTGGCGGCAAAGCGTGATGACCCCGAGGTCTGGCCCCTGGTGGGTGAGATGGAGAACGCCCTCGCCACCGGTCAGATGGCCGTACGGGAAATGGTGGAGCTGTGCGCCAACTACACCTTCGCGCCCGAAGTGGCTACGGCAAATGCCGTTTTCGTCCGGAAGACCATCGCGGCGGAGGCGCTCAAGCTCACCGTCGAGAAGGCGCTCGAGACCGTGGGCGGCGGCGGATTCTTCCGAGGCATGGGGCTCGAGCGGCTCCTGCGCGACATCCATGCGGCGCAGTTCCACCCGCTCCCAGCGAAGCCGCAGCATCGCTTCACCGGGCGAGTCGCGCTTGGGCTCGATCCGGTGACGTAGAGACGGACTTCCCGTTCACAGTCCCGAGACGACTCGGTTCGGAGCGTCCTCCCGCCGCTGGCGGAACGTGAGCAATCCCGCGGCGGCAGAGTCTCCGCTGTTGGTAGGCACTCAATGGGGCGCATGACGCCAATGCTTTTGCGATTGGAGGTTCGTCGATGTCGTACGCACACATCGGTATGCGAGTAGCCGGGACCTGGCTTGCGATCGGATCTCTGTTGTTGGCGGGAACGCTGGTCTTCCACGGGCCGCCCGCCGCCGACATGGACGTCCAGCTGAAGATCATTGCCGATGGGGCCACGCGGTGGACTGTGGTCCACTGGGGCTTGGCAGCTGCCCTGTCCCTGTTCGCAGTGGCGGGGTTGGTCATACTGGCGGCCGGATCGCGTCTGACCGAGAGCTGGTGGACGATGACGGCGTGGGCAACATTACTTGTCGGCGCGCTGTGGACCGTGACGACCGCCGTCGCCGAGGCGACCGCGGTTACAGGCGCCGCCGTTTCCGGGAACACCGCGATGTTCGAGGTGTGGTTGGCGTTCGCCGAGGGGAACGCCAACGGGATCGTCTTTCTGGCACTGGCGATCGCGGTGATCGCCGGCAACGAGGCCCGCACGTCCGGCTCAACGCCCGTCTGGGCATCATGGATCGCCGTAGTCGCGGGCGTCGTATCGTCCGCGGGCTGGGTCGTGGGGATGTGGCTCGGGTTCGGGCTTGGCAACCTCGCCTGGCTGGTTTCCTCGCTCGTCATGTCCCTCTGGACCCTCTGGTTCGGCGTGGCCATCACGCGGACCGAGCACGCGTAGTGGCCACGGAAGCGTACGCGGATCGAAGGGGGACAGAGATGACGGATCCGCTACATAGTTCTGCGTGCCATGCGATGCGTTTTGGCTGCTATGTACGTCCGCCGGTTCCGCTGAGATTCACCCACCGAGGGTGCCGAGTAGCGCCACCATCCCGGTCTCAGGCCGACGGTTTCAGTTCCTTTGCATAGGTGCTTAGAAGCTGCATGAGCGCTTTCGGTGGCGACGCGTCGATGAGTTCTGCTTTGGGCAGGTCGACGACGCCCGGCCCATTCACCTGGAGTTCATGCACAGCGCGGAGCACCGCCAATTGCTCGGGACTCCGTGTCCTCATCCACTCCGTCGTCTTACCTGACGGTAATGGGTTTGCCGCCGCGAACGCGTTAGCCTCATGGACGGTTTCTCTGATCCGATCAGCAGAAATGCTCTTCAAGACTTCCACGCTGTCCTCCGGCATCGCGCCTTCTTCTTCTGTCCTCCGGGGCCATGCGTTTACCGCGGGGTGCCGTTCCAAGTGACCGGGGCACGGACATCAGCGAGCTCCAGCGCGAGAGCGCGAAGCATTCGCAAAACGAATGCTGAGTTTCAAGTCGTTCATCCACGACGGGTCAATGAGGCCGTCATGCTGAAGCCGGCCGACCACGATA
>WHTR01000056.1:0-236 GCA_009377635.1 Chloroflexota bacterium
GTGTGGTCGTCCGGAACCTCGACCGATTCTATGTTGTCGATCTCGGGGCGGCCGCTCACGGGGAGGCCGCTGTCGCTATTGAACCGATAGGAGAACTCGAGATCTCTCGCACTGAACGGCGCATCGTCATGCCAGCTGATGCCGGAGCGCAGCTGGTACACCACCTTCATGCGCCCGTCGGGCAACACAGAGATCGTCCCATCGTCGAGCGAGGGCACGCGCTCGGCTAGTCGGCC
>WHTR01000056.1:246-20689 GCA_009377635.1 Chloroflexota bacterium
TGGACTGCCACCCGCCGGCCGTTGTGCCGCTACCCATGACCCCCATGGTCTGCGTACCGGCCGTGACGCCGATGGTGATGGACTTTGTCCCGCGCTGCTCGGCACCGGATGGACCTGCCCCGTCGGTGGACGGTGGACCGGCCGGAATGGCGCAGGCGGCAAGCACGAGGCCAACGATTATCGCGGCCAGCAGTGGACGGGCGAGACGCCGGAACATCGACCTAGTCGACCGGTAGCGGCTGGTAACGGAGCAGCCGCACGGGGTCACCGTACTGTCGGGTGAGAGCGACTAAGTCGGGGTCGTCAAAGACCGTGAGGCGGCCCTTCTCCCACACTTTCTCTCCATCTACCCAAATGGTGGGGTTAAAGACGGTCGCCTGGGCATGCGTCATGTACTCCACTCCAGTATCCTCGCTCGGATCCAGACCGACGTGGAAGTGGAAGTAGCCAGGGTGATGATGGCAGTAGCCGTTCCAATGGTTGGGGTCCAGCTCGCGCGGATAGGGCGAGAAGGACATGTGGTGCATGCCGGTATGCCAGCTCGTGACGCGGTAGGCATCCTGCCCCACCGTGCCGGAATGCGCGAGGAAGTCGAAATAGCGCTTCATCCCGTCCGCTTCCGCGCCGCCCTCGATGCGCGTGACGATGTTGTTCTCTACGGTGAGCTTGACCGGGACGGGGAAAACGGTCTCCGGCATCCCGAACAGCCGCGCCGCATCGCCGTAGGTGTTCCGCATATTGATGACGCCATTGGACCTGAGCGAGCGGATCGGCGGGTGCACGCCAGGAGGGAAGTGGCGGTAGGGAGAGCGGCTCACCAGGACCGTGTCGCGCCGATGCGCGGCCGGTCCATCCAGGTCGCCGACTAAGTCGGTGCCGTGGGTGTCGGTCACGCGAAACTGCTTGCCTTCCTTGAGGATCCTCATCAGGCGCAGCTCCATCTCGTTGTAGATCTCGAAAGGAAACTGCGCCCAGGCGCTACCGAGGATGTTGACGTCGCCGCCGTAGCTACGAATCATCACTACCCCCTTCTCGAACATGGCCCTGTGGATAGGCTTATGCCCCCGAGTGAGGGGCGAACCGTGGTTGATGACGACATCGGCCGCCTCGAAGGCGGCGATCCCAATGCGCGGCGCATGCTCGAACCAGCCGCTCGCCAGCCGCTGCAACCAGAGCACGGCCACGTCCGCGCCTTGCAGCTCGGCAACCGACTGAACTGCGTTGACGGCCTCCTGGTCAATGCCCGGGCCGTTCACGATGAGGACCTGCTGGCCCTCGTGGATCTGGCCACATCCAATGACGCAGTTCTTGGCCCCCTGTAGGAGCTCACGAGGTACCACAGTCAGTCTCCTCCTATTGATGGGCGAACCGCTGGATCGACGGTAGTATAACAGTGCCCAGATCAGCTATCAGCACCGTCTTCAGGCAACGTCGGATCCGTGCTTCGACGGCCTCGTTACGACCGGTTTACTATCACCCGAGGGTGGCGCCTGCTCGGCGCGAATGGACATGCTGATGGATTGGATGCAGGTCGAGATCGAGCCTACCTCGTCTCCACTGGGAATCTTCGTCTTTCGCTGCACGTACTGCAATCACGTGGTGCCGAAGGCGCTCGTACCGACCGAGCTCGGGCTGCGCGAGGACGAGCAGCCCGTCCCGGCGCACATCTATCCCTGCGATGCCTGTCCTTGCGGATACGGGCGCTTCGTCATCGCCGAGCCCCGGAACGACACTGCACTTCCGACGGACTCACGCAGCAGCGCGACTGCAGACGCCAGAGCGACGCTGCCCGAGCTACGAGAGAAGATCGAGCACGCGGACCATCGGAAGCTCGCCGTTCGAGAGATTCGCCCCAATCCGCACCAGCCCCGAAAGTTCTTCGACCAGGAAGCGCTGCAGTCGCTGGCGGACTCGATCGTCCAGGTGGGGCTGCTGGAGGACATCCTTGTGCGTCCAGTGTCGGACGGGTACGAGCTCGTGCTGGGCGAGCGGCGGTGGCGCGCCACGCAGCTTGCCGGTCTGGACACCGTCAGCGCCAAGGTCGTCCCGCTTACCGACGAGGAGGTTCAGCGCGTCACGGTGGTGGAAAACGTGCAGCGCAGCGATTTGACCGAGGTGGAGGAGGCGTTCGCGTACAAAGCGCTGATTGACACGGGAATGCGTCAAGGGGACGTGGGAAGCTCGATGGGCAAACTCGGAGAGCGAGTGGCGGAGCGACTCAAGGTGCTCTCGAGTCAGTACTACGTGGACTACCAGGAGGAGCAGATCCGCCAGCTCTCCGCCCAGATAGATCGGCTACGGGAGCGCCTGGAGGAGCGCAACGCGCGTTACGAGGTGCGGATCGTGGAGCGGGCGGGGCTCGCGGAGCATCTGGCCGACGGCTTCGATCTGGTGACCCCTCTAGAGGGTGGACAGTTCGTCGTCCGACGGCAACTCTAGGATGCCCGGTGCATCGGCTGACTGCCTAGGCTTCCCGACCGCTGCTGGTATCACATCACGCGCCAGCGACGTTGCTCGACGCACGGCTCTTGAGTATCCTAGAGGACAAGCGCACAGTCTGAAGATCGAGCGCGAGCTCGACGAGATGGAGGCAGAAGAAGCGATGGCCGCAACGAGTGAACCCCGCAACGCTGCAGAGTTGGGCCTGACCATCGAGGGCGTGAATCACTTCACGCTACCAGTCCGTGACCACGACAAGTCGCGCGCGTTTTATGTCATGTTGCTGGGCGCAGAGGTACGCCGCGAGCCGAACTGGGAGAGCGTCCGAGCGGGTCGGTCGAACAGTACCGCTCTCGCGGTTCGCCTCTGCGAGGGCGTCGAGATGGACCTGTTCCACCAGCCGTTCGGCATGGGAGAGCCGGACCAGTTCCATCCAAACCACGCGTTCTTCGTGCAGTCCCCCGACGAGCTGCGCGCCTTCAGGTCGATGCTGGAGTCCAACGGCACGCCAACGGTGCTGGTGACGCAGCAGACCGACCGCGAGCTGCAGGCGGGCACCTCCTGCCAGGCGGAGCTGCACTTCCGCGATCCGGACGGCAACCACCTGGAGATCACGTGCCGCAGCTTCCCGTTTGGCGACGATGTGCGGATCGGTCCGCCTGATCTGTGGGACACTGTCTACGATTGGCGATCCTGGCCGAAGGCGGAATAGGAGGGACACTGTGGCCACAACCGAAGCGCAGGTACGCTCGATCCCCGGGCTCCGGCTGGACAGCCTGAACCACTTCAGTCTTCCCGTGACCAATTTGGACGCCGCCGAGTTGTTCTATACGGAGGTGCTCGGCGGTCAATTCATCCGACGGGACGGAAGCGACCTGTGGGTGCGCTGGGGGCCGGTCGACGTCCGCCTGAACCGCCAGAAGTACGGCGAGCCGACGATCGCTCAGGCCCACCCGCATCACGCCTTCACCACGGGGGGGTCCATTGTCCATCAATGGCAGGATCACTTCGCGAGCTGGAGTATCCCGTCGGTGATCGTGTGCCGCCAGCACGATCGGAGGCCGACCATGAAGGGCGGCGATCCGTGCGCGGTCGAGGTGTACTTCCTCGACCCAGACGGCAACCCACTGGAGCTCGATGCCCGGGACTGCCCGTTCAGCGAGCGCGTCATCTGGGCGCCGTACGATCACTTCGACGTCCTGTATAACGGCCACCACTGGTGGGCCGAATACAAGAACCGCTTCAAGCCGCATGCGTTGTAGGCCTATCACGCGATCTATTCCACCTCCCAGAGGTGGGCGTTGCGCGTGTAGGTGCCGAACGGACGAGCGCCCTCCGCGCCGCCGTCCGTATCCGCGAAGGCCTTGATCCCGTTGCGAATGCCGACATGATCCGGGACGTAATATAGGATAAGGAATGGCAGCTCGCTGGCCACGTAGTCGCTGACGGCCTTCATGGCCCGCGCCTGGTCAGTCGCGGAGAGACTGGCGCGGTAGCGTGCGTTCAGATCGTACGCCCGCTGGTCCTCGAAGCCGCCGCGTTCGCCAACCCACCGGGTCGCCGCGCTCGCCGGCGGCGGATCCATGCGTCCGAGAATCGCGTCGCTGCTCCCTCGAGCGCTGCTCTCCCAGCTCGGGTATTGGGCGCGATATTCCAGGTCGCGCACCTGTGCCGCACCCAAGGTGAGCTCCTCCATCTCGATCCCGATCTGCCGCCAATACGCGGCAAAGGCCGCGATCTCCCGGTCGCGGCCGGGCGTGGTCCAGATCGCATTGCGGTAGGTGCGGCCGTCGGAGCTGTGGCGCAGGATGCCGTCCGAACCGGGCGTCCAGCCGGCCTCGCGCAGGATCGCCTGGGCCCGACCGGGGTCGTACGCATACGGGCGCAGCGCATCCCTGGTTGCGTCATAGAACTGGTCGCCCGGTGGGAGCAGCGACCAGGCCGCGAGCTCGCTGTGGCCGCCCTGGAGGCCCTCGGAGAGCGCCTCGCGGTCGAGCGCGTGGTAGAGCGCCGCGCGCACGCGGCGGTCGAGGTTAGCCGGCTCGGTCTGCACGTCCGGGCGCCACTGCGGCGCCAGGAACCAGGTGATGCCCGGCTTCATATGGACAGCGCCCTCGCCGCTACTCTCCCAGCGCTCCTTCAGCTGGAAGCCCAGCTCGGCGCTGAGCGCGATGTCCGGGAAGCCGTCGACGGTGCCCGACAGCAGGTTCGAGAAGAGCGTGTTCTGGTCGCTGAAGCTTCTCAGCTCGATCATATCGACCTTCGGTCGCCCGAGGAAGTACTGGTCATACGCCTGAAGGGTTAACCCTTCGCCGGGATCGAACTCGGTGAGGCGGAATGGGCCGAGGTGCACGTACTCGCGGGTCCAGTAGGGGTGGTCCACAACGTCGCCAGGGTCTTTCGAGTCGAGGTACCGCTCGAAGGCGGGGCCGAGGATGTGCTGCGGCTGCGGCCAGAAGGGCCGCAGGCCGAGCGTGCCGCCGACATAATGCGGCCCTTTGAAGTTGAGCACGAACGTCGCATCGTCCGGCGCCTCTGCCGACTCGACCTGCCCGATCACATCCCGCTGGAGCGAGGGGAGGCCGGCGTCGTTGTTCAGGCGATAGGAGAAATCGAGATCCTGGGCCGTGAAGCGCTCCCCGTCTTGCCAGGTCACGTCGGTGCGGAGCGGGTAGGTTACCCGCATGCGACCGTCGGGCAGCAACGCGATCGTCCCGTCGTCGAGGCTGGGCAGCCGCGCGGCCAATCGAGGGATGGGCCGACGGCTGTTGACGTCCGACGTGACGAGACCATTCGAGTGGATCTCGTTCAGCGACTGCCAGCCCCCGGAGGTCGTACCCGAGCCCATGATCGACATGGCCTGCACACCGGCCGTGAAGCCGAGTGTGATGGTCTTCAGTGCGCCAGGCTGTCGGCCCGGCGCCTGCCCGCCCGTAGCGCCCGAACCCGGCGTCGCCGGAGACGGTGCGACGCATGCCACCAGGATGACCGTCAGGACAATCGGCAACCCCGTCAGCCGTCGCATGAGCTGCGGACGAAACATGGACAACACCTCCTCGACCTAGCGCGCGCCATTGATGGGCATGAACGGCTCCTCGATTATGATATCGACGAGCGGACCCCTGGGTCATTTGTTACGATCGCGGCCATGTGCAAGCCACATGAATGTGGGGGATGCCGCCCTGAAGGGCGGGCCTACAAACCGTCCTCCTGGCCCGCCGTTTACGGTGGCAACAATGGCAATGTGCATGAGAAGTGATCCGCCAGCATTGCCTATGGTACTACACGAGTTCGTAGAGCTGCTTCGGCCGCGTGCCCAGTCGTTCGGCGCCGTGGTTGCGCACCACCACCGAGTCGCCCCAGCCATAATACGACTCGCTTCCCTGGATCCGCACCGAGGGCTTCACGATCATCACACAGTTTTCCTCGATCGTCCCGTCGAGCAGCTCCGGCGTCTTCGCCAGGAACGTTCCGGGGCCGTCATCTCCCGTCCCTCGCCCGTGCATGGTGAGGCTGGCGCCGCCACGCCCGTTCATGCCGTTGACATTTCCCGCTTCCAGCAGCTCTCCCACGGTCACGCCCGGCTTCATCTTCTCGAGAACACGGTCGAATGCCTCCCACGCGAGCTTGATCCCATCCTTGTAGTCCTGCGCAGCAGGCCCAATCGAGAAACACTGGTCGATTTGGGCGATGTAGCCGCCCCAGCGACCTTCGATCTCGATGTGGAGCGCGTCGCCCCGCTGGAATGTACGGAAGGAGGGCTGCTCGAGGCGATGGTAGGTATTTCCAAACGGACCGCTGATCCAGCCGAACATCGGCTGGAAGCTCCCGCCCGCGGCCCCGTTGGCGTAGAGCATGCGCGCGAAGACCTCCCGCTCGGCGACGCCCGCGCGCGCGTAGTCGATGACCGCCTGCATCGTCGTCTCGGCGATCCGCGTGCCCTTGCGGAGGAACTCGATCTCTTCCTCGCTCTTGTGATACCGTGCCCTGCCGAGGACCGGCGTCGCGCTCACGATCGTGGCGTTGGGCAATCCCGCTTTGATGATCTCCACCGACTGCCAGTTGACCTCCCCCTCATCTGCCCGCACGTGGGAGTAGAAATCGGAGGTCATCGCGGCGATCCCGATGGTGCCAGTTGCGTAACGAGGGTGGTCTTGCACCCAGGCGACAATCGCCTTGCCGCCTGTGCCGCGCGGCGTCGCGCGGATGTCGTCGAACCAGTTCGACGACGGCCAAACGCCACCGCGTGAGTGCCAGGCAGTGATCTCGCCATCGATCCCGAAGGCGACGGTTGTCTCGTCCGAGTTCTCGCCGAGCTGCGTCAGGTAGCGGGGGTCGGCTGCCCCGCGGTCGTGACTGTGCGTGCCCGCCAGACAGACGATCACATCGATGCCGTGGCTTGCCATCAGGTCGCGCACGGTCTTCCAGCGGCGGTCCCGCTCCTCCAGCGAGAAGACCGCGTTACTCCACTCCGGGCTCCAGGCTTCCGGCATTGCGTCAAACCCTCCACAATTTGTGGTGCATACTATATGCGGTCGACGCACACGGCACGTCAAGCCGAGGTCCATGTCGGCTCCCAGAGCGCCGGGAGCCCGTGAGGGAGCTAGGCTCGAATGAGCGAGACCGACCAATCCACATCTCCCCGCGTGCAGATGCGCACGTTGGAGCCCAACGTCGCCGTGCAGAGCTGGGACCAGGTCATTCTGGGCTACGACCGGGCCGAGGCCATCGCGGAGGCCCGCCGCTCGCGTTCGTTTGACCTGGACAGGGCCCGAGTCGGTTGTCCGTTCCATGTGGACGTCCGACAATTAGTCGAACACATCGCGCGTGGGGAGTGGGACGCCGCTGTGGCCGCGATCCACCAGGCGCATCCCTTTCCCCAGATCCTCGGCATGCACTGCCATCGCTACTGCGAAATCGAGCTGACGCCCGGGGCCGGACCCGCCGGCGCGGACCGTCCCCGCCGCGAGCGCGTCGAGCCGACGCCGATCGTGCCGTTTGTCAGCGCCCTGGAGTGGGCGGCCGGCCGCTATGGCGTGCGGCCAGCCTTCCAGCCAGGCAAGCCGACCGGCAACCGGGTGGCTATCGTCGGAGCGGGCACCGCCGGTCTCATGTGCGCGTGGGAGCTGCGCCATCACGGCCATGCCGTCGATGTCTACGATCGCGAGCGGCTGCCGAGTGGTCTCCTCTGGACCGGCTACCCGTCTTTCCGCATGAACAAAAGCGTCGTTCTTGAGGAGAACGACCCGCATGCCTGGGGCGCGACCTTCCATGCCGAGCGCGCGGTCAGCCCCGACGGCCTTCGGCGCATGGTCGACGACTATGACGCTGTATTTTTCGCCGTCGGTCGCACGCCGCTCCGCAGCTTCGGCGGCATCGAGGGCGAGGACCTTGACGGCATCCTCGCGGGCCTGGATGTCATGCGCGAGGTCTGGTATGGAGGCAGACCATCCATCGGGCCGCGGGTCCTCGTCTTCGGCGGCGGCTTTTCGGCATTCGACGTCGCGCGCACGGCGCGCCGGCTCGACTGCTCGGTCCAGATGCTCTACCGGCGCGGGCCGGCGGAGATGCCGGTCGGCGGACGTGGTACGACGTTTATCCGCATGCTCGAATCCGAGGGCATTACCGTCCGGACCATGGTCGCCCCAAAGCGCTTCATCGGCAGGGACGGCCGGGTCGCGGCCGTGGAGCTGGTGCGCATGACCTACGGCGACCTGGATGCGTCGGGGCGTCGCGCAACCCATCCCATCGCAGACACGGAGGAGATCGTTGAGGTCGACACGGTCCTGCGCTCGATTGGGGAAGTGTGCGACGTATCGGCCTTCGCCGAGCCACTCGGCATCGACATGCTACCGGAGGGCTTCATCCGCATCGACCCAGTCAGCCGACGAACCGCGCATCCCAAGGTGTGGGCCGGCGGTGACGTGGCCGCCGGATTTGGAAACCATGGCGCCGCGTTCGACGGGTTATGGGCCGGCCGCTCGATTCACGCATTTCTCGAAGGACGGCATGACGCGTGGCAGTCCGAGGCCGCCGTGAGCGACGATGCCGATCTGCTGGTTCGTGCGGCGTCCATGAGATGAGGTGCCTGATCGGGGGGCGCGTACCCGACTTTGTCTGCGCCGAGGGATAGGTACGGTCACGCCACTTCCGCCGTGAGGTCCGGTGCGGCGATCGATTGCGCTGAACGATTCTCACGGTCACAGCTCCGGTGTCGACGGGCGGC
This sequence comes from Chloroflexota bacterium, assembly GCA_009377635.1. Taxonomy (GTDB): domain Bacteria; phylum Chloroflexota; class UBA6077; order UBA6077; family SHYK01; genus WHTR01. The sequence goes on from WHTR01000056.1 coordinate 8,912, forward strand.
AGCCCATTCCGGGGATGCGCTCCAGCAATGAGATTCGGTTCCACGAGTCGCCTGCTCGTCAGCCTGTATATCCCCTCCGCATTGGTGGGCCTGGGCAGCGGCATGGCAGTTCCCGTGACCCCGATGCTGGCCACCGAGTTCGGGGTGCCGTTGGGGCTTGCCGCTCAATTGGTAACGGCTCGATTGGCGGGAGCGGCGCTGTTTCTCATCCCGGCCGGCGTTGCGGTGGATCGATGGGGCCGCCGCCGGGCGATGTTGGCAGGATCGATCCTCATGGCGGTGGGTGCCTTCGGCACTGCTCTGGCGCCCCTGTTCGCCCTGCTGCTGGCTGCCCAGTTCGTGTCCGGGGTCGGAGGCAGCTTATGGAGCCTGGGGCGAGAGGTCGCCGCGATGGACGTGACACGGGCCGATCAACGGGGACGCGTCATGAGCGGCTTCTTCGGGATCTCCTCGGCTGGCATGACGCTCGGCCCCGTGCTGGGAGGAATCATCTCCGATCAGCTGGGCTTCCGAGCCGTCTTCGTCGTGTATTTCGCGCTGGTCCTTGCCGTCCTCCCCATCGCCTCAACTATCACGGAGACAGGCGCGAGGCACAGCGGCGACCGTCCCCGTGCGACCTTCGGCCTTGGGCTGAGCTACATTCGCGACATCGCGCCGGAGTATCGCCTGACATTCGGGATCCTGTTCCTGGCTACCTTTGCCGCCATGGCCCGTGGGACCGTCCTCAACAGCATGCTCCCCCTCTTCGTCGGTACCCAGCTGAGCTATTCGGGTACCGAGGTGGGGCTGTTGTTCTCGATCATTGGCGTCGTGAATCTAGCTATGATCGGCCCGGCAGGGGTTATCTCCGACAAGCATGGCCGCAAGTGGGTAACCGTGCCCGCCGCCGCGTTGTCCGCCATGACCTTCATCGCCTATCCGCTCAGCCCGACATTTGGGTGGCTGATGGCCATCTCGGTGTTGGTGGGAATCGCCGAGGGTTTCGCCCTGGGTTCGATGACCACTGCTGCATACGACATCATTCCCCCACACGCTCGAGGCCAGCTACAGGCATTGCGACGCGGCACCGGGCAGATCGGCTCACTATTCGGCCCGGTGGGGGCTGGGGTCATAGCCACTCTGGCGTCCCCCGGCATAGCGTTCTTGTGGTTCGCCCCCTTGCACCTGGTTGCCGCGCTCCTGCTGGCGTTCGTCTCCAAGGAGACCTTGCCGAGACGGACGCGGGTCTGAGGATCAGTATGCTCATGTCAGCAGATCGGTTGAGTGCGTCAGGCGAGAGCGTAGCGCGGTGGGTCTTCCCAGTCCGCCGACGACGGATTCTCCTGGGTGGCGAGCGCACGGCGCCGCGCCTCCTCTCTGTACTCGTCGGCCCGACGAATCACGTCCAGCCGCTCGTGCTCCTTCTCCTCCGCCCGCGCGATCTCCTCCGCCGACTTCTCCCGCGGCTTGCCGGCGTAAACGTTCACCCGGCCCTCCTTCTCAAGCTTCCGGAGGTGCGTGTCGACTTGACGTTCGGCGGCGCGCCGCAAACGCGGGCCCAGGTTGCGGTCCGCGTACACCACTTCCATGATGGCCCAGCTCGTCAGCTCCTGTGATTGTGCCAAGACCTCGAGGATCTGCCGCTCGCGTTCGTATCTTCCTCTGATGTATGCGTCGATGTATGCGACCGGGTTCTCAATCACAGGACCGTGCCCAGGACACAGGAGCCGCAGGTTGGGCAGGTCGCGCAGCCTGCTCAGGCTGTCTAGGTAGAGGGCGAAGTCGTTGATCGTCGTCAAGCTCCCGCCGAGGATCGTGTCTCCCGTGAAGAGCACACCCTCGCTCTCCAGGTGGTAGCAGACGGAGTCGACGCTGTGGCCCGGCGTGTGGATGGCCGTGACTCGCACATCGTCGCTCGGCCCAATCTCTGAGCCGTGATCGATCGCGGTGACGCCGGACTCAGGCAGTCGGTCACCAAGGAGCGGCATTCCCTCATTGAGAACACGGACGTCGGCGCCGAACTCGTCACGCAGCCAGCGCAGGTTCGAGCTGTGGTCTCGGTGGTGATGCGTGACGCAGCTCATGCCGATCTCGGCCTTCTCAGTGGCGGCGAGATAGCCGCGCAGCATCCAGCGGTACCGTTCCGCGTCCTCGCCGGAGTCGATGGTGAGCACCTGACCTCGCCCGACGAGGTAGATGGTCGTGCACTGGGGGTGCATGGGGTTGTTGTCGGGCACCTGGACCGCACGTACATTGGGCGCTATCTGCATCGTCTCCTCATCCAGTCGAACGCAGCCTGGCGCAAGCGCCCACACGTCTTTCGGGGTTACATGCTTCCACTCGTCGGGCTGCGCTTCGCGTCGTCACCGAAGGGTCTCACAGTCCGTAGAAGGTTCGGGGGTTATCGTAGAGGATCTTCTGGACGAACGACTGCGGGATCTCCCCCCGGTCGGCGCGATCCTGGAGCAGCTTGGGGAAGTGGAGCTCCTGAGCCAAGTCCGCGTGGGTGTAGTCGGATCCCACGAGCAGATGGTCCTCACCGGTGTATTTCAGGATATACGGGAGGTCCTCGTCGATCTGGCACGTCATGTAGAAGTTGTTCAGCCGCACGACGTCCAACGGCTCGAGGTATTGATGCGCTCCATCTCGGCCATCCCCCCGCCCCCGACCCTGCGCACGGAGGATGTTGTAGACCAGGTAGGGGACCCATGAGCACCCCACCTCGATGAATCCCCAGCGCACCTCCGGAAACTTGGTCGGGATTCCAAACCGGACCAGCGAGCTGAAGGCGTTGATCGGCGTCAGGCCCTGTCTCAGGAAGCGCACGTGCTCGAACTCTCGAGAGGAGGTGAAGTCCGGAGTCCCGGCGCCGATGTGGAAGCACACCGGCAGGTCGAGCCGCTGACACTCTTCGTAGATCGGAAAGAAGTATTCTTCGCCGACCCAGTGGCCGGCCTCTCGGTCACCCTTCTTGAAGACCCCGCAGGCGCCGTTCGCCTTGGCGAACCTGATCTCCTCGATCGCCTTCGGGATGTCCGATAGAGGAGGAAGACAGATCCAGCGCAGTCGGCCGCCGGTTTGCTGGCAGCGGTCTGCTATCCAGCGGTTGTAGCTCCGTTTTACCGTCCCCTCGACCTCTGAACTCTCCGTAACACCGACCAGGAAGGTTGTCGGATAGAGGACCTGCACCTCGGTGCCCAGCTCGTCCATGTGGCGCACGCGAGCCATCGGATCGATGAGCTCGCGCGTTTCAACCGTCGTATGCGTGCGCTGGTCGTCGCGATGCAGGCGCGGCTGGCGGTGCCCGTCGATGACCCAGTAGCGGGTCGGTGGGCGGGACGGATCCTGCTTCTCGGGAGCGTCCGGCCTCGGCCTGAACGCCTGCAGGCTCTCCTCGATCCACTCCCACGTTGCGTCTGTCTCATCGACATGCGTGTCGGAGTCGATGATCCCCATGCTCAGCCCTCCTCTTCAAAAGCACGCCTGAACGCGCGTGGATGGACCTCAGACAGCAAGACCCGCTCGGCGAGCCGCCGGTACTATACAATACCCCGCCCGGGCTTCCGCGCGGTCGACGCCGCGCCAAAGGTCTGCTCTGCACCCCGGGCCGTCTTTCCCCTCTTGTATTGGATGTCCGCACAAAAGGAGGGATCGATGCCAGACACCTTGCGCGGCGCGGCAGTCATTGTGGGGATCGGTGAGCTGAAGCCCGAGCGGTCCCGTCCCGGCCGCGACGTGATGAGCTTGCTTACCGAGGCTGCGTACCGAGCGATCCAGGATGCTGGACTGACCAAAGAGGACATCGATGGTTTTGTGATGGACGCCGGGATGGAGGGCGCCAGTGGGTTCAACACAACCATGGCCGAGCATATGGGCATCTATCCAACTTTTGCGACGGGATGCGACGCCCAGGGTGCCGCCGGCGTGACGATGGCGCTCCAGGCGGCGGCCTACGTCAACGCCGGCCTGGCGGAGTACGTGCTCTGCGGGATGGCCGCCGCGATTGACACCGGTGGTCGGCGTCGACCCGCGGCCCCGACGCGGACAGAGACCTCCGGCTCGGAGTTCGTCGTTCCGTTCGGGCCCACCGTGGGGGCAAATGGCAACTACGCCATGATCGCTCGGCGCCACGAGGAGCTCTATGGGACGACCGTGGAAAAGCGAGCGAAGATCGCCGTCGACCTCCGCTACAACGCCAACCACAATCCGATGGCGATCTTTCATGACACGCCAATCACGATCGCAGACGTGGTCAACTCGCGGATCGTAGCTGACCCGTTGCATCTGCTGGAATGCGTGATGCCATGCGCCGGCGCATGCGCGTTCGTGGTCACGCGAGCCGATCTCGCGCACGGAATGCGGCACAAGCCCGCGTACATCCTGGGGGGCGCGCTCGGCATCTCGCGCAACAACCTCCAGTACGTGGGTGAGATCACGGTTTCCCCGGTCGGCCGCGCGGCCAGGAAGGCCTTCGCCATGGCGGGTTACGGCCCGAACGACGTGCAGGTGATGGAGATCTACGATTCGTTTACGATCACGGTGATCTGTGAGCTGGAGGACTCGGGCTTCTGCAATAAGGGCGAGGGCGGGGACTGGATTCAAGCGCACGACCTCACGTTCACCGGCGACAAGCCGCTCAACACGCACGGCGGCCAGCTCTCCTACGGTCAGGCGTCGACGGCGGGCGGGTGCGCTCAGGTCACCGAGGCAGTGCGCCAGATCCGGCGCGACGGAGGCGAGCACCAGGTGCCGGGTCCGACCGACCTAATCTATGTGACCGGGTCGGGTGGATCCTTCTCGCAGCAGGGTGCGCTGCTGCTGGGAAGCGACGCCACGCTGTAGTCGATCGCGGATTGGGACGTGGAGATTGGAGGAGCCATGGCGGCGACCCAGCAACCAGCGACCCAGGTGTATACGAAACCACTGCCGACGCCGAGCAGCGTCAGCCAGCCGTTCTGGGACGCGGCGAAGGAGCACCGGCTGATTTTCCAGCGCTGCCGCCTGTGTGGAACCCGTGTGTTCTATCCACGCGACATCTGCCCGGGACCCCAGTGCTTCGGAGTAGGATCCCTGGATTGGGTGGAATCGACCGGCAAAGGCCGGTTGTATTCGTACACGGTCTCGTATCAGCCGGCGCACCAGGCCTTTGCCGGCGACGTCCCGTATGTGCTGGCGATCATTGAGATGGACGAAGGCTGGCGAATGACCAGCAACCTGATCAACTTCGGCTCTCAAGATGCTCTCCGAATCGGACTGCGGGTGGAAGTCGTTTGGGATGACGTGACCCCAGAGTTCAGCCTGCCGAAGTTTCAGCCCTTCCGCCAGTAGCCCATGGATGCGCGCGGCCCGCGCCAGGGGTTCCGCTCTTGCCTCGCGCGTACCGGTCCATGGGGTTTGCGAGCCAATTCAAGTGAGAGGGGTGCATTGCGGATCGGGCGGTGTGCCTGCCGCCCAGTCGATCGCAGACCGCCGGTCTGTCGACGGCGTGGGCCGAGCCTCCGAAAGCTACGTCTGCCTGAAGGTATCGCGTCAGCTCGCCGCGGCACGGATCGACCTTAAGGACGGGGGGACCGACCATTGTTTGAGAGGTGTCCCCTCGGCCAGAGTCCGGAGTTCCCTCATCCAGATCTGCCATAGCATCACGATCCCGGCATCGGAGCGCCCCAGATGCTCTCTGGTTCGATCGGTCGTCGCCCCCTGTCCGTTCTGTGAAACGCAGTCCTGGATATTGCCGGCCTGTGGATGATCGACAAAGCCGTCGATGTGTGCCTCGCTCCGTAGGATGGCTCGAACCAGGTCGCCGGCGGGGCGCGGATCGCCGGTCCACTCCCGATGGACTCGCTGTGGTCGAGCATGTGCCGATCGCCCATGCGACGCCGTAACATTGAAGGACCGATACGACGTGTCATCGATAGGCACGCGCCAGGCGAATTGGTCTGTCCAGGCGCCCACGTTCACTTCCTCGCTGGCCGGCATGTTTCCGCCACGACCGGCGGCGCTCCACCGACGGGCAATGTTTGGCATGATGACGCCTTGAATGTGGTCTCCGTCCGGACGGGATAGCTTGACCGCCATTCCCCAGTCGGTCTCGAACGCTGTGATGCGGGGGAGGCTTCCGAACTCACCATTCCGGCGCCATGCAGCGAAACCTTCAGTACCGCCTCCGTGCCGCCGGTAGTGCACGAAATACGTGTGAATGTTGTCCGGCGTGTTCTCTAGGCTTTGATAATAGTTGCTCTCCCGATCGTACGTGCTGACGCTGAGAACCGTGTCCTCGCCCTCGAAATCCGGGTAACGCGGCACGGGTGGCGGCTCGCCCTCGCCCAGATAGGCGAAGATCAGCCCAATGTGCTCGTGGGTCGGGAAGCCAAGAATATGAATGCGCTCGCAAAAGGGGTCTGGTTCCCCCGGTTGCTGCACACATTGGCCCGATCTGTCATATTTCCAGCCATGGTAGAAGCACCGGATGTGATCGCCCTCCACCCAGCCGGTGTTGAGCTGATTTTGTCGGTGAGCACACCGTAGTTCGAGGAGGTAAGCACGTCCGCCTTCGCCTCGGTAGAGCGTGAAATCCTCGCTCATCAGCCGTACCGGCACGGCCTTGCCGACGGGCAGCTCGTTCGCTAGGTACACGGGCTGCCAGAACCTTCGAAGATAGCGACCGGCCAGTGTACCGGGTCCCGTGTGGACGAAATCTGTCCAATCCGACGACTCGAGCCCTGATCGCACGTTACCCGCAGCCATGCGTCCTCCTCCACTAATTCGTCACGTCCCAGTTGACCACGGTCCATGTCGCCCGGTGGTCCCCCACATTGACGTTGACTAGTCGATTGCTGATCGCTGTTGGCTCCATACTGGAGGATCATCCTGGGCAGCGACGACGATCCGCTTGGGCGCGGAACCGGGCTGAACTGCGCCCCCTGACCCGGACGGGCTACTCGATGGGGGAGCGCAAGCGGCCACCAACAGCGTCAGAAGAACCCACGGTGTCAACGACGCTGGGCCGATCATCCTTGACTGTCCCGAGGCACGGCCGGGCATGAACAACGCTCCACCTCCGGAGCCGTCTCGCAAGGGTCAATGTCGGCGGCTGGTTTCGGCGCCAAGAGCCTGCCGAGTGGGACGCATGAAGGTTGCTCTTCGGACGTCCCCACTCACACCGTCAGCAGCAGGTCGCGATACTCTTTGCCTCGCGGCACGGAGGCGGTCACCATGTGGAGAAAATTCCCAATCTTGTTCTCCTCAGGGTTGCGGAAGATGCCGGGCGGGTCCTTGCCCTCCTGCATTAAGCTGAGGGCACTGAGTAGGTACTTCCGCAGCTCGATAAGGTGGCCGTCGCTCACACCCAAGTGCTCCTGGGTACGGTCAGTGATCGGGCCCATCGTCTCTGTGACGCAGGCATCCTGCGTATGATTCCCCGCGTCGATCCCGCAGTAGAGTTCGCCGGACTTCTGCCGCCCGCGGTCGATGAGGTAATTGTTCTGCAGGTTCATGATCTTCTTGAACCCAGGCATCGTCACTTCCTTGCGCTGCTGTCGACTATAGGAGCCGTCTGTGGTCTGGTCCCAGTACACCTCGAAGTCATATCGCAGGTTCGAATAGTCATCCGCGGGTACCTGATAGATCGTGTGGATCGCTTCGTTGACGTCGGACCGGCCACGCGGCGTATTGCCGACGCAAGGCATGACGAACGTGTTGGTCCGCACGAAGACGCGATCGTCGTCGATTGGGTACCTGGTCCAGGCTCGGACTCCCCACCTGTTGATATCGAAGTCAACGGTTGCCGGGTTCCTGCGCCAGTTGCCCGCGTCCGCGGACTCGCGTCCCGCGCGCTGCTGCCCGTCGCGCGCCGGGCGCTGGCGGAAATGCAGGTAGGCAGAGTGGATGCTGTCGTTGTCGCCCTCAAGGCATTGAAGCCAGTTGCACTCCAGGAAGAACTTGCTCCCGACGTCGACGCGGTCCCGCGGCAGTGTAATCCAGGGATAGTCAGGCAGAGGCGGGACCAATTCCGTGGGTCCCATGTAGGTCCAGATGATTCCGTTCACCTCGCGGCACGGGTATGCCGTATGCTTCACATGGTGCCTGATCATGCTCTCCGCTGGCTCGGCCGGTGTCTCGAGAACGGTCCCGTCGATGTCGTACTTCCAGCCGTGGTAGATGCACCGAAGGCCACACTCCTCGTTCCTTCCATAGAAGAGCGATGCTCGGCGGTGAGAGCAATTTTCTGCGAGCAGCCCGGGCCGGCCCTGACTATCACGGAAGGCCACAAGGTCTTCACACAGGAGCTTCGTCCGCACGGGCGGACAGTCGGGCTCCGGGATCTCTTCGGACAGAACGGCGGGAATCCAGTATCGACGAAACAGCTCGCCCATTGGCGTGCCTGGGCCCACGCGAGTGAGAAGTTCGTTTTCTTCGATGCTGACCATGAGCGCCTCCCTTCTTTATGTAACGTTGGAACTTGCTCTCGGCGCATCTTGCGTTAGTCCCCCATGAGCTGCCGCAGAGTGCGAAACGATCTGAACAATCTCCCGAAAGGCACCATGCAGGGCCGCGTAGACGTGGTGGTCGGGGATGCCAGGCCACGCAGTGATGGCGGTGGCCCTTCCTTCGCACACGGCGAGGAACAGCTCTAGGGAGGGCAGATGCACGTCCAACTGGACACCTCGTGCTGAGGGCTTAGCCCTCAGCATCCAGATCCGTCTGGGATCATGCTAGCCATCGAATGAGTTGGAAACAAGCGGAGCCGTAATCTCGATTCAGAGGTCGGGCAAAGACATGTGCATCGGGTCGGACCGAGCTCACTTGTGCGATCGTGACGGGTGGCCCACTGACCGGTGCGCTTGCGCCAGCGCGCGAATCATGTGCTCACGAATGCTCGAGAGTACCTCCTGAAATGCCGGCGCTTCGGCTCTTCGGCGCTCGGACGAACAGATGAGCAGCACGTGCCGATCGTCATGATAGTGCTCCAGTTCGACGACGCGAAGATCGCCGTTATCCAGATCCGGCTGGACAATCGACCGATACGCGATCGCGATGCCGACGCCCGTCCTGGCAGCCTCGCGCGCGGCAGTCCACGTTGGCAGATCCATGACTGTCCGTGTATGCCCCAGACCGTGCTGAGCGAGCAGGCGATCCAAGGCGAAAGTCAGGTTCGGTCCACTCATGTTGCTGCGGATGAACGGGAATCGCACGACGCCGGCCAAGTCTAGCGGCTCGCCCCGCGAGAATGGGTCGCTGCCCGCCTCGACCAGGATCGTGCTGTCACTGCCGAGGTTCTCCACGAGGAGCTCCTCGGGCACCTGCTCGGAGAAGACGACCGCCAGGTCGGTCGTGCCGCTGCGCACCTGGCGAATGATGTCGCGATTGAGGCCCTGTACGAGCGACATGCGCAGGCCAGGGTGGGCTAGCTGGATCCGTGCGAGAGCTGCCGGCAAGACGAAGGTTCCGTAGGATGCATTTGCGCCGACCACGACGTGATCGATTTCGCCACTTGCGATCTCCGTGACCTGGCGGTGGAGGGAGTCGGTCGCCGCCAGAACCTGCTGGGCATACCGGTAGAGCGCAAGCCCAGCTTCTGTGGGTTTCACGCCGCGGCCCTCTCTGGCGAGAATCGGAAGGCGCACGAAGGCATGCAGCCGCGTCATTTGAGCGCTGACCGCGGGCTGGGTCAGAAAGAGCTGCTCAGCCGCTCGCGTGTAGCTCCCGTTCTCAACGACCGCCGCGAAGACACGCAGCTGATGCAGGTCTGGCATCCAATAGGCACCGTTTTGTTGATGTAAAGACGTGAAACATCTTATTTGTGTCGGAGTCAGCCCGAGGATTCACTCACTCCACGGGCATCGAATGCGTCCCGTACTCGACGGGGCATTCGGAAGGCGGCGACGCAATGGCGATAACCAGCATTGAGGCCGGACACATCACCGACGGTGCAAGCGGGCGAGCACCGTGGACGGACTTCGCGCATACGGAGTCCGGAACCCTCGCCGGGCGCTACCTGCGATCGTTCTGGCAGCCGATCTGGTACTCGACGGATATCAAGGCGGGGCATACCAAACCGCTGCGCGTGATGAGTGAGGACTTCACGCTGTACCGGGGCGAGAGCGGGCAGGTACACCTCCTCGCGTTCCGCTGTGCCCACCGTGGTACGCAGCTCAGCACTGGTTGGGTCGAGGGGGACAACCTCCGTTGCTTCTACCATGGCTGGATGTATGATGGCTCCGGCCAGTGTGTGGAGCAGCCCGCCGAGCCGCAGCCCTTCTGTGCCCGCATCCGAATCCGGAGCTACCCAGTCCAGGAATATCTGGGGCTCGTGTTCGCCTATCTCGGGGAAGGTGATCCGTCGGAGCTGCCTCGCTATCGGGAGTTCGAGGGGGATGACGTCGTCCTCTCTGCTGGTGGGGGCGATGGCGAAGACAGCATCGGAAGTGCAGCAAGCGACCTGGACGAGCCTCTCTATCACGACTACCCCGCCTACCGACCCTGCAACTACTTCAACACGGCTCGAGAACTCGCCCGATCCGGTCCACCTGGCGTTTGTCCATCGCCGGTCCGGATTCACCGACAGCGGCCTGGTCGGAATCCCAATGCCGTCCGGAGAGGAAACGGACTACGGTTTCACCATCCGGGCCACTCGGCCGGACGGCGGTGTACGCATCACGCACTGGCACATGCCAAACGTCATCCAGCGCCCGGGGTTCGGGGGCGGCAGCAGCCTTACGTGGCGGCTACCCATTGACGACGAGAGTTGCATGAGCTTGGGCGTCGCCTACACGCCACGGTCAGCCGTACGACCGCGCCGCGGCGATGCTGGCCGGAGCACTGGCGGCCTCTCGATGGACCAGGTTGCCGACCGAATTCTCCGTGGCCGCATGACGACGGACGAGATCACCAGCAACTTCGTCGCTATCCAGGATTGGGTCTCACAGATCGGCCAAGGTGCCATTGCACGTCGCGAAAACGACCATCTCGGACGCTCGGACACCCTGGTCATCCTGCTTCGGAAGCTGTGGGAACGCGAGCTGCGCGCCCTCGCTGAGGGGAGGCCCCCTAAGGGGTCGTTAAGGAATTACTTGCGTCAAGGGTAGTGTAAGGGCAACGCAGGCGGGACGGATGGGGAGTGGAGAGCGAGGGAGCCAACGAAAGGTGTGAGCCGGCGGTTTGGGGAAGAGACGGCGGTTGAACGTGCGGACAAGCCGGACCGAACAACTGTGAGGCAGATGTAAGGTCCAGCGGGCGGGGATGCCGTCGGCGATCGGGTAAGTTGACTCTCAGTCACTAGCCAGGCCTGGAGACTGAGAGATTGTGGACGTTCCAGTGATGACACCGTGTCTGGAAATGGAGGAGGGGACGCTTCGCCATCCGCTCGTGGGCACTCCGAGCAGCGCGATGGGCGGGCAGTTGGCCATGAGCGAGCGCCAAGTGCACGAGTGTGAGTGTCCCCACTGCCAGCAAGCGGGGGAACATCCGGACAAGGCTCGGCATCACCGCATGAACCTGTTTCTGAGTCGTCTCGACGAACAGCAACGCCGTTGGTATGTGGCGCTGGAAGCCGAGCGGCTAGGCACGGAGGGCGATCGCCGGTTGGCCCAGATCACCGGGTTGGACGAACGGACGATTCGCCGAGGGCGGGAGGAGTTATTGGCGGAATTGGCAGACCGGCCGACGGATCGGGTGCGGCAGGCTGGCGCAGGCCGCCCCCCGGTTGAAAAAAAGATCCACTGATCGTGCCCGTCCTGAAGGAGTTGGTCGCCCCGGAAACAGCAGGGGATCCGATGAGTGCCCAGAAATGGGTGCGCAGCA
>WHTR01000057.1 GCA_009377635.1 Chloroflexota bacterium
GCCGCCTGGACCCAGGCACTCCTGGCTACGGCATAATGGCGCAAGTCGAGACTAGGATCCGACGTTCAAAGACCGGCGTCCTGTCGTGGTCGAGGCGAACGGCACATGGTTGTGGCTGATCGATGGACGGCCGTGGTGCCGACCGGGGTGTAGGCTGCTCGCGGGCCCGGGACGGGAGAGGCGTGCTGGCGCGATTTCGACATCGTTCCACGTGACTCTACTCAACGTCCCATTCAAAGGACCGCCATGCCTGAGCAGTCCCCGTCCTCGGGATAACGTTTTTCAACCGGTTGCTGATCGCCGTCACGCCGACGTTGTAGTAGATGGGCATGACGACCAGCTGATCCGAGATGTGGCGGATAACCTGTCCGAATACCTCCATCCGCTCTGGTCTTGGGATTGTCACGTTGTAGCGTTCGAGCAGGCGGTCCAGCTCCGGGCTCTGGTATCGGGGGGTGTTGCGGCCGCGGAAGCGGTTCTCGGGGAGGGGCACCTGGGAGCTTTGGAACTCGGCCACTCGCTCGGGCTCATCGGTAATGCGTCGGACGCGGAAAGCGGGAAACGTGGCCCCGGCCTCCTGGTCACCTCGGGGTGGGTTGGGCGCCAGCTCCGTCTCCACCCCAATCCGCCCCCAGTAATCCGCGATGGCCACCTGAGCGTTCCGCTCGTCGGTTCTTCCGGTGTCGGCGATGAGCTGAACCGACAGCCTCTCGCCGGCGGCATCGTGGAACGTGCCGTCCGGTCCCCTCTGATAACCGAGACTCTGGATCATCCCCGCCGCCTGGTTCGGATCGTACGGGTATTTGACCAGCTGGGCATCGAGCTGCTGATACTCGGGCAGGCCCTCCCGTAGATATCCGTGGGCGACAGGCACGAGGCCCAATCGGATGGTTTCGGCCATCTCCTGTCGATTGATCGCCATCAAGAGGGCGCGGCGAAACTCCAGGTTGGAGACCAGCGCTGGCCGCGGATTGAGGAACTGCGGGATGATCCCGCTAAAAGCCGCAATACCCACCCCCGGCTGCCCGTCGCGCCAGTTGTTCCGAAGCTCAACCACCTGTTCCGCCTCGAGGCCGCTCCCGAGGGTGACGTCCACTCCGCCCCCCAGAATCGCGGCGACTACCGCGCTCACGTCCTCGTTGAAGCGGACTTCGATTCCATCCAGCTTGGGGCGGCCAAGAACGTAATGCTCGTTCGCGTCGAGCACCATATGGCTGCCCCGCTCCCAGGCACTGATCTTGTACGGGCCGAGGCCGACATAGTCTTCGCTCCAGTAGCGCTGCTCGACGAAGCCTGCGGCCGCTCCGCTCGCCGATGCCTCCAGATACGCCGGCTCGAGGAGATGTTGGGGGAGCGGGATCGCCGTGACACGAGTGAACATCCGCTCGGCGAGGATGTATGGCTGCTTCCATTTGGCAAACACCGTCCGGGCATCCAGCGCTTCCACCGAATCGAGCGAGCTGTAGGCGGGGTCCCCGAAGGGGAGGGCTGAGTCCTGGCCGACCCGAATCGTGAACAACAGATCCTCGGCCGTGAACGGCGTACCGTCTTGCCAGCGGGCGCCTTCCCTGATGCTCCAGGTCATCTCCATCGAGCCGTCGCCAAGCACCTTCCAGAGGCCGTTCTCGACGCTGGGAATCGTTTCCGCATACTCGGGGTGGACGTTGCCCTGGGTATCGATCATCCCGAGGCCGCCTGACACGAGCTCCTGTATGGTATCGGCGGCCCCCTCCAGCTTCTCGAGCACCACCAGCGGGTCCCCCTTGGTCGAGACGGCCGTGATGCGCTTGGGTGTCGTCTGCGGTGTATCTCCACCCGGTTGCGCTCCCTGGCTGCCCGGTGCGGCACAGCCGGCCACGAGAATCGCGGCAGCCAGAGCAGCGACAAGTGCCCGCCCGCGTCGTCGAGGTTTAAACATGGTCCCTAGCCCTCTCGTGGATCCTTGCCAGCACACAGTCCCGAATCGTCTGCGTGCGTAGGTCAGTGGGGATCTCGTGGCCATCGCCCAGCACGATAGCGTAGGTGAACAGCACGAGTCAACAACTCCAGAGTATACGATCCCTCTACTCAAGACGGCGGTTGCAGAGCCGACGTACGACCTGGCGCGCGAACCGAAGCTCGACCGGAACGGCTGCCGTATCTATTTGAGAGCGTGCCCCAGATCTTCATCTGCCTGCGCATGACTGGGCGATGGGGCTTGGCTCCGAATACTGCACCGGTCCCGAGCGCGAGTGCTCCTCACTGGCTGATGTCCCACTCCGCGATGTTCCACGTCAGCAGCAGATCGCCGCTGTGGCCGGTCGCTCGGCTGGGCTTGAGGCCGGTGATTCCCTTCGCGGCCGAGGAGGCAGCCGTCGGATGGTACATCCAGACGAAGACCGCGTTCCGGGTGATGAGACCGGCGAGATCGCCCTCCAGGTTCCATCGCTCGGTCTGATCGAGAGCGCGGAGAATGCGCTCCACCGTTGAGTCCGCCTCCGGGTCGCTGTAGCCCGCCCGGTTCTGGCCGCCCCAACGATTCTCCGTCCGCGCGATATTCCGGCTGTGAAACCGGCCGTCGATGAAGGCGAAGCTGATGGCGTTGCCGGTCCCCTGGATACCGGGGAATGAGGCCTGGTACTCGAGGTTGGATCGTAGCTGGGGCGGCGTGACCACCAGCTCCGCGTCCACGCCGACTTGCTTCCAGTCTGCCTGGAGCACGGGCCCGTACGTCTCTGCACACCAGCACTCGAACTGAAACTTCTCGCCCGCGGCATTCTGGAGTACACCGTCCGGACCGCGGGTCCATCCCGCCTCCTGGAAGAGCTGCGAGGCCTTCGCCGGGTCATAGGGGTAGACGGCGATCTTGCTCCCTTGAGAATTGTGGAGGGGCGTTCCCTTCTGGATCCAGCTATGGGACGCGAGGTTGCGGTCCTTGACCATCACCTCGGCCAGGGACTCGCGATCCAGCGCATACGTCATCGCCTGGCGCACCTTCGCCTGGTTGTTCCCGCCGAACAGGGGGTTGGTCCACTTGGGCGTGGCGTAGGTGAGCCGTCCGACCTGCTCTTTGATGAGCTGCCCCTGCCCGGTCCCGACGTACTGCTCGGTCAGCGTTTGCCACACTTCGGGCAACGGCCCCCCGGAGTTGGCCAGCGTGAGGTCGATCTCGCCAGAAAGGATCCCTGCCAACCGGACATTGTCGTCACCGACAAATCGCACCTCGATCCGGTCGATCTTTGACCGGCCCCCGTACCAGCTCTCGTTGGGCTCCATGACGAACTGAACACCTGGTTCCCATGCGGTGAGCCGGTAGGGTCCGAGGCCCACGAACTCCCTCGTCAGCCACGGGTCGTGGGGGAACTCGGCCTTGTTCGTCTCAAACGCTTCCATCAGGCCGGTGTTCCATGTGGGAAATGCGTCGAGGTCGAACTGCTGGATTCGGTCCGCGAAGGGGTAGAGGTTTCCCCAGTAAAAGACCAGAGTGGAATCGTCTGGAGTTTCGATCCGTTCGATCGCGGCGGCCACGGCCCGTTTGTTCCAGGGAACCGCCGGGTCGAGAGCGACCCGCCATCCGAACTCAAAGTCGGCTGGACGCAAGGGTTCCCCGTTATGCCAGGTCACCCCCGGCCGTAGCTTCCAGGTCGTCTCCATCGTTCCGTCAGGATTCACCTTCCACGTCCCGGCGGGCTGGGAAGGAAGCTCCGTTGCAAGCCGGGGTCGCGGCTCCCCGGCGTCGTCCAGCACAACGAGGAAGTCATGCAGCGCCAGATAGGGGACGCGCCAGCCCGAGGCCGGCCCGCCGAACAGCTCGGTGAAACCCTCGACCGGTTGGTCCATCGCCCAGACGACCCGCTTCGACCCAGACTGGGTCCCGGATTGCCCCTGGCCGACTGAGGAGCCCGCCTCTCCAGAACCTCCAGGTGACGTCGACGGCGTTGCACACGCACTGAGCACGACTGAAACGGAAATGATCACGAAAGATACGCGTTTCCAGAGTCCATGCGATCTCATAGCAACCTCCAAGGTCCGTACGCGCTCAAACGCCTGCCCCTACTCGCCCCCGACCCATGTCGTGCACGCTTGCAGCGAGGCCTGGTCAGAGCGCGTGTCCGCCAGGAAGAGCACCCGATCCCCCTCGCTGATCCCGGCAGCCTCGATGAAATTTTGCACGCCAGGCATGAGGTTCATCAGACTCACATCTATGCTCAAGACCGCTTCTCCGTCATTAGCTTGAATTTGGACAAGCCATTGTAGCCCGGCTGCGACGGGTAGGATGGGAGTGGTGAATTGTGGATCGGTCCGGTTGATCCTATCATGTTGAACTGGGCACCGAGAAAAACAGTGGCGATGCCACAAGTTGCCGAACAGTGGGTGATGCGGTAGTGTCAGCCTGTCATGGTGCGCAAGACCGCCAGCCGCGAGGAGTTGATCGAGATCGTCGTCGCCCAGCAGGCGACGATTGGTCCCGTTGGCGAGAACGGGCGAGGTGCTGGTCCGCTGCACCTACGAATACCAGGCCTTACCTGCGTTGACGCGCATCAAGGAGGGAGGCATTTGCCGAAGCCAGAGCACGAGTTCTTCGATCCGACCCTGTGCGCGTGCCAGGCTTGTATGTGCCTGTAGCCCTTCTGCATTATTCCAATAAACACGTGCGCCAGGACGGCAGAGAGAAAAAACACCGGGAGCAGACCATTCATGGCCAGGAACGGTTTCAAGTGGATCGATAGCGACATGCACCTCGCCGAGCCCGGCGATTTGTGGGATGCCTACATCGATCCGAAGTACCGCGACTCCTACCGTCAATGGACCAAGACCGACGCCAGCTTCAACTCACTGCTGGAGTCGCCCGGCGATCCGTCCACCGCGACCGCGGTCGCTGGCTCGCCAGCGCGGGGCGCTCCGGTCCTGGGCGGCGCTGATTCTGGCGGCCAGCCGCACGCCTTCGGCGCCGGCGAGCTGAAGCAGCAACGCTACGGCGCCTATATTCCCTACCTCACCGAGGATGGCGCCCGCATCCTGCCCGAGGGTCAACTCCGGGCGATGGACACGGAGGGCATCGACGTGGCGGTCCTCTTCCCCACCGTGGGCGGCCGGGGCTGGCGGGAGGCGCCGAACGAGGTGTCGCTCGCACTCTGCCGCGCGTACAATCAGTGGCTGCACGATTTCTGCCAGCACGATCCCGGGCGGCTGAAGGTCAATGCCCTGGTTCCCCTGGGCGACGTCGACGCGGCCATGGCGGAGCTGAACCGCGCCGTGACAAAGCTCGGGGCGGTGGGTGTCTCCCCCGGGAGCAGTCGCCGCGACGTGCGGCTGGACGATCCGCGCTTCGAGCCCTTTTGGGCGGAGGCAGAGCGGCTGAACGTGGCCGTGACCTTCCACGGCTCCGCCCAGCTCCACCTCCAGCAGCGGTACCCCGATCACCCCCTCTTCAACCACGCCACCGGCCGCGGCATCGAGCACCCGCTCGCGTTCATGGAGCTGCTGGGTGGAGGCGTCTTCGAGCGGCACCCGAACCTGCGGTGTGTCTTCCTCGAGGCGGGCTGCTCGTGGATCATCTACTGGCTGTTCCGCCTGGAAGAGGAGTGGGAACGCTACCGCGTGACCATGCCGAACGTGCGCGAAAACGTCAAGCTGGAGCCGATCGAGTACTGGCGACGGCAGTGCTGGAGCGGGGTCGAGGTCGACGAGTGGCCACTGCGGGCAGTCATTGACCTGCTGGGCGACGACAACCTGGTCCTCTCCTCGGACTTCCCGCACTTCGACTCGGCTTTCCCCGAGGCCTTCGAGCATTTCATGGCGATCCCCGGCGTGAGCGACGACTCCAGACGAAAGGTCCTGTGGACCAACTGCGCACGCCTCTACGGCATCACCGGTTGAGGAGGAATAACCCGATGGCGAAACCCGCGCACACCTTTGCCTAGGAGCTGTACGACGCGGTCGCGGCGCGCCATTGCAATGGAAACGGAGGACACGGCCTACGGCTTCCGGTGTGCTGCCATTCGGAAGCCGGACGCGAATGCGGACCGCACCCAATATCGAGAGCTGCACAGCGAAAAGAAGATGGTCCCGACCGATTGGCCGTGGCAGGCGGCGTTGGCTCGGACCCTGACGGCTACTGCGGCGGCGAGCTGATTCGGAGTTGCCTTCCGTAGCCTGGCGCCATCGTCGGTCGGGTAACAGCCAAACGTTTCGACACGGTCGGTTCCTATAATTCGGTGGAGGACGCAGGCTCACTCGCTGTGTGGTACGATCGGCCAGCGAATGCTTCGCCACACGGAGTGGCAGGGTAGAACGGTCCCGTTTCGCGAGGAGGGATGCAGCGAATAATCGAAGATCAACCAGGACATCGGGCAGCACCTCCGGCGGCTCGCTCGTCGAATACGAGCCCCACACGATGAACTGGCATTTTCCGAGGTACCTGGAGGCGCAAGGGCCCGCCGCTCCATCGTCGCGGAGCCATTGATGGCCCCGGGACCCATCAAACATCGAGGATGACCCCATGGCCGATGCTTCGTTGCCGCTGTTCCAGACGCGATCCTGGCTCCAGGCAATCCCGGACCCCGACACCTCTCGCGTGCGCTTGAGCGCCGCGCACGACGAGTGGAACCATGTGTGCATCGCCCTCGCCGCGCTCACGGAAGGGTTCTTCGCGCAGGAAGGGCTCCGAAACGTCGAGCTGGTCACGCTCCCAGAGGATTCCGGTGAGCTGCTGAGCCGCGAGGCGATGCAGGTCGAGCTGCTTGCCAACGGGAACGCCGATGTCGGCATCGACCCGCGGACCACGTTCGTGCTCGAAGCCAACAGCGAAGGGAGACCGGTCTGCATCGTGGCCGCTCGTCGAAAGACACATGCATTCGTCCTGTTCGGGCGGCCGGGCATGCAGACCATCGACGACCTGAGAGGCCAGCGGCTGTGTCAGAGCATGCCGGGCGGGGCGACTGATGTCATGCTCCGACAGGTGCTGACCGACAGCGGGATAGACCCCGAGCGTGACGTTCACATCGAGTACTCAGGTGGGGCGATGCACGACTCGGCCGGAACGGGAGAAGGCTTTCGGGCTGGCACGCACGGCGCCGCCATCCTGGTCACCTACCGCGATCAGATCGAGGGACTGCGGCGCGATGGCTTTCCCCTCCTGGCCGACCTCCGAACCCGGTATCCATCTCGCCACGATCGCTGCACGGCCGCCAACCAGAACTTCGCGCAGCAGCATCCCGAGCTGGTGAAGGGTTTCTGCAAGGGGATGATTCGAGCCTGCAACTGGGTACTGGACTTGACCAATGCCGCCAGGTTCAAGGAGATCGTTATCGAAGCCGGTTACCTGAAGTCGAAACGCGAGCAGGACAACTTCGACGGACTCTTCCTGGGATGGCAGGACCGCGTTTCCCGCGATCTGGCCCTGCCGCGCGACGGCATCGATCTGATCGTCGATGAGGAGATGCGAGCCGGGCGGCTGCCCGCTTCGTATTCGGTGGATCAGGTGCTCAGCCTCGGCCCACTCAAGATGGCTCACACTGAGCTCGGCATTGAAGAATGACGAGGCCTTATGACCTTGACACGACGAGAACCACGCGAACCGGACGTACGGCAACTGGAAACAGCCTAGCTTAAGGAGAAGGACGGACGGTGCTTCCGCTCGTATCCCAGGATCTCTGGCACTGGATTGAACAGAACCGGGAGGCGTTCCAGCCACCCGTGGGCAACAAGGTCATCTGGGAAGACTCTCAGTTCACCGCGATGGTCATCCGGGGGCCGAACGCTCGGCGCGACTTTCATGTTGACCCATCCGACGAGATCTTCTACATGCTCAAGGGCGACATGGAGCTGGAGTACATGCACGCTGCAAGCACACGGCGTACCGCCACGATCCGTGAGGGGGAGATCATGCTGGTGCCCGCCATGGTCCCCCATGCTCCGCATCGGCCGGCCGACACCTGGGGGCTGGTGATCGAGCGGAAGCGGCGCCCGGATGAGACGGAGTCGCTCCTGTGGTTTTGCGATCGCTGCAGCGCGAAGCTTCACGAGGTGACGATGCATGTAGCCGATATTGAGACGCAGCTTCGAGACGAGATCCAGCGATTCGAAGCCAGCGAGGAGCTGCGGACCTGCCGAGCATGTGGACACGTGACCTGAGCGCTGCGTGCAAATCAGCTCGTCAGGAGTTGCTCGTCATTCCCTGATAGGAAGGAGCCCACATAACGGAGGGTCGCGCGAGTGACCGAAAACAGAAGCTGCAGGTCGACGTCCCACCCCTCCTGTTTGCAGAACCCCAGCTCGACCGCCGCAACGGCCGGAAAGGCTTAGTCTCTACTCGGCAACCCCTTGCCCGGTGCAGCCATGTAGGTGTATTGGCACCTGGCCAGCACCTCGCCCGTAGCGCGCAGCAGCTGGCCCTCAAACCGCCAGGTCCCGTCGGTCGGAGCGCGCTGTATCAGCGGGACCGTACCGGAGTACAGTACTAGTCCAGGCCCCCGGTCGGCGACTGGAACAAGGCCGAGCAGGTCGTGGGGCGGCATGATCATCCCGAGCGTTCCCTGCTGGTAGAGGACACGCATCGTTCCCTGAGTCACCCAGCTTCTCAGAACTAGTTCGTCCCATTGTGGCAGCAGCGATTCGAGCAGCCAGACGTCTGCGCCGACGACCTTGCCCGCCGCCTGCTTCGACGCCTCTATCGACGCTCGCTCCAGGTCCCGGTCCGTATGGTCGCTGCCGACGCCGACATAGACGGCTTCGCCGGCGACGAACAAGACGAACTCGATCTCGCCGGAGGCCCAACCCAACCGGGCGGGTACCGTTCCATTGACCTGCACGCCATCAAGAAGTCCGGGATAGTGCACGGGGACGCTCGGCGGTGGCGCAATGCCCTCTGTCTCCAGCTCCCGAATGTGCCGAAGCACCGTTTCGCGGTCCCGCCCCGTGTAGCCGGCAAGGATGACGCGCCGCACCGGGAAGCGAAACGGCTCGTGAGTCTGTGCGTCGGTCAAGACAAGGTGCGGGCTGGTGTCCAAGGCGGACTCCTGTACAGCCGAAATCTTCGAACGGCGGATCGATCGCCGGGAGAGCGCTGGCCGAGCACGGACGGCTCGGTTCGAGGTGTGATGTTGTAGCATGCAAAATAGCAGTCCCGAAGCCCAGCCGAGGTGAAAGTCAGGGAGCGGATCCATGCCGAACGAGAAACGCACCTACGCGCATCTCAATCAGCCCCGCGGGTCGTACAGCTCGGCCATCCGCAATGGGAACTGGCTCTTCATCGCCGGGACGACGGCCGGCGCTGGCGTGACCCCGCCACAAGACCCGGGCGACCTTGTCCAGCAGGCAGAGACGGTCTTTCGCCACATTGGCGGCATCCTCGAGAAGGAGGGTGGCGGCTACCAGCATCTGGTCACCGTCACGGTTTTTCTGACCGAGGGTGGCCGGGACGCCTACAATACCGTGAACGAGACCCGCGCGCGCGTGTTCGGCGACGCGCGTCCCGCCAGTACGATGGTCGTGGTCCGTGAGCTGGCTCGGCCCGAGCTCAAGATCGAGGTCAACGCTATCGCGCTATTCGGCCAGTAGCCTCGGAAAGGGCATCCTCGCCTCCTGCTCCGCGGCCGCCCTCTCGCACACGGGCCGATCAGACTGATTTCGAAGCCATGCGTGAGATCCCGCTCCGGATGCGGACGCGCCCGGGCGTCGCCGTCGGTTTCGAAGTGTTTTATACTGCGTTCGGAGGGAAGGAGGGTGCGATGGGCAGGATGGTTCGCGAGTTCATGACCCATTGGGACGACAAGAGCGGCCCGATCTGGTTCGAGCGCGACGAGGATGAGCTGGTCGGCACCCAGCGGGCAGGGGGGCGTCCGATGCCGCGGCTCCGGATGATCGACCTCTTCCGAGGACCGACCAACGCACTGGGCGGCAAGCCGGTCCTGGTATGGGACGGGGAAGACGGAGTCATCGAAGCCCAACATGTCGTTGGGCCCGAGGCCGCCTTCCACCGGCCCTCGGACTACGACGTGCTCGTGTTCCAGTACGCGGGGCACGCCGCGGCCGAAACGGAGATGGGGGAATTCCGCCTGGCGCCGAGCCACTGCCTGCACATTCCGGCCGGCGTGGCCTACCGGATCGTCGGGGATGGCAACTGCCGCCAGATGGTGGTCAAGCTGCGCAAGCCGGTGAGCCTTGGAGTGGACGCCGACCATCCCTACACCGAGACCGTGTTCGAGGTCCACACCGAGACTGAGGGCGCTAACGGGCACCCGGTGGGGTTTCCGAAGCGCCAGGGGAAGATCCTAGAGGTCACCGAGTTCTTCCGGGACGGTCTGGAGCCGATTGTCATGGAGCGGGACCACGCGGCACTGGTGGGCTGCGTGAGCGGTCCCCCCGGCCGACCGGGGCCTCTGCCGGGAGGTCGCAAGGTCACCGTCATCCCGGTCTTCGACTACTTCACCGGAACCACCGGTGTGGGCGGCGGGGTGCGGGCTCCACAGCATTACGAGGGCGAGGAGTTTCGTACCGATTCCTACAACACCGAGGGCGAGCAGTTCGGTTTCCACCGGGGATGCGACGACGACGAGCTGTGGTTCCAGTTCCGCGGGCACGCGAAGAATGACACCGAATGGGGCGCGCATGAGCTGGATGCCTGCGAGATGGGATACGTGCCGCGCGGCATCGCGCACCGAATCACCGGCGGCCCAGGGTTCCTCCGCTTCGTCCTGTACTTCCGGCACCCCATGCATCCGAAGGTCGACGAGAGCTCGCAGACCGGCCGGACCGAGGTCGACGTAGAGACGGTCTCGCGGCGAGAGCTTCCCGCCCTGGCGGAGGCGAGGGCGAAGATGCAGGCGGCCGCGGCAGCCGGCGGACGCCCCGGCCGGTAGGAAGGGTGTGGCGAATCGAGGTCCGTTTTATTCCCGATCCACAAACGGCCGTGTCGAATCTCTTGGCAGGAGAAGTCCACTTCATCAGCGATTTCGTTCTCTCGGTAACCGACGGCCAGACCCTCGAACAGCAGTGGCTTGGGCAAGGGGAAGGGGCGGTCCTCTACTCGCCGATTTCGCTACGGAGCAGTGTTGTCCAGTTGAGACCCGATGTGGCTGGAGCAATGCCGAATACGACCGCATCTTCGAGGCCTACACGACGACGCTGTCAGAACCGGAGCGCGTCAGTCAGGCCGCGCAACTGGAGCGCATCCTGATCGAGGAACTGCCGGTGATCCCGCATTTCTTCGGAGTCGAGACAACCCCCCACATCAGCGGTTTGCAAGGACCCGTTGCCCGCCACGCGCCAAATACCTCCGGCCCGTTCCTGCATGTCCAAGACTGGGAGTGGCGCTAGCGAGCCGCTGTTCGCCGCCTTTGAGTGGCCCGCACCTGCCCAATAACTGGGTCACGACGCTGTGCGCGGTACCGCGACCTGCGGACGCGGAAGCTCTACCGTCGACCCGTGCTTCGCGCACTCAGCGACGTACAGGTCGTAGATGGCCGGGTCCTCTCGCTCATAAGGAATCCCGTCGATCTCGTCCGGCGTCATCCAGGCCGGATTCTGGTTGCTGTGACCCTGCCCCACTCCGGGCACGCCGAAGCGGAGCGCCAGGTAGCGGGCGTGGTTGGGGCCCGTGTTGAAGTGCTGGTGGTACTCGGCCTCTTTCGGCGATAGCACGCTGCCGTCTAGCCAATCAACCTTGCGGCGCTCCTTCTCGCCCTCGAACCAGAGTAGCGAGTAGCCGGCCCCGCCCAGGATGATCACGTGTGCGCCCACGCCATGGCGGTGCGCCTTCTTGTAGTGGCCGGGCGGGAACTCGCTGATGTGCGCTGCCATCTGCGTGTTGTTGCCCAGCCGAAAGTTCATGTTCGTGCCGGCTCCCCGCTCGCGCCACTCCTCCAGCCGGAAGCTTCGCACGTCGGGGACGAAGTTCGTCTGCCAGGCGCGCGTGCCCGTGCTGCGGCCGGGGTCGGTGAAGTACGTGTCATCCGCGCGGTACCGCTCCTTGAAGACGTAGGGGCAGTCGAAGACGAAATCGCCGTCGTGGTAGAGGTTGATGGCCTGCGGCGCGTTGGAGACGGAGAACATCCGGACCGGCTTGCTCCCGTCCAGATTGAAGTGCTGGTAATAGCAGTTGAGTGGGGGCGCAAAGAGGCTGCCACGCTGCCACTCGACGGTCTGCTTCCGCCCATCCTGCTGCCAGAATGAGGTGGCGCCGCGTCCGTCGAGAATGTAGATGACCATCTCGAAGAGGTGATGCTGCGGCTCGGTCTGCCCGCCCGGCCGGATCTCCGTGACCAGGCCTGCGTCCTCTTCCTGTTCGGCGAGCATGACGAATGCCCCGAGCTGACCGAGCCGCGGCCAGGGCTTCAGCTCGAGCGTGTACATGTCCTCGACATAGGACCCCCGGTAGATCGGGAGACCCTCAGCATCTTGCCACTTCTCAAATGGCGAGGCTGTGCGTGGCCAGCGTCGTGCACCGTCCTGCTCTTCAACCATGATCTGCCCCCTTTCTTGTTTCTCCCATCCTAACCGACCAGTTCGCCATTTGCCAGTCGGCTATAATCCGCCCAGCTGCCTTGATGTCGATCGAGAGGGATGCGCATGGCACAAACCCTCACCCCGTTTCACCTGTTGGAAGCCACCATCGACGATATCCAGCGGGCGTACACGGCCGGAGACCTCTCGGCCCGGGAGCTGACTCAGCTCTATCTGAACCGCATCGAGGCGTACGATCGGACCGGGCCGCGCATCAACTCGATGATCACGATTGCTCCTGATGCCCTGACCCAGGCGGACCGCTTGGATGCCGCCTTGAGCGCATCCGGCCCGCGGGGTCCGCTGCACGGGGTGCCCGTCATTCTCAAGGACCAGATGGACGCCGCAGGACTGCCCACAACGCTCGGGTCGATCCTGTTCAAGGATTACTACCCGACACGGGACTCGTTCGTTACCGAACGATTGAGGCGAGCGGGCGTGATCATCCTGGGCAAGGCCACGCTGGGCGAGCTCGGATCGGGCGACACCCACGGCACCCTTTTCGGGTCGACCAGGAATCCGTGGGACCTGGAACGGACGCCAGGCGGATCGTCCGGGGGGCCAGCGGCAGCGGTCTCCGCCAACCTGGGAGCAGTGGCAGTCGGCCAGGAGGGCTTCGCCTCCATTAGAAGGCCGGCGGCGTGGACGGGAATCGTTGGGATGAGGCCGTCGGGCGGCCTGGTCAGCCGGGGCGGGGTCTACGCCGGTTGGCCCAGCACGAATGGCTCGCTGGGACCCATGGCCCGGACCGTTCGCGACCTGGCGGTGCTCCTCGACGTGATGGTCGACTACGACCCCGAGGATCCGATCACCGCGCTGGGGGTTGGCCGGACACCATCGACCTACACCGCGTTTCTGGACGAAACGAGCCTCAAGGGAGCGAGGATCGGAATCCTCCGCGAACCCATGGGACATACGTCGGAGCCGGACTCCGAGGATTTCGCGAGGGTGGGTCAGGTGTTCGATCGGGCCGTCGCCGAGCTGGAGGCGGCTGGGGCAACCGTTATCGATCCGATCCTCATCCCTGATCTGCGCAGCCTGCTGGACAAGCGGCGTGGCAGCGGCAGCGCTGATGCCTTTGCGGAGTACGTCGGACGAGGGGGAAATCCGCCGTTCACGACGCGGCAGGAGATGCTCGCCTCACCGGACTCCGCCAGGGTGGTTCGACAGCGCACGCCCAGCATCCGGGAGGGCGGGACGGCCGAGTACTACGAGTCGCTTGCCGCGCGCGAAACGTTGACGATCAACCTCCTCAAGGTGATGGCCGACCACAGTCTCGACGCCATCGTGCACAAGACGGTCGAGCATCAGCCCACGCTCATTCGCGATGCGATCAACCCTCCGCACTACAACTCGAGGGGAGCGACGCATCTCAACACCTACCTGGTATACGTTCCCTCCATCTCGGTACCGGCCGGATTCACCTCCGAGGGGCTCCCAGCGGGAATCACCTTCCTGGGGAGGCCATACAGCGACGGCGCCATGATCAGGCTCGCCTACGCGTACGAGCAGGCGACGAGACACCGCGTCACTCCCAGCAGTACCCCCCGCCTCCCCGGCGAGCCCTAACGCTCCACAGGGGAAGCGAGAAGGAGCCCTCTCCGGAGATGGACGGCGAGATAAGCGAGCTACTCATTGGCGAGCACGATGGGGGTGAACAGGTCCTCCAGCGGACGAGCCTCTTCGATGAAACCCTGGTCGAGCAGGTACCGCTGGAGGGTCGCGAGCGTTTTGCGGTTCGGCTCCAGACCCTGCGGGAAGGGGTTCCCGCCGAACAGCCCATCGATCTCCTCCAGGTCTGCGAACAGCCAGGGGAGCGTGTAGCGGAGCGTTCCGCTGAACCGCATCTGCTGGATGCACTCGGCCTGGGATTCCTCCCAGGCTTTGAAGATGCTCTCGACGATCCACGGATGTCGTTGATAGAGCGCCTCCTTCATGACCAGGGTGTGCATGATGGGGAAGACGCCCGTCTCCTGGTAGAAGCGACGTTCCTCGGCCCGGTAGTCGGGGAACAGCCGCTGCACCTGGGGCTGCTTGCCGAGGGCGGCCGGCTGGCGGGCTCCGATCATGGCGTCGATCTCCCCGCTGGCCAGCATCTCGTTGAGCGTCCGCTGGCCGCCGATGAAGTCCACCTTGAGCGTACGGTTGGGCATCACGACGTCCTGCCCGTCGGGACCCCGGGGCGCGTTGACCCCGCCCACGTGCCAGTGGAGGGTCTCCTGGGCCACGCCGTAGTACTGGTGGAGGATCCCCCGGATCCAGACCGCGGCGGTCTGGCGGTACTCCGGGACGCCCACCCGTTTCCCTTCTAGGTCCTTGGGGGCCCGGATGCCGGCGTTGGCGTTCACGAAGATGAACCCGTGGCGGAACAGGCGGGAGGGGAAGACGGGCAGCGCCACGAACGGGAAGTCGCCCCGCGTGCGCAGCGTGAGGTACAAGGAGCAGGACATCTCGGACAGGTCGAACGACTGCTTGTTGGTCATGCGGGCGAAGATCTCGGGGGGCGACTGGATGGGCAGGTACGTCAGGTCGATCCCCTCGGGGCGCACGTTGCCGGTGCGCAGGCCGTCGGTTCGATCGTAGGGCCCGCATGCCATCGTAAGCGCAAGGTTGGCCATCATTTCCCTCCGAATGCAGACACGTATGGGCACTCCTAGATGATGAAGGTGATGTTATAGAGCGGGAGATCGCGGTCGATGAGCAGGACCTTCTTCATGGCGATGGCCCAGCGGCCATGCTCCCGGCGCAGATGATAGTGGCAGTGGCCCGCCAGCAGCCGAGGCGAGTTGAGCCCAATCTGGCCGGTCGCGTGGTCGGCGGGACGGATCTCGGCCATCAGAACGTTGCACCGCACGGTGGCCTCCGAGGGGCTGGGGTCCGGGTCGAACTGCAGGTTCGAGACCAGGTGCACGGTGCGGGAGGGAGGCGTCTGCGCGAGGTGGACCTCCCGGAGCAGCTGATGCACGCGTTTCTTTCGCTGGAGCGGGTCGTCGTACATGATCGAGGTGTCTTCGGGCCGTGCGGTGTCCGAGCTAGGAATCCAGTAGATGCCATCCTCGGTGAACAGCGTCAGCCATTCGTCGAGCCGGCGCTCGTCGAGCAGCTGGCACTCCTGGTAGACGAAGGCTTCGGCCTCCTCCCGACTCAGGCTAGACATCGTGTCGATCCGCGGGTCCATCGGGATCGAAGAGCACCGCGGGCAGGTCCACATTGGGTGGGGGTGGCCCCGAGTCGTTGGAGAGGGGGTGGGTGGGCATTGTCACTCATGCATGAGGCGCCGCCACTCCCGGTAGATGGAGCGCTGAGGGAGCTCATCGCTGCTCTCGCCAGTGCGCTCGCCATCCGGAGCGATCACCTCCCGATGGAGCCCCCGGGAGAAGTAGATGCGCTCGACGGGGCTATCAGCGAGCCCACTCTGGACACGGGCGAAAGCTTCCACGTCGTCGGCATTGACGAAGCTCGAGACTGGCCCGCCAGAGGAGATCGATATCTCGCGAGTGATGCGGTGAAGGATGGCCGCGTTGACGTCGTCCGGTACTCCTTCCAGGCGAACCGGAAACTCGTAGATCACGGTCTGGTCGACTGCGACCGGCTGGATGACCCGGAACTTGAACTCCATGAGGTGGAAGCTCGGGAAGAGGGTGATCTGACGGCGGACGAACATCGCTTCCGCGTGCTCGGCACCGTAGGTCTCCGCCAGCAGGGAGCGGAAGGATTCGAACTGCGGCTGCACCTCAGGCGGGAGGTCGTCGCGAGGTCGTTCCAGCACCCCGTGGCCAGAGGGAAAGGCGCGGGTTGCGCCGGGCCAGCCGACGGCGGGGCTGCGGGTGCCGAAATGATGCATGGTGCGGAGGGCTGACTCGTGGACATAGCGAGCGTGCCAGCCGTCCGTCGAGTTCTCGACCTGAAGCTTCCAGTTTCCGGGGTACGAGGCGCGGAAGGGCGCCAGCACCTGAACGCGCCCGGTGGGCGAGTGTCCGAACCAGTATTCGACGTACCTGCGCAGGGGGCCTAGGTACTCGTCGAAGCTGGGGCCGGCCTGGCTGAAGTTCGCAAAGATCATGCCATACAAAACGGCAATCCGCGGTGCCTCGAGCAGTCCGCCGATACGGCCGGCCCAGCCCTCCGGGTAGCCGCTGGAGTCTGGGATCTGTACGAGCCTGCCGTCGTTCCGGTACAGCCAATTGTGGTAGGGGCACTGGAAGAACCGCGCGTTTCCCCGCTCCTCGCGGCAGACCACAGTTCCCCGGTGGCGGCACGTGTTGACCAGCACGTGGAAGGCACCGGTCTGGTCGCGGGTCACGATGACCGGGACCCGCCCGACGGCTGACGTGCGGAAATCGCCCGGGTTGGGAATCTCGCTCTCGTGGCCGACGTAGACCCAGGTGCGCAGGAAGATGCGCCGCATCTCGGCGTCGAAGATTGCCGGGCTGGTGTATACGCGGGTATCGACCGTGAAGTCCTCGGACTCCTCGACGAGCGCGCGGAGGTCCATCTCGGGGTCAGCCTGATCGAGCATCGCGATCCCTTGCCCCTCTATGGTAGCCGCGTGTCCCCCATTCAATCCAGATCCCTTGAGGCCAACGGATTGGCGTGTATGGCGCCGCTGCTCACCTCGCCGGGATTTGGCGACGGGCCGGGCTGGCGCGAACGCGTTGGGCTACGGCGCGGGGATCCCTCGGCGCTCATCACAACACATGGTCATTCGAGCGTATGACCCCGAGCATCTCTGGACCGGGACCGCGCCCTTCGCGGTGATGCGTACACTGCGCCAGCATCGATCCCTCTTCTGGCTGGAGAGCTTCGGGACTTCATCGCGGTGTTCGTGGGACATCCTGTGCCCCTTTCGGTCGCCGCCTCGGCTAGGTCGCGTGGGTCGATGCTGTGAACAGGCTATCCTCCGGCATCGGGGACTGAATCACCCCCTGCTCGTGGGCGTACCGGATAAAGCGCTCCAGGTTCGAGCGATTCGCTGCCAGGCCATTCGGCCACACGTCCGGCGCGAGCTCGCGCCGCTCCTCCTCCAGAAACTGCCGTCCCCAGGCCAGCAGGGACCAGTTCGGGTCCCCCTCGTAGCGACGCACGATCTCTGCCTTGGCCCGTAGGAACGCCTCGAACAGGGTCGGCGCCAGCCACGGGTGCTGCTCGTCCAGCTCGGCCTTGAGCGCTACCAGGTGCATGATGGGAAAGTAACCGAGCCGATGGAAGTAGGCCCGCTCCTCGGCGCGCGGGTCGGCGAACAGCCGGCCGACCCGGGGGTCGCCGCCTACGTACGAACTCGGGGGCCTGGGGCTCATGAATGCGTCGAGCTTCCCTTCCGCCAGGAGGCTGCCAGTGTCGGCACCCTCCGGGAGCCGCTCCACCCGCACATCAGGAGGCAGGTCGGTCTCGATAAGATCCTCGGCGGAGGAGCACCAGGTTATGGACTTCCAGGGCACCCCGTACTCATGCTCGAGATCGCCCTTGGCCAGCACCGAGAGCGTCGTCTGGTAGCTGTTCAGGCCGACCCGACGTCCGACCAGGTCGGACGGGGACTCGATGCCAGCCTCGAGGTTACGATACATCTGCGACTGGCTGAACAGCCGACGGGGAAAGATCGGGATTGCCGTAACCGGGAGGCCCTGGTCTCTGGCCGCGAGATACGAGGCCAGGGAGGTCTCGGCGGCGTCATACTCGCCCCGTCGCAGCATGCCCGGATGCCGGACTGCGGTCCCGCAGCAGATCACGTTGAGATCGACTCCTTCGATCTGGATCGACCCGTCCAGGAACGGGACGTGTCGGTCGTAGTGTTCGAGTGCGAGAATGACAGGGACGTTGGCCACTCCGTCCTACCCCCTTTCAGCTAGGAGTCCTCGATGCAGTGGCGCGCGGCGGCTGCGCGCATCTTTGGATCATGGGCTGGTCGCCCGCCCCGGCAAGTTCCTGGCGTATGGGTGAATCAACATGACAGATGCAGTCCGTCAGCGAACCCACTCCCAGTTCCATGTGTTGTGAACCCCTAGCGGCGCGTCCGGCGACATGCGCGCAACGGGACCCGTGAGGTTGCCCGTGTGGGCGGTGACGACCACGGTGAAGTAGAGCGGGATCACGCCGACCTCCTCGTTGAGGATACGCTCCATCTCCGCAAGCCGCTGGATCCGCTCGTTCGGGTCGAGCGTCGCGTTGTACGCGTTGAAGAGCCGGTCGTACTCGGCATTCTCCCAGCCGCCGCGGTTGTTTCCGTTCCAGCGGTTCTCAGGCCGAGGGATCTGACCGAGGCTGTACTCCCTCATCCGGTCAGAGCCAGCACCGCCGATGAATAGGTCGGGAATCAGCGCCCGAAATTCCGCGTCGGCCAGCCGCGCCGGGCCCAGCACCTGGGGAGTGACGTCCACTCCCGCCTGGCGCAGGCTGTCCGCGAAGATGCGGTTCTCCCGCTCGAATACGGCCCCGCCCGTCGTCCACAGACCGAACGCCAGCCGTTCTCCCGTTGGGCTGACGTAGAAGCCATCGCCACCACGCGCGAACCCCGCCTCCTCGAGGAGTCGCTGCAGCGTGCGCGGGTCATACGGGCGTTTCGTGATGGCGCGCTCGATGACCGGGTAGTAGTCGACCCGTGGCGACGTCAGCGTGTTGGTGGCCACGCCGTGCGGTCCGGTGAAGACGTCCACCGCACTGGGCACGTCGAAGCCGTGGGCGAGCGCGCGGCGAACCCGAACATCCATGAGCGACTTCGGACTGACGTACTCGGGCCGGAATTGGATCTGGGCCAGGCGGGGGAGCACCGGCGCGTTGAAGACGGTGCCCCCATCGCGGCCCGCCCACTCGCGCTCGATGGCCTGGCCCTGCTCGTAGTCGATGACGAAGTCGGCAACGAAGTGGGCATCGCCGCTCAACATGTTTGCGAGCGCCGTGCTTGGGTCCGAGATCGGGAGCAGGCGGATCCGGTCGATTTTCGGCCGGCCCAGCGCGTGGCCGTCGAACGCCGTCGCCTCCAGGAACGCGCCGGGCTCCCAGTGGTCGACCTTGTAGGGCCCCAGCCCTACGTAGTCGATTGTCCAGAACGGATGGTTGGCGAACCCCGATGTGTCACCGGCCGCCGCCGTCTCGTATGGCTGCTCCAGGATATGCCTGGGCAGAGCATGATACCTCGTGTCCATCCGCGCAGCATCGGGATACGGCTGCTTCCACCGAATGACCACGGTCTGCGAGTCGGGCGCCACGACCTCCTCCATCTGCCGGTACGGCTCAGATCCGGAGACGCCGAGCTCCGGCGTCGCGTAGACCCTCCAGCCGAACGCGAAGTCCTCGGAGGCGAGCGGCGTCCCGTCGTGCCAGGTAAGGTTCGGACGCAGCCGGTAGACCGTCTCCATCCGGCCGTCCGGGAACACGCGCCAGCTGTCCGTGTTGAGCTGGGGGAGCGTCTCGGCCAGGTAGGGGTGGGGAACATCCTGCTCGTCGACGTAGTCCAGCATGCCATTGAAGATGCGAACCGGTGGATTGAGCGACCCCGAGAAGCCGACGAGCGGCTTGCCCGCGAGACTCGGCAGCTCGCCGCGAAGGATGATCACGACCGTCCGCTGGGGCATGGGTGCCCCGGGCTGCCCGTCCTCCCCGGCTGGCTGGCTGGTGGGCCCGCCTCCAGGTGCGCAGGCTGCCAGAATCGCGCTCACAATGAGCGGCCAAACGACACCGTACGGATGCTTCATGGTTATCCCCTCATTCCCAACGCACGCTCGAGGACGAGACCCTTCTTGCCCACGATCTTGTATGCAGCGTACGCATTGGCCTGGCCGGGCTGGAGGTTGATCCGATGTCCTGCGGCGTCCAGATCCTCCCGGAGATGCTCGATCCCGTAGGCGATCTTGGTCGTGATCACCGTCGGCGCCATGGCGGTGACGCCTCGAATGTCGCCGGCCGTCAACATCGTCTGCCCCGCCTCCCGCGGCCCCTCGCGGGCCGTCTCCCCTTGCAACTGATGCCCCAGATTATGCCATCGGCGGCGCGTGCGTGCCCCCGGGCAGCAGGCGCCGTGCC